>NZ_JBEZFA010000007.1:0-226487 GCF_040649215.1 Micromonospora sp. NPDC049044 | reverse complement strand
CCGGGTGTCCCGGTTGTGGGGGGGGTGGGGGCCCGGCGCCGGGGCCCCCCCCCCCTCCCCGGGGGGGGCTCTGTCCGGGCACCTTTTTTCGGGGGGGGGGGGGGGGCCCCCCCCCCCCCCCCCCCTTCTCGATGTCCGGAGCGAAATCTGACCACACCCTCAGCGCGCGTCCTCGGCAAGCGTCACGCGGATGCCGACAGTGCTGCCCTCGCCGCCGCGCAACCGGCTGCCCAACAGGCTCAGCCGGCCGACCAGCCGGTACTTGTGCTTGAGCAGATCACGGACCCGACCGGTGTCGGCGCCGCCACAGATCGTGGCGTGCCCGGCCACCGCCGCCCCGTGCGGACGCCCCCGGATGTCGCAGGGCGCCACTGTCACCTGGCCGTTGTTGCGAATCCGCTTGACCTTGCCCGAGTCGGCCCGGGTCCAGACCGCCAACGCCTCACCGTCGCGGACCGCCCAGACCGGGGTCGGCACCGCCCGACCATCCTTGCGGAAGGTCGTGAGCAGCAGATACTTCTCGGCGGACAGCCGGTCTAGCGTGGTCACGCCGCCAGGATACGGCCGCTACCGGCCGCTGAGTGGACAGATAGCGTGAACGTCGTGACAGCTGAGCCTCAAATCGGTGACGTGATCGGCGAACTGCTGCGGGACACGCTCGCCGTGGCCACCGGAGTGGGCCCCCGACCGATGGTCGGCGGCCGACTACCCCGGCCGGTCATCGAGATCATCGAGCGGGACGATGGTTTGATCAATGGCGCTCCGGCCGCGCACTACCTGGACGGGCCGTCGGAGTGGCAGCCGTACGACCACCGGGCCGTGGACCGGGTACGTGGCGAGACGCTCGACATCGGCACCGGCGCCGGCCGGATCGCGCTCCTGCTCCAGGAGCGCGGCGTACCGGTCACCGGGCTGGACACCTCCGCGGGTGCGCTCGCGGTCAGCCGGCGTCGTGGTGTCCGGCGGCTGGTGCACGGCACCGTCGACACGCACGTCGCCGACGGGCGGCGCTACGACACGTTCCTGCTGCTCGGCAACAACCTCGGGCTGTTCGAGGGGCGGCAACGGGCCCCCGGCTTCCTGGCCGCACTCGCCGCGCTGGCCCGACCGGGAGCGCAGATCATCGCGCACGGCACCGACCCGTACGGCACCCGCGACCCGCTGCACACCAGCTATCACGAGCGCAACCGCCGGCGCGGCCGGCTCGGCGGTCAACTCCGGCTCCGGCTGCGCTACCGCGAGCTGAGCACCGAATGGTTCGACTACCTGGTTTGTTCGGCCGACGAGTTCGCCGCGCTTGTGCACGGCAGCGGCTGGCAGCTGACCGATGTGGACGACCGGGACGCCCCCTACTACCTGGCCACCCTGCGCCTCGCCGAGTGAGCTACGGCCCCCGCACCAGCGGGTGCGAGGGCCGTCGTACCGCTCAGACCTGGACGGTCGGGGGAAGCTGCTCGGGCGGGAGGCCACCGTCGCCGTCGACCACCTCGTCCGGCTGGCCGTCCTCGTCGATGTCGACCATGGTGATGTCCACCTTGCCGTCACCGTCGGTGTCGAACTGGAACAGGTCGGCCTTGCCATCGCCGTCGGTGTCCACCACCCACACATCGGTCTTGCCGTCGTTGTTGGTGTCCGCGCGCAGCAGCTCGACCCGCTCGTCGCCCCGGGTCTCCACGATCTCGGAGTCGGTGACGTGCTCCGGTGCCTGGCTCATGTCGACTGGTCCTTCCCTCGATTGACGGGCCGTCATTACCCGATCCCGCGCTCCCCCAAGCATGGTCCGGATCGTCGCGCTGTCTAGGGTCGCAGCATGAGCGAGCGGAGCAGGCGAATCACCCGGCTCGGTGTGGCGGGGACCCCGCGCGCCGGCAGGCGGGACAGGGAGGCGTGATGAGCGAACGTTTCGTGGTCGTCGGTGCCGGCACGATGGGGCTCGGCATCGCGTACGTGGCGGCCGGGGCCGGGCACGCCGTCGAACTGGTCGAGGTGGACCCGGAGCGGGGCAGAGCCGCGCTGAACCGGCTCGCCGAGCTGTGGGAACGGGCCGTGCAGCGCGGCAGGTTGAGCGCTGACGAGGCCGCCACGCATCGGCAGCGGGTCACCCTGCGCCCGACGCTCACCGAGGTCGCCGCGAACCCCGACGTGATCGTGGAGGCGGTGCCGGAGCGGCTCGACCTGAAGCGGGCGGTGCTGCGCGACGCCGCGGCGCTACACCCGGCGCTGCTGGCCAGCAACACCTCAAGCATCGCCATCGGTGAGCTGGCCGCCGGGCTGGACGCGCCAGCGCGTTTCCTGGGCCTGCACTTCTTCAATCCCGTCTGGGCGATGGCCCTCCTGGAGATCGTGGTCGGCCCGGCCACCGCCGAGGAGACCACCGCCGCGGCCGTCGCGCTCGCCGGCCGGTTGGGCAAGGACCCCGTCGTCGTACGCGACCTGCCCGGCTTCGCCACCTCCCGGCTCGGGGTCACCCTCGGGCTGGAGGCGATCCGGATGGTCGCCGACGGGGTGGCCAGCCCCGCCGACATCGACAAGGCGATGGTGCTCGGCTACCGGCACCCGATCGGGCCGTTGGAGCTCACCGACCTGGTCGGCCTCGACGTGCGGCTGGACATCGCCCGCACCCTCCAGGCCGCGTACGGGGACCGCTTCGCACCGCCGCCGCTGCTCGTGGAGATGGTGGCCGAGGGGCGGCTGGGCAAGAAGTCGGGGCACGGCTTCTACCTGTGGAAGGGCGGGGTCAAGCAGTGAGCACGAGGAGTGGGTGGGCGCGGTGAGCGGACTGCGGATCGAGGAGCGGCCGGACCGGCTGGTGGTGACCCTGGACCGGCCGGAGAAGCGCAACGCCATCGACGCCGACCTGATCGGCGAGCTGCACCAGCTCTGCGCCGAGCTGGAAGCGCGCCCCCGGCTGCTGCTGCTCACCGGCGGTACGGCCGGCATCTTCGCCGGTGGCGCCGACATCGCTCAGCTCCGGGAACGGGGTCGCACGGACGCCCTGGCGGCGATCAATTCCGCCGCCTTCGCGCGGATCCGGGCGTTGCCGATGCCGACGGTGGCCGCCGTCGACGGGCCGGCGCTGGGCGGCGGCGCGGAACTGGCGTACGCCTGCGATCTGCGGGTGTGCACCGCGCGGGCGGTCTTCGGCCAGCCGGAGGTGCGGTTGGGGATCCTGGCCGGCGCGGGCGCGACGCACCGGCTGCCCGCGTTGATCGGTGAGGGTCGGGCCAAGGAGCTGCTCTTCACCGGCCGGCGGGTGGACGCCACTGAGGCGTTGCGGATCGGGCTGGTGAACCGGGTGGTGGACGAGCCCGACGAGTTGCTCACGGTGGCACACGGGGTGCTTGACGAGATCGCCCTGGGTTCCCCGCTGGCGCTGCGGTTGACCAAGCTGGCGGTGGACGCACCGGCGGCCGCGCACCCACATCTCGACCTGGTCAGCCAGGCGGTGCTCTTCGAGGACGAGGAGAAGCACCGGCGGATGACCGATTTCCTGGAGCGCCGCCGGCCGCGGTGATTACCGCGAACGCAACGGCCGCACCGACGCTCGCGCCGGTGCGGCCGTTGCTAGCCGAGGATGGTGCTACTGCCGGATCTGCACTCCGCTGTCGGCAAGCGAACGGATCACCGAGGCCGACTCACCGAAGCCGATGATCAGTACGGCGTCCGCGCCGAAGTCCTTGATCTCCTTGGCGCCGCTGGAGAAGTCCACCGGGGTAGCCTTGGCGTCGGCGGGCGGGTCGTAGGTGAGCAGCTTGAGGCGGTCGCCGGTGATGCCGGCCTTCTCCAGCTCGTCACGGACGGTGCCCTGGAGGCCCTCGCCGTAGGAGTCCTTGCGGGCGACGATGACGATCTTCTGCGATCCGTCGCGGAGGATGACGTCGGCGAGCGCCCGGCCCTGCAGGCTGTCCGGCGGCGCGGTGCGAAAGTAGAGACCGCCGTCGTCCACGTCGGTAAGGCTGCTGTCGGTGTTGGAGGGGGAGAAGAGGATCTTCCCGGCCTGCACCACGTCCGGCAGCACGGCCCGGGAGATACCCGAACCACCCGCGCCGATGATCACGCTGACGCCGTCCGTCACGTGCTTTGCCACCGTCGCCTTGGCCACCGCCGGGTTGGTGCCGTCGTCGCCGTCCACCCACGTCACCGGCTTGCCCAGCGCGCCACCAGCGGCGTTGATCTCCCGGATCGCCAGCGCGGCACCGGCCGCCATCGGCGGGTAGGCGATCGACAGGTCACCGGTCTTCGGCAGCAGGCCGCCCAGGATCAGCGGCTTCTGGTCGGGGTCCACCGTCGGCCGCTGCTTCTTCGGCTTCGGTGGTGCCTTGGTGCTCGCCGCCGACTCGATGCCCGCGCCGACGAACTCGGTCTTGCCGTCGTTGATCTGCTGCCCGTCGAAGGTGAGCGTGGCGTAGCTCGCGGTGGCCGGCTCACCCTTGTCGGTGAAACCCGCCCGGGTCAGCGAGACACCCCGGTACTCGACGTCCTGGCCGTTACGAGCCAGCGCGAGGCAGGTCGCCGGGTCCTCGCAGCGCTGCCCGTCGTTCGTCACGGCGACGATCTGCTTCGCGATGGCGGCCGGGTCGGTGCTTCCGGCCAGCTGAGCGGCGAGCACGGCGACCACCACCGCGTCGTACGTCTCGGCCGAGTACACGTAGTCCGTCAGCGCCGGACTGACGGTCTTCAGTCGGCTCTTGAAGTCCTCCGGTAGCGGTACGAGAGGCGTGGTGCCCTTCATCCCGTCGACGAGACTCGCACGTTCCTTCAACTCCGCGGGATAGGTGTTGAGCATGTTGCCGTCCGTGCCATAGAGGCGCACCTGTTGGGCGCTTGACTCCTTGGCCTTGTCATCCCCACAGGCGCTTGTGGCGAGCAGGATCGTCGCGCAGGCAGCCAGTGTGGCCACCCGCGAGCGGCGTGATACGAACATGGTCGTCCTTCCTCCGGCGAAGGTCCGCTGCGCACATTAGCGTGCCGAGGCCATCGGCGGGACCGTGGAGGTGGCGTAATGCGCAGGTAGCTGGCGTTGAACACGGACAGTGACGGTCGTCGGGTCGCTTGACCGCCCGTCCTACTGTGCGCTGCGTGACGGACCTACCACAGCAGACGTTCGATGACGCGACCGCCGTGCTCCGCTCGGCGCTGACCGGGGATGGGGACGCGGTGGTGGGCGCATTCGACGCGGTCGTCGACCGGGCCGGCCTCAGCGGCGCGTACGGAGTGGCCTGGTGCCTGGCCGCGACGATGGTCGGCGATGCGCCGGCCAGCAGCGGGGCGGCCCTCGACTTCCCGGGCATCGATCAGGCCGACTACGACACCCGCTGGGTGGCCCGCTTCGTCAGCGCGTACGCCAATCGGGACGAACCGACCGGAGAGGCGCTGTTCGGCGCGGCGGCGGCCGACGGGCTGCTCCCGGACTGCCTGCTCACCCTCGCCGGCTCGACGATCGCCACCCTGCGTAGCCGCGCAGAGTGACACCCGTCGGGTCGCGACGTCCGGCGGGACGGACGCCGCGCCCGCACTGTCGCTCAGAACGCGTGGTACGCGATAAGGGGCTCGTACTCGTACCGCAGGTTCTCGAAGCGGATCTGGAAGTTCACCCCGTCCCGGACGTTCGTCGCCACGGTGGTCCAGCCCGAGTTGGCCGGGAGGTAGGTCCAGTAGTTGCAGGCGCTCGTCTTGTCGACGAAGATCACGCACGCCTCGGTGGCGTACACGCTCGCGTTGCGGACGTTGATGTCGCGGCAGCGGGTGGTGGTGCGGTACTGGCCGGCTGAGCCGCCGTAGCGGCCGGTCTCGAAGTACGACCGGACCGCGCCGCCGTAGCAGGTGGCGAGTGGGGCGAAGGCGTTCGGCCCGGCGGAGACCGGGGCGACCGATCCGGTCGGTTCGGCCTGCGCCGGTGTGCCGGCGAAGAGCAGTGCGGTGGCCGTGGCGACGGCGAACAGTCGAGCGGTTGGGGATGGCATGCATTCCTCCGGAAGCGGGTGGTTGACCGTCCGTATTGGACTGATCATCGATCGTGACGATGATAACGATCGATCGATTTCAGCGCGGCCCCAATGACGTCCGACCCGTGTGATAGCTCTTAGTCATGTCCGAGGCCATGCTCAGCAAGGTCCGTAAGCTGCTCGCCCAGGCTGAGGACCCGGCCTGCACACCCGCCGAGGCGGAGGCGTTCACCGCCAAGGCGACCGAGCTGATCGCCCGTTACGGCGTGGACCGGGCGCTGCTCGCCGCCCGTGATCCGACCACCGACCCGGTCGGCGACCGGGTCCTGGACATCGTCGCCCCCTACGCCCGCGACAAGGTCGGCCTGCTCGCCGCGGTCGCCGAACCACTGCGCTGCCGCTGCGTACGCCGCCGGCAGGGCAACGGCTTCGCGCTGCACCTGTTCGGCTTCGCCAGCGATCTGGAACGGGTGGACCTGCTCTTCACCTCACTGCTCGTGCAGGCGGCACACGGCCTGGCCGCCACCGCCGTGCCGGTCGACGATCACCCGGCCGCCTTCCGCCGGTCCTGGCTTGCCGGTTTCGCCGAGGTGATCGGCGGCCGACTCTGGGCGGCGGAAACGGCGGCGGCCAGCGAGTCGGGGACCCCGTCGGTGGCGCTGGTGCTTGCCGATCGGTCGGACCGGGTGCAGCGGCGGCTCGCCGAGCAGTACCCACGACTGCGCACCGCTGCGCCCCGCAGGCTGGGCGGCACCGGCTTCGGGTCCGGGGCGGAGGCCGGCCGCCACGCGGACCTGGGTGGCCGCGACCTTGGCGGCAACACCAGACCGGCACGGCAACTCGGCCGCTGACTGTCACCCGGCGGCTCGGGTCGCTGCCCTGACCGCGGTGGCTCGGAGCCCCGTCCGGACGGCCGAGTGGCTGCGGTCAGCCGGGGGTGGTGGGCTGGTGGCGGGAGACCGTCGCGACGTAGCGGGTGAGCAGCTCATGCCAGCCGACGGTGAGCGCCTCGCGATAACCCTCGGCAGCCTCGCCGTGCCGGTCGAAGTGCCGGTGCTCCAGCTCGACCCGGGTGCGCTCCGGCCCTTCGGACTGGAACAGCACCTCGACCTCACTCGCCCGGGCCGGGTCCGGCACCGGCGCCCGGTCGGGGCCGATCTGCCAGACGAAGACCAACCGGCGCGGCGGGTCCCAGGTGAGCACCCGACCCCAGTCGGCGCGGAAACCGTACGGGCCGATCTCGTAGAGCATGCCGCCGGCCTGCGGCTCCATGCCCAGCTCGGCCAGCGCGTCCGGGCCCGACCAGGTGTACTCGGTGACCCACCAGTCGGTCAGCTCGTCGGTGAAGACCGCGAACGCCCGCTCGGCGGAGTGTGGGACGTGGAGGCTGCACCGTAAGGAGAACCGGTCGACGTCCTGCCGGATGTCGGCCGGATCAGTCATTTCCTGTCCCATAGGCCCGGACCATACCGGCTGATGCCCGCCTGTGCAGCTTCGCGCGGTGCCCGGTTCCAGACAGGCCGCCGTCGATCCGCCACGGACGGGATGGCCGACCGGAAAGCGGGTAACCGCGCCGAACGGCCCGGACGACCGGGCCGGTGTGCAGGCGGGTGGGAGAGCATGAGCGAGAGCGCGCAGCAGCGGGAGCCGGACCGGGTGGACCCGGACGTCCTGCTCGACATTCCGAAGGTGTCCGTCGACACGATCCGACTGGCGGTCGACGGCCTGGACGCCGACCTCTCGCTGCGGGCCCGGGTGGCCAACCTGATCCAGGTCGACGCCGGCGTACGGGTGCGGCTGAGCAGCGGCGAGCTGGACCTCGACGGGGTGCACGCCGAGGCTCAGCTGCGGGTGCGGTTGGAGCAGCTGACCACGATCCTCAGCAGAGCGCTCGACACCCTCGACCACAACCCGCAGATCATCGAGGCGCTCGCCCGGACGGCCGTCAGCACTCTCGACGACGTGCACCGCCGCGTACCGCAGTCAGCCGACCGGGCGGTCGAGGCGTCGGCACGCCGCTCCGACGGTGTACTCGACGGGACGGGGGCGCCGGCCGGTGGCGGTGGGTCAGCGGAACGGCCACGACCGGAGTCCGGCGCCATGCCCGAGCGCCACCCGACCAGCCGGCGACACGGGGAACGGCACCACCCGGCCGGGCAGCGACCGGCAGGTGGGGGTGAAGAGCAGCGGCCGGCAGGTGGAGGTGAAGGGCAGCGGCCGTCCGGGACCGGTCGGGGCACCGAGGGCCCGGCGGAGCCTTCGACCGGGCAGGCCCGCAACCGACCCGGCCCGTTGCCCGCCGTCGGTCCGGGCCCGTCCGGAGCCGATGACGGCGGCGGTGGTCCCCTGGGTGGGGCGCAGGCCGCGGCGCAGAGCGCGGCCCAGCTCGCCGAGCAGGCGGGGGAGACACTGCGACAGGCCGGGCGCAGCGTGTGGGAGGCGATCCAGAGCGGCGTGGCGCAGCACCGCCAGCAGGGCCGTGACGGCTGACGGCCCCCGAACAGCAAGATCCCCACCTGCGAATCCGCTGGTGGGGACCTCTGTAGCCCGGCGAAAGGCTATGTGGCCAGGGGCGGGGTCGAACCGCCGACCTTCCGATTTTCAGTCGGACGCTCGTACCAACTGAGCTACCTGGCCGTACTGCTCGGCCCATGTTACCCAACAACCGGACGAACCGACGGCCGGGCGACATGCTCCGATACGCAGAACGCCGCGCGAGGCGCGGCGTCAGCGCTGCGGTCCTGACGGGACTTGAACCCGCGACCTCCGCCTTGACAGGGCGGCGAGCACTCCAACTGCTCCACAGGACCTAGCTTGTGTTGCTCCGGCTTGCGCCGGTCGTGCCCCCAACGGGATTCGAACCCGTGCTACCGCCTTGAAAGGGCGGCGTCCTGGGCCGCTAGACGATGAGGGCGGCCCCGCCATCATTGCACACTCGCAACTTCAAGCGGACTTGCTCCCATCCGGCCCCGCCGGAGGCTTGGAAAGCATACGTGATGCCCGGTCGGTGAACAAAATCGGTATCGGCAGGGGGTCGGGTTGGGTCATAACCGCAGGTCAAAGGCGGTCTAGTGGAGCTGGGCGATGCCGAAGCGCTGCTTCAGGTCCGCGATCACATGGGGGCAGGCGGCGAGCGTCGCGGCCCGATTGCCGCCCCCGTCGTGCAGCAGCACTATGGCACCGGGCCGGGCGGCGGCGTGGACCCGCTTGCCGATCGTGGCGGCGCTCGGCTTGTCCCAGTCCTGTGGGTCGACAGACCAGTGCAGGGGGCGCATGCCGAGCTCCTTCGCCACCGCGAGCACCTCCGACGTCCACCGGCCACCCGGCTGCCGGTAGAAGGACACCTTCGCCCCGGGCACCGCGGCCTGGATGGCCCTGTTGGTGCGGTCCAGGTCGGCCCTGATCTCGGCGACAGGTCGCCGGGCCAGGTCGAGGTCGTGCCGCCAACTGTGGTTGCAGAGCTGGTGTCCCTCGCGGACGATCCGGCGAACCAGCTCCGGGTGGCGTTGCGCCTCGCGACCGACGACACAGAAGGTGGCAGTCACCTTCGCGGCCCGCAGTTGGTCGAGCACCTTCGGGGTCCAGGCGGGGCTGGGCCCGTCGTCGAAGGTCAGCACCACCGGGCGCGCACCGGTGGTGCGCCGCAGGCCGGCGGGGAGCTTGGCCGGCAGTGGTCGTAGCGGCGGCTTGGGCGGCTTGGCGAGGGTCGGGTGCGGCGATGGGGCGGGCTTCACCGATTTCGCGGGCCGCGGTGCGGCGGCGGGTGCGATGGTGCGTTCCGGCTGGGCACAACCGGACAAGACCAGCGCCATGGCGAGGACGGACGCCAGAACGGCGCGGGCTTGCATCTGCTCGCTCCCGGAGGGGTCGGGGTAGGCGGACCCCCGACGGTAGTTCACGTCCAGATCTGGGCGACAGTGCGGTCAGTCACGCCTCGACTGGTCCAGCGAGTCCCGTACCGCGACAGCGAGCGAGACGGCCTCGGCCAGGTCGACCGGCCGTACCACCCCCGCCGGCAGCGTGTCGGCTCGCCAACCGGGGCCGGCGGCCAGCACCAGCAACGGGCGGCGGGGTGCCGCCAGCAGCGCGCTGAGCTGATCCGGATCGGCGGTGGCCCGGGTGTGCGACCAGAGCACCACGGCCGCCGGTCCGGTCCGGTTGACCGCCTCCAACAGAGCGGCGACCGGCACCCGTGCGCCAAGCGCCCGGTAGCTGACCCCGGCCTCCGCGAGCGCGGCGGCCAACGCCTCCAGCGGCAGCGTGTGCTGCTCCTCGTCCGCGCCGGAGAGCAGAATGCGGGCCGGACCGGTGGGAACCTTGACCCGGCTGGCCGCCGAGAGGGCCGCCGAGATGCAGCGCGACACCAGGTGTTCCACCTCGATCAGGCCGGCGGTGGCGGCGTGGCGCTCGCCGATGCCGGCGAGGACCGGGCGCAGCAGGCCGTCCCAGGTGGCGACGACCCCGCCCGCTGCCAGGGCGTGCGCGATCGTCTCGCTGATCGCCGCCGCGTCCAACCGCATGGCGGCGCGGGCCAATCCACGGGCCGCCGGTCCGGCGCGGCCCACCGGGATGGTCCCGCCGCCGTCCCGGCCGGGTCGGTGGACCCGGCCGGAGGTGACGGTGTCGGTGGGCGCCGGATCCGGTGCCTGGCGGGCCCAGCGGGCCGCCTCGGCGGGGCTCACCCCCTCGGCGGTGAGCCGTCGCATGATCTCCAGGCGGGCCAGGTCCGTGGGCGTGTACCGCCGGTGGTGACCGGGGATGTGCTCGCTGGGCCCGAGCCCGTAGCGCTGATGCCAGGTGCGCAGGGTGGTCACCGCGACCCCGATCCGGCGTGCGACAGCGCCCGCGCTCAGCGCCTCATCGACCACCCGACCGCTCCGCCGTGTCATCCGCCGACGATCCGGACGGGGTCACGGCCGGACCGGGAGGGCCCGACGCGGCACCCGAGGGGTGCAGCAGCCGGTTCACCACCCCACCCAGCCAGGGCGCGTACGACCGCGGGTCGAGCTCCAGTTCGGCTTCGAGTGCGGCGGGGTCAGCCCACCGCAACTCGGCGACCTCGTCCGGGTCGGGCAGTAGTGGGGCCGGGGGCCGGAAGTCGCCGCGCAGCACGTGGTCGTACTCGAATTCGACCCGACCGGTGGCCGGGTCCTCGGCGTAGTAGACGTAGACGCCGACCTCGGTCAACTCGACCGGGCCCGCGCCCAACTCCTCGCGCAGCCGCCGGTTGGCCGCCTCGGCGAGTGACTCGCCCGGCCGGGGGTGGCCGCAGCAGGAGTTGGCCCAGCGCAGCGGGAAGCGGGTCTTGACGGCGGCCCGGCGTTGGAGCAGCACCTGACCGTCCGGGTCCACGAGCAGCACCGAGAAGGCCCGGTGCAGCTGCCCCGGAGGCTGGTGTGCCGCCGACACGGTCAACTCGCCGTGGGCCTTGCCGGCCTCGTCGACCAGCTCGACCAGGTGCTCCTCTCGGCTCGTCATCGACCTTCCCCACTGATTCGACCGGCGGCGAGCTTGCCGGAGATGAGCACCATCGGTACGCCCACCCCGGGCTGGGTGCCGGAGCCGACGAAGACCACGTTCGGCAGGTCGCGGTGCAGGTTCGACGGGCGGAACGGGCCGGTCTGGAAGAGGGTGTGCGCGGCGGCGAACGGGGTGCCCGCGGCCATCCCCTGCTCCTCCCACTCGGCGGGGGTGATCGCCCGCAGCACCTCGACCCCGGCACCGAAGCCGACGTAGCCGCGCTCCTCCAGGGTGCCGATCAGTTGGTCGCCGTAGCGCTGGGTCAGGTCGCCACGCCAGTCGAACGGAGCCCGGTGCAGGTTGGGCACCGGAGCGAGCACGTAGTAGGTGTGCCGGTCCGCAGGGGCCACCGACGGATCGGTGCGGCTCGGGTTGGTCACCAACAGCGACGGATCGGTCATCAACTCACCCCGCCGGATGACCTCATCGAAGGTGCCCTTCCACGCGCGTCCGAAGTGGATGTTGTGATGGGCGATCTTTTCATACGCCTGTCGCGAGCCGACGTGCAGAACGACGCAGGACGGCGAGTAGGTGAGCCGTCGTGCCGGAGCGGCCGGGAGCAGGTCCCGGTAGGCGATCGGCAGGTCGGGGTTGAGCACCACCACGTCGGCCCGCACCAGCTCGCCGTCGGCGGTGAGGACGCCGGTTGCCCGACCGTGCGCCGTCTCCACCCGGGTCACCGTCGTGTCGTAGCGGATCTGCACGCCGTGCTTCTCGGCGGCGCCCGCCATGGCCCTGGAGACCGCGTGGATGCCGCCGCGCGGGAAGTAGACCCCGGCCACCGAGTCGAGGTACGCGATGACCGCGTAGATGGCAAGCGCGTCGTGCGGCGCGAGGCCTGCGTACATCGCCTGGAAGGAGAAGATCCGCTGGGTACGCGGGTCCCGGAAGAACTGGTTGATCTTTGTCTGGAGTCGTCGGAAGGCTCCGCCGCCGAGCAGCTTGAGGAGGTTGCCGGTGATCAGGTCGGTCGGCGCGTCCAGATTGCGTTCGATGAAGTCGGTCCGCTCCAGCCGCCACAACTCGCGGGCGTAGTCGACGAAGCGCAGGTAACCGTCGGCCTCGCGCGGCCCGCAGACCCGGGAGATCTCGGCGGCCATCCGGGTGGTGTCGGTGAGCACGTCAAGGGTCGAGCCGTCCGGGTAGTACGCCCGGTAGGCGGGGTCGAGCGGGGTCAGGTCGAGCCAGTCGGACAACTCCTCACCGACCGCACCGAGCGCCTCGGCGATCAGGTCGGGCATGGTGAGCACTGTCGGGCCGGTGTCGAACTCGTAGCCGTCCACGGCGAGTCGACCGGCTCGCCCGCCGGGCACCGGCTCGCGTTCGAGCACTGTCACCTGCCGGCCGCTGCCGGCGAGGTGCAGCGCGCAGGCGAGCCCGCCCAGTCCGGCCCCGACGACCACCACCCGGTCCGTCCGCCCTGTCACCGTCCGCACGTGACCATCTCCTCGAAAAAGTCGCTCATCAGGCCCGCCGGTTGGTGGCGGCGGTGGTCAGACCGGTCAGCGCGGTCCGCGCCGTCCGGTCCACGGGTGCGCTGTCGAGCGCCGCCAGCGCGTCGCTGACCCGCTCGGAGATCATCCGCTCCACCCGGGCCACCGCGCCGGTCTCGGCCACCAACTCGGCGAGCCGGTCGGGTTCGTCGCCGGCCCGCTCCAACGCCCTGAGCTGGGCCGGCGTGGCCAACTCCCGAGCCAGCACGAGCAGCGCGGTGGGCTTACCGGTGCGCAGGTCGTCGCCGGCCGGCTTGCCGGTGGCGGCCGGGTCGCCGTAGACCCCGAGCAGGTCGTCGCGGAGCTGGAACGCCTCGCCGACGGCCAGGCCGTAGCGGCTGTACGCGGCGACCAGTGGATCGTCGGCGGGCACCCCGGCCAGGCAGGCACCGAAGAGCAGTGGCCGCTGGACGGTGTAGCTGGCGGTCTTGTAGCGGGCCACCCGCAGCGCCCGGTCGACCGACCAACTGGCCGGGTCGTTCTCGCCGAGCACGTCGAGATACTGCCCGGCGACCGTCTCCACCCGCATCAGGTCGTAGCAGCGTCGCACCTCGAACAGGCGGGCCGGTGGCACCGCGGCATGGGACAGCAACTGGTCGGCCCAGACCATGCAGAGGTCGCCGATGAGCACGGCGACGGCCTCGCCGAACCGCCCGGGATCACCGCGGTGGCCAGCCTGGATGTGCTGTTCGGCGAGCGCGACGTGTGCGGTGGGCCGGCCACGGCGGGTGGTGGAGGCGTCCATCACGTCGTCGTGCACCAGCGCGAAGGTGTGCAGCAACTCCAGCGCGGCAAGTGCGGGCAGCACCGGCGACAGGGCCTCGTCACCGCCGACCGCCCCGCGCCAACCCCAGTAGGCGAACGTGGGCCGGATCCGCTTGCCGCCGACGAGGACGGCCTCCCGGGCGGACGCGGCGAAGGCGCCCATCGAGGTGTCGATCTCGGCGAGCGAGTCGACCTCGGTGGCGAGGAAGGCCGCCAGCGTCTCGTCGACAGCCGTGACCAGCTCATGGGTGTACGCGGCGAGCACGGCCTGGACCGGGTCGTCCCGGTCGGCCGGTACTGCCGCCGCCACACGAGTCGCATTACCCGCAACTGCGTCGTTGGCCATGCGGCTGAGCGTACCCTAGGCTACGAGTTGCGTCGATTGGTGCGTCGATAATGAGGGAGGGCCGGTGGAAACTGATCTCACCGCTGCCTATGACCGGTGCCGTGAACTGCACAAACGTCACGGCCGCACCTACTATCTCGCCACCCGCCTGTTGCCCGCATGGAAACGACGGCATGTGCACGCCCTCTACGGGTTCACCCGCTACGCCGACGAGATCGTCGACCGCACCGAGGATCTGCCGCCGGCCGAGCGGGCCGCCCGCCTCGACGACTGGGCCGGCCGGTTCGTCGCTGGCCTGCACGGTGCGTCGGTCGACGACCCGCTGCTGCCGGCCGTGCTGCACACGATCGCCGTCTTCGATCTCGACCGGGACGACTTCGCGTCGTTCCTGAAGAGCATGGCGATGGACCTGACAGTCACCGCGTACCCGACCTACGACCACCTGCTCGACTACATGGAGGGTTCGGCGGCGGTGATCGGCACCATGATGTTGCCGATCCTGGGCAGCTCCGACCCGGCGGCGGCCCGGGAGCCCGCCCGGCAGCTCGGGTTCGCCTTCCAACTCACCAACTTCATCCGGGACGTCGCCGAGGACCTCGACCGGGGCCGCACCTACCTGCCGGACGAGGACCTGACGAAGTTCGGGGTCACCCGCGACGAGCTGGTCGAGGCCCGCGCCCGGGGCCGCGGCACACCCCGGACCCGTGAGCTGATCGAGTACGAGGTGACCCGCGCCCAGGCGCACTACGCGGCCGCCGCGCCGGGCATCACCATGCTGGCGCCGGCCTCGCAGGCCTGCATGCGCACCGCGTACGCCCTCTACGGCGGCATCCTCGACGAGGTCGCCGCGCACGACTACGACGTCTTCGCCAAGCGTGCCGTCGTGCCGCAGCGGCGACGGATGGCGGTGGCCGCACGTGCCCTGCTCACCTCGACCGGTACGCCGGTCACCATCCCCGGGCCGACGGTCGACCCGGAGACCCGGTGACCACCAGCACCGCGATCGTGCTCCTCACCCGCGACCTGCGGGTGCACGACCATCCGGCGTTGGCCACCAGCTGCGCGGCCTTCGACCGGGTGGTGCCGCTGTACGTGCTCGACCCGGAGCTGGCCGACCTGTCGGCCAACCGCACCCGGTTCCTGCACCAGGCCCTCGCCGACCTGCGTGCCCAGCTCCGCGAGCGCGGCGGCGACCTGGTGGTACGCCACGGTGACCCGGTGGCCGAGACGATCCGGCTGGCCGGCGAGGTCGGCGCCACAGCCGTCGCGCTCTCCGCCGACGTCAGCCACTACGCCCGCCGTCGGGAGCGGCGGTTGCGCGCCGAGTGCGAGCGGCACCGGCTGCACCTGCGACTGTTCCCCGGGCTGACAGTGGTCGAGCCGGGCGCGTTGCGGCCCGGGGGCGGCGGCGACCACTACCGGGTGTTCAGCCCCTACCACCGGGCCTGGGTGGCCAACCGGTGGCGCGAGGAGTTGGCCGCGCCACGTCGGGTGACGCTGCCCGACGGTGTACGCGTGGGCAACCTGCCGACGCCGCCGGCCGGGGACTCGCCGGACGCGGCAGTCGGCGGCGAGCGGGTCGCCCGGCAGCGGCTCACCGACTGGCTGCCCGACCTGGGCCGCTACGGCGACCAGCACGACGACATGGCCGGCGACGACACCTCCCGACTCAGCCCGTACCTGCGCTTCGGCTGCGTGTCCCCGCTGGCGGTGGCCGGTCGCGCCGGGGACCGGTCCGGACCGTTCGTCCGGCAGCTCTGCTGGCGGGACTTCTACTACCAGGTCACCGCCGCCTTTCCGGAGATCTCGACAGCTGCGTACCGGCGGGGCGCCACCGAGCAGTGGCGCTACGACGACGACGCGCTGGCAGCCTGGACCGAGGGCCGGACCGGGATGCCGATCGTCGACGCCGGGATGCGGCAGCTGCGGGCCCGGGGCTGGCTGCACAACCGGGCCCGGCTGATCACCGCCGGCTACCTGACCAAGCACCTCGGGCAGGACTGGCGTGCGGGGGTGCGGGTGTTCTTCCGCTGGCTGCTGGACGGGGACGTGGCGAACAACTCGGGCAACTGGCAGTGGGTGGCCGGCACCGGCAACGACACCAAGCCGTACCGGGGGTTCAACCCGGTCCGGCAGGCCGAGCGGTACGACCCGGCGGGCGACTACGTGCGCCGGTGGGTGCCGGAGCTGGCGACCGTGCCGGGCCGGGCCATCCACCAACCGTGGCGGCTGCCCGACGCGCTCCGCCAGCCACTCGACTACCCGCCGCCGCTCTCGGTGCCGGGCACCGACCCCGTCTGGCTCCGCTGAGAGGAAGGGCGCCTCGTCGGTCAGAGGCAGGAGTGCAGCGCCTCGGCGAGTTCGTCCACCCGGTCGTGCTCGGCGAGCTGCGCAGTGGCGTACGCGAGGGTGTAGCCCCGCTGCGGGTCGGCCCACGCGCTGCTGCCGCCGAGGCCACCCATGCCCCAGCTGCCGTCCGGCTCCCACTGCATGCCAAGCGTCCACCTGACGATCCGGTCCAGCACCAGGTCCGGCCCGTCGTACTGGACCCGGGTCGCCTCGGTGACCAACTCCGGGCTGACCAGCCGGACACCGTCCAGGACACCGCCGGCGAGCACACCGGCGTAGAGCCGGGCCAGGCTGGCCGCGGTGGCGTGCAGGTTCACCGCAGGCATCTCGGCACCCCGCCACAGGGGGCTGTTCAACACGGCGAGGTCCAGCCCGCCGGCCGGATTGCCCATCGCACGGTCCCGCAGTGAACCCGGCTCGCCGAGCTTCCGACCCGGCCATCCCGGGTCGCCGTAGCGCAGCTCGGCGCAGCGCCGCTGGTCCGCCTCGGACAGCCCGAAACCGAGGTCGAGCCGCCACGGACCGGCGATCTCCTCGGCCAGGAACCGGCCCACCGACCGCCCGTCGACCCGGCGGACCAGCTCACCCACCAGGTGCCCGTACGTCCAGGCGTGCTCGCCGGCCACCGAGCCCGGCGACCACTCGGGATCGGCGGCGGCCAGGTCGCCGGCGAGCAGCGCCCAGTCGGCGATCGCGGTGGCGGGCCGGGGCACCGGGAACGCCGGCAGCCCGGCGGTGTGCGACAACACCTGGCGCACGGTGGCGGGGGTGCGGAACTCCGGCCAGTACCGCTCGACCGGCGAGTCGAGGTCGACCAGCGCCCGGTCGACGAGCACCAGCAGACAGAGCGCGGCCACCGGCTTGCCGACCGAGTAGACGTTGGTGAGCGTGTCCGGCCGCCACGGTTCACCGTCGGGTCCGGCGCCGGTCCGGAAACCGCCGACCAGGTCGACGACCGGCTGCCCGTCGTACCAGATGGTCAGGCCGGCGCCGGTCTCCCGGCCGGCGGCGAACAGGTCGTGGAAACAGTCCCGGACCGGAGCGAAGCGTGCCTGCATCCCGCCACGGTAAGCGCCCCGGACCGGTGAGCGTGCCGACTTTTCGCCGACCCCGGTGGTTGCGGCGGTGTCGCTGGGGGATGCTGTTGCGGTGGCGGAGCCGGAGCTTGTGGATGTGGTCGTGGTGGGGCTCGGGGTCGGCGGCGAGGAGGTCGCCGAGCGACTCGCCGAGGCCGGCCTGAGTGTCGTCGGCATCGAACGGGACCTGGTCGGTGGGGAGTGCCCGTACTGGGGCTGCATCCCCAGCAAGATGATGATCAGGGCGGCCAACGCGCTCGCCGAGGCCCGTCGGGTCGACGGGCTGGCCGGGACGGCGCAGGTCCAGCCGGACTGGACGCCGGTGGCCCGGCGGATCCGCGAGGAGGCCACCGACACCTGGGACGACACCGTCGCGGCGGAGCGGTTCATCGGCAAGGGCGGCCGGCTCGTGCGAGGCAGTGGTCGGTTTGACGGCCCGGGCCGGATCCGCGTCGGTGACCAGGTGTTCCAGGCTCGGCACGGGGTCGTGTTGGGCACCGGCACCCGTCCGTCGGTGCCGCCGATCGACGGCCTGGCCGGCACCCCGTACTGGACCAACCATCAGGCGATCGAGGTCGAACAACTGCCGGAGACGCTGCTGGTGCTCGGCGGCGGTGCGATCGGCCTGGAACTCGCCCAGGTCTTCGCCCGCTTCGGGGTGCGGGTCACCGTGGTGGAGGCACTCGACCGGGTGCTGGCCGTCGAGGAACCGGAGGCGTCCGAGGTCGCCGCCGCGGCGCTGCGCGCCGACGGCGTGGAGATCCACACGGGGGTACGCGCCGAGCGGGTCGAGCACGACGGGACCCGGTTCACCCTGCACGGCGGCGGCGGGGCGGAGTTCACCGCCGAGCGGCTGCTGGTGGTCACCGGGCGCAAGGCCCACCTGGAGGAGCTCGGGTTGGACACGATCGGCGTGGACGCCAGCCAGCGTTACCTGCCGGTCGACGACCGTCTGCACGTCACCGACAATGTCTGGGCGGTCGGCGACCTGACCGGCGAGGGCGCCTTCACCCACATCGCGATGTACCAGGCGGGGATCGTGATCGCCGACATCCTGGCCGTGGCCCGACAGGCGGCGGCGGGGGCGGACGCCAGCGGCACCTCCAGCGTGGTCGGCGGCGCGATGGGCGCGTCCAGCTCACTCGCCGCGAGCGGGTCGAGCGGATCGGCCGGCACCATCCCGCGCGCCGACTACCGGGCGCTGCCCCGGGTCACCTTCACCGATCCGGAGGTGGGCGCGGTCGGACTCACCGAGCGGCAGGCCCGCGAACGCGGCATCAACGTGCAGGTCGGGTTCACGAGGCTCGGCGACTCGACCCGGGGTTGGATCCACCGGGTCGGCGACGACGGTTTCATCAAGGTCATCGCCGACGCCGACCAGGGCGTGCTGATCGGCGCGACGTCGGTAGGCCCGGCCGGCGGCGAGGTGCTCTCCGCGCTCGTGGTGGCGGTGCACGCGGCGGTGCCGCTGAGTCAGCTCCGCCACATGATCTACGCCTACCCGACGTTCCACCGGGCCATCGAGACCGCCCTGCGCGACCTGTCCTGACGCCCGCGCCGCCCGCGTCCCCGTGCCGCCCGCGCCGCCCCCGCGTCCCCATGCCGCCCGCGCCGCCCGCGTGCCGCCTCTGCGGGCGGCGCATCGCCGTGTGCGGGGCGCGTGATCGACTCGCCTTCATTGAAGGCGCGGTATCCGGGGCCCTTTCGACACCGCGACTTCCTGAAACCCGAGTCGATCATGACCGATCCGCGCGACCTGGTGTCGACGGGGACGGACGCTGCGGCACAGCCCCCTCTTTCGAGCGGCGCAATGGTGGCCGATGGGAAGAACGCGGCAGCCAGTCGGCAAACGCTGGGCAGTTTGCTGTTCATTTCTTTCACGAAGACGACGTACGATTGCGGTCGTGACCAAGCGGTTGACTGAAGTTGCCAAGAAGGCGGGCGTCAGCGAGGCCACCGTCAGTCGGGTGCTCAACGGCCGTGACGGGGTGTCCGAGGCGACCCGGACCGCGGTGCTGACCGCGCTCGACGTGCTCGGTTACGAACGGCCGACCAAGCTGCGGGGCGAACGCGCCCGGCTGGTCGGGCTGGTGCTGCCCGAGCTGCAGAACCCGATCTTCCCGGCGCTGGCCGAGGTCGTCACCGGGACCCTCGCCCAGCGTGGCTACACCCCGGCGCTCTGCGCCCGGACCATCGGCGGGGTGTCCGAGATGGACTACGTGGAGATGCTCCTCGACCACCAGGTCTCCGGGGTGATCTTCGCTGGTGGTTCGTACGCGCTCGCCGACGCCCGACACGACCACTACCGTCGCCTGACCGACCGGGGCCTTCCCGTCGTGCTGGTGAACGCCGGCGTGGACGAGTTGGGTTTCCCCCGGGTCTCCACCGATGACGCGGTAGCGGTCGAACAGGCCTACGGGCACCTGCGCTCGCTCGGGCACGAACGGATCGGGATGGTGCTCGGCCCGGAGGGGCATGTGCCGTCCCGCCGCAAACTGGACGCGATGATCCGGGCCGCGGGCTGGGACGAGGCCGACGCCGGGTGTGTCGAGCGGTCCAGTTTCTCGATGGAGGGTGCGCGGGTCGCCGCGACGAAACTGGTCGAGCGCGGCGTGACCGGCATCATCTGCGCCAGCGACGTACTGGCGTTGGGCACGATCCGGGCGGCCCGGCGGTTGGGGCGTTCGGTGCCGACCGACGTGTCGGTGGTGGGCTTCGACGACTCCGCGTTCATGACCTGCACCGACCCGCCGCTGACCACGGTGCGGCAGCCGATCGAGACGATGGGTCAGGCTGCCGTGGACCTGCTTGTCACCCAGATCGAGGGGGTCGGAGTGCTGCACGACGAGTTGCTGTTCGAGCCCGAGTTGGTGGTCCGCGGCTCGACCGCTCCCGCCCCTGGTCGCTAGGGACCGCCCCAAACAAGCCTTCCGGCCGTCGACCGCCCACCCGGTCGACGGCCGTTCTGCGTCCCCCACCCCCACGCCACGTCGATCATGGAGTTGTGGTGGGTGGCATAACGCCCGTAAACCCCTGAATCAGGCACCACAACTCCATGATCGACGCGCTCGGGCGAGGCTTGCGGCATCGACCTGCGCGGATGGGACTTCATAACGGTACAAAGACCGGTTTATCCGGGCGGTTCCACGTGGTTGCAAAGATCTGTCGTGATTGCGTCGTGTCTTTTCGATACGGGGTCGATACCTTGCCGAGATGAGTCCTCCTCGCTACAGTGACTCCACTCACACCTGGCTCCGACGCAGCTACTGGGCGTCAGGTCGTATCACCGCAGATCAGCGAAGGTCATTGGAGTCACCCGTTCCCGAAGGGATGGACAGATGTCCGTACCGCAATACCGAAAGGCTGCGGCGGTCGCGCTCGTGGCCGGCCTGGGGCTCAGCCTCACGGCGTGCTCCACGAAGAGCGACGACAAGGACACGACCGCCGGCGGCAAGGTCACCATCACCGTCGACTGCCAGCCGGTCGGTGCGCAGAAAGAGCTGCTGAAGAACTGGAACGACGACGTCGCCGAGTTCCAGCGGCAGAACCCGGACATCGACATCAAGAGCGTCAGCGTCGGCGAGCAGTGCAACAACCCGCCGGACTTCACCGCCCGTCTGGCCGGCGGCACCGTGACCGACGTGTTCTACGGCTACATGACCGACCTCCAGCAGGTGCTGGACTCCGGCCAGGCGATGGACATCACCCAGTACGCCAACAAGGACACGATCCCCACCTGGGACAGCGTCGACCCGGCGCTCAAGGAGGTCTTCACCGACGGCGGCAAGCTCTACGCCGTACCGGTCAAGAACTATTCGATGGGCCTGGTCTACAACAAGGTCCTGTTCCAGCGGGCCGGGCTCGACCCCAACAACCCGCCCAAGACCTGGGCCGACGTCCGGGCCGCCGCCAAGAAGATCTCCGCCCTCGGCAACGGCATCGCCGGCTACTCGGAGTACAGCGCCGGAAACACCGGTGGCTGGCACTTCACCTCCCTGCTCTACTCGCAGGGCGGCCGCATGCTCACCGAGGACGGCAAGAAGGCCGACTTCAACAACGCCCAGGGCAAGCAGGTCCTGCAGAACATCAAGGACATGCGGTACGGCGACAACAGCATGGGCTCCCGCCAGCTGCTGCAGTGGGGTGACCTGCTGACGAACGCCGGCGCGGGCAAGGTCGGCATGTTCATCGGCGCGCCGGACGCCACCCAGGCGATCGTCAGCCAGTTCCAGGGCAAGTTCCAGGACTGGGCGATGAGCCCGCTGCCCGGCCAGGACGGCCCGGCGAAGGGGACGCTCGGTGGCGGCGAGGGCTACTTCTTCAAGAAGGACCTGACCCCCGAGCAGGTCAAGGCCGGCATGAAGTGGATCGCTTACCAGAAGCTGACGCCGGGCAAGGGCCAGTTCGACTACGTCCGGGCCAAGCCGCAGAACTACCCGGTGGGTCTGCCCCAGCCGCTGCTCTTCGCCAACGGCAGTGAGACGCAGAAGCAGGAACTGGAACTGCGCAAGGCCAACGCGAACCTCGACACCGCGAACTTCGCGCTCTTCGAGGCCACCCCGGTCCCGATCAAGGGTGAGCCGCGCAACGCGCAGGCGATCTACGCAGTGCTCGACGCGGCGATGTCCGGTGTGCTGACCAACCCGAACTCGAACATCGACGCGCTGCTCAAGACCGCCGAGGAGAAGGTCAACCAGCTCCTCACCGCGGAGAGCTGACCGAGCGTGTGGGGGCCGGGAACGCCGACCCGGCCCCCACACCACCCGCACCGCATCTCGACGTCACTCACTCACCCAGGAGTTGCCTTGGCGATCACCGTCGTCCCGGAGACCCCCAGGAAACCGGGCCGCCCGCCGTCCGCGTACCCGGCCGGGGCGCAGCGCACGAGCCTCGGCCGCAAGGTACGGGACAATCTCACCGGGCACGCGTTCCTGATCGGCGCGGTGCTCTGCTTCGTCGTCTTCTCCTGGTACCCGATGGTCCGCGGCATCGTGATGAGCTTCCAGCGCACCCGTCGTGGTGAGACCACCTGGGTGGGTTGGGACAACTACTCCCGCATCATCGCCGACCCGAGCTTCTGGACGGCCTGGCAGAACACCTTCTACTTCACGGTGCTCGCGCTCGGCCTCGGATACGTGGTGCCGTTCTTCGTGGCGATCCTGCTCAACGAGTTCCGGCACGCCAAGGGGTACCTGCGGATCCTGGTGTACCTGCCGGTGATGCTGCCGCCGGCCTCGGCGCTGTTCCTGTTCAAGTTCTACGCGTACGACCCCAGCGAGGCCGGGCTGTTCAACGCGATCCTCACGGCGCTGCACCTGCCCACCTCGCAGTGGATGCAGTCGCCGGAGATGACGATGCCGGCCATGGTGGTCGCGTCGACCTGGATGAGCATGGGCGGCGCGGTGCTGATCTACCTGGCGTCGTTGCAGAACATCCCCGGCGAGCTGTACGAGGCGGCCGAGCTCGACGGCGCCGGGATCTGGCGGCGGATCCGGCACGTGACGATCCCGCAGACCCGGCTGATCCTCGCGCTCATGGCGATGCTGCAGATCGTCGCGACCATGCAGCTCTTCATCGAGCCGCTGATCCTCGCCAACGGCGCGGGCGCGGAGGACTCCGCGACCTCGGTGGCGTACCTCATCTACCAGCACGGGTTCTTCCAGAACGACCTCAACGGCGCCGCCGCGCTGGGCGTGATCATGCTCGTGGTGCTGGCCGGCTTCTCCACCGTGTACGTGCGGCTGACTGCGAAACAGGACTAGGACGGCGAGGAATGGCACAGGATTCCGGAACCCGGACCCTCATCTCCCAGGCCCAGCTCACCCGGGGCCGCGGCCGGATCATCTACTGGACGCTGCTTGTCGTCGTCGTGGCGGTTTTCACGCTCGTCTTCCTCGGGCCGCTCTACTGGATGGTGACCGGCGCGCTGAAATCCGGCCAGGAGATCGCCCAGACGCCGCCGTCACTGTTCCCGAAGGATCCGCAGCCGCAGAACTACATCGACGCCTGGAACAACCTGGCCCTCGCCAAGCTGCTGTTCAACACCTTCTACTACGCCATCGGCGCGGTGCTGTTCCAGCTCGTCCTCGACAGCGCCGCCGCGTACTCGCTGTCCAAGCTGCGGCCGATCTTCGGCAACGCGATCCTCGCCCTGATGCTGGGGACCCTGATGATCCCGGCGATGGTCCTCATCGTCCCGCAGTACGTGACGGTGCTCGACCTGCCGATCCTGCACATCAACCTGCTGGACTCGCCGTTCGCGATCTGGCTGCCGATGGTCGCGAACGCGTTCAACATCTTCCTGTTGAAGCGGTTCTTCGACTCGATCCCCGAGGAGTTGATGGCCGCGGCCCTGATGGACGGGGCGTCGTCGCTGCGTACCCTCTGGTCGATCATCCTGCCGCTGTCGCGCCCCATCCTCGGCGTCGTCTCGATCTTCGCGGTGACGGCGGTCTGGAAGGACTTCCTCTGGCCGAAGCTGGTCATGCCGTCGCCGGAGACCCGGACGGTGAGCGTCGGCATCTACACCTTCGCCGGTGGCACCCCGATGAACGTGGTGATCGCCGCGTCGGTCATCGCCGCGATCCCGACTGTCATCATCTTCCTGATCTTCCAACGGAACATCATGTCCGGTCTGACCACGGGCAGCATCAAGGGTTAGCCACCACCGCACCCTCCCGCGCGGCGAACAACGACCGTTCGCCCGATACCTACCCAGGTCCGGCGGACCCGCCGACGTACTGACGCAGAAAGCAGGTGCTCGTGTCCACAGCTGACAGAAGTCCGTGGTGGCGTGGAGCCGTGATCTACCAGGTGTATCCCCGGAGCTTCGCCGACGGTAACGGTGACGGCATCGGTGACATCGCCGGCATCCGATCCCGGTTGAACCACCTGTCCGCGCTCGGCGTCGACGCGATCTGGTTCAGCCCCTGGTATCCGTCGCCGATGGCCGACGCCGGCTACGACGTGTCCGACTACCGGGACATCGACCCGGTCTTCGGCACCCTCGCCGAGGCGGAGGCCCTGATCGCCGAGGCGCACGCGCTGGGCATCCGGACCATCGTCGACGTGGTGCCCAACCACTGCTCCGACGCGCACCCCTGGTTCCAGGCGGCGCTCGCGGGCGGGCCCGACGCACCCGAGCGGGACCTGTTCTGGTTCCGGCCCGGCCGGGGTCCGAACGGCGACCAGCGACCCACCGACTGGGTCGGCGAGTTCGGCGGGCCGACCTGGACGCGCACCACCAACCCGGACGGCACCCCCGGCGACTGGTACCTGCACCTGTTCGCCCCGCAGCAGCCGGACCTCAACTGGGACCACCCCCGGGTGCGCGCGGAGTTCGAGGACATCCTGCGGTTCTGGTTCGACCGGGGAGTGGACGGCATCCGGATCGACTCGGCCGGGCTGCTGGTCAAGGACGCGACGCTGCCCGAGGTCCAGCCCGACCAACCGCACCCGTTCCACGACCTCGACGGGGTGCACGACGTCTACCGCGGCTGGCGACGGGTCGCCGACGAGTACGCCGACCGGGCGCTTATCGGTGAGGTGTGGCTGCCGGACCGGCAACGGTTCGCCAACTACCTGCGCCCGGACGAGCTGCACGCCGCGTTCAACTTCGACTTCCTCGGCTGCGCCTGGGACGCTTCCGCGTTGCGCGAGAGCATCGACGGGACGCTGAGCGCGCACGCGCCGGTGAACGCGCCGGCCACCTGGGTGCTTTCCAACCACGACGTCACCCGGCACGTCACCCGCTACGGTCGGGCCGACACCAGGTTCAGTTTCGCGGCCAAGCGCGAGGGCATCCCCACCGACCTGGAGCTGGGCACCCGCCGAGCCCGGGCCGCCGCACTGCTGTCGCTGTCGCTGCCCGGCGCCGCCTACGTCTACCAGGGCGAGGAGCTGGGCCTCTACGAGGTCGAGGACATTCCGTACGCGCTGCGCCAGGACCCGATGTGGGAGCGGTCCGGCCGGGTCGACCCGGGCCGGGACGGCTGCCGCGTACCGCTGCCGTGGGCTGGTGACGAGCCACCGTTCGAGTTCAGTCCGCCCGGTGCCGCGGCGCCCTGGCTGCCGCAGCCGGCCGACTGGAAGGACCGGACGGCGAGCGCACAGACCGGAGACTCGGCCTCGATGCTCGAGCTGTACCGGGCGGCGATCCAGGCTCGGCGGGCCGACCCGGCGCTTGGCGACGGGGAACTCACCTGGCTGCCCGCCCCGGACGGGGTGCTCGCCTTCAGTCGTGGCGGCGGCTTCAGCTGCCTGGTCAACCTCTCCGACGCGCCGGTGCCGATGCCAGCCGAGGGGGAGTTGTTGCTGGCCAGCGGGCCGCTCGACGACGGGTTGCTGCCGTCCGACACCGCAGTCTGGCTGCGGACCGCGAAGGCGGCTGACCAGACCTGACACCGCTCGCCGTGGTGCCGGCGGCCTGTCCCGGCCGCCGGCACCACCCCACCCGAACGGAAGGAGGAACGAGGGGGACGCGCCGCACCGACACGGGGGGATCTGGCCTGCCTGACGAAAGGGAGAGCGCAGCTCATGGCCAACCACACCACCACCGGCACCCCGCACCACCTTCGACACCCGACCCGGGCAGGGTTGGCCGCCATCGCTGCCACCCTGATCGCCGCCACCTCGGTGACCGTCCTCGCGATCACCGGCACCGCGACTCCGGCCTCGGCGGCCGGGTTGTCCCCCTTCGACATTTCCGGCCGGGGCGCCACCGTCCCGTTCGTCGAGCAGGAGGCGGAGGAGGCCGCCCACAACGGCTCGAAGATCGGCCCCGACCGGCGTTACGGCACGCTGCCGTCCGAGGCGTCCGGCCGGGAAGCGGTCACCCTCGACAGCGTCGGTGAGTACGTCGAGTTCACCCTCACCGCGCCGGCCAACGCTGTCACCTTCCGGTACAGCCTGCCGGACAGCTCGGCCGGCACCGGCCGGGACGCCACAATCGACCTGCGGGCCAACGGGTCGCTGCTGAAGTCGGTCCCGGTGACGTCGAGGTACGGCTGGTACTACGGCGGATACCCGTTCAACAACAACCCGGGCGACACCAACCCGCACCACTTCTACGACGAGACCCGGGCGATGTTCGGCAGCACCCAGCCGGCCGGCACGAAGATCCGGTTCCAGGTCTCCTCGACGGCCCAGTCGCCCTCGTTCACCATCGACCTGGCCGACTTCGAGCTGGTCGCCCCGGCGATCACGAAGCCCTCCGGTGTCATCGACGTGGTCACCGACTTCGGCGCCGACCCGAGCGGCGCGACCGACTCGACGGCGAAGTTCCAGGCGGCTGTCGACGCCGGAAAGGCCCAGGGCCGGGCCGTCTGGATCCCGACCGGCACGTTCACCCTCTGGGACCACGTGGTGGTCGACGGGGTGACAGTGCGTGGCGCGGGCCCGTGGTATTCGGTGCTCGGCGGGCGGCACCCCACCGACCGCAAGCGGGCCGCCGGCATCTACGGCAAGTACGTCCCCGGCGGCGGGTACACGGGGGAGATCCGGTCGCACGAGGCCGGCGGACCGAGCCGCAACGTCACACTGCGGGACTTCGCCATCATCGGCGACATCCGCGAGCGGGTGGACGAGGACCAGGTGAACGCCCTGGGCGGGGCGATGACCAACTCGGTGGTCGACAACCTGTGGCTGGAGAACACCAAGGTCGGGGCGTGGATGGACGGCCCGATGGACAACTTCACCATCCGCAACAGCCGGATCCTGGACCAGACCGCCGACGGGGTGAACTTCCACACCGGGGTGACCAACTCGACTGTGACGAACACGTTCGTCCGCAACACCGGCGACGACGCGTTGGCGATGTGGGCGCAGAGCGTGCCGAACGTCAACAACTCCTTCACCCACAACACCATCGGCGTGACCCTGCTGGCGAACCACCTGGTCAGCTACGGCGGTCGGGACATCAAGATCACCGACAATGTGACTGCCGACTCGCTCACCAACGGCGGCGGCATCCACGTCGCGAACCGCTACCCGGGGGTGCAGGGCGACACCGCGGTCCGGGGCACCTGGACGATCGCCCGGAACACGTTGATCCGCAACGGCAACTCGGACTACAACTGGAACTTCGGCGTCGGGGCGATCTGGTTCTCCGCCCTGAACGAGGCGTTCCAGCAGGCCACCATCAACATCACCGACACCGACATCCTGGACAGCTCGTACGCGGCGCTGCACTGGATCGAGGGCCAGACCAGCGGCATCAATCTCACAAACGTGCGGATCGACGGCGCCGGCACGTACGCGCTCCAGGTGCAGGCGCCCAGCCAGGTGTCCTTCACCAACGTGCGGGCCACCAACATCGCGCAGAGCAACCCGATGCACAACTGTGTGGGCAGTGGCTTCCAGATCACCCAGGGCAGCGGCAACTCCGGCTGGTACACGTCTACCCCGTACTGCGGACCGTGGCCCGAGCCGCAGTGGGGTGGCGGCCCCAGCACCCCACCGACCACCGGCCCCACCACCCCGCCGCCCACCACCGCACCCCCGACCACGCCGCCCCCGACCACGCCGCCGCCCACCGGCGGGAACCTGGCGCTGAACCGGTCGACGACCGCGACAAGCACCAACCAGAACTACTCGGCGGGCAACGCGGTGGACGGCAACGCGGGCAGCTACTGGGAGAGCGCCAACAACGCCTTCCCGCAGTCGATCACCGTCGACCTGGGCGCGTCCCGATCGGTCGACCGGGTGGTGCTCAAGCTGCCGAGTGGTTGGGAGCAGCGCACCCAGACGGTGTCGGTGCTCGGCTCCACCGACGGCTCGTCGTACAGCACGCTTGCGTCGTCCGCCGGTCGGGTCTTCAGCCCCGGCAGCGGCAACGCCGTGTCGATCGGGTTGCCCACCGGTGACCGCCGCTACGTCCGGGTCACCGTCACCGCCAACACCGGCTGGCCGGCCGCGCAGCTCAGCGAGGTCGAGGTGTACGGCGGCACGCAGACCACCCCGCCGCCCACCACCCCACCCCCGACCACCCCGCCGCCCAGCGGCAACCTGGCGGCCGGGCGGTCGATCACCGAGACCAGCCACTCCGATGTGTACGCCGCCCCCAACGCGGTGGACGGCAACCCGAACACCTACTGGGAGAGCGCCAACAACGCATTCCCGCAGTCGCTGACTGTGGACCTGGGCACCACCCGTTCGGTCTCCCGGGTCGTCCTGAAGCTCCCACCGTCGTCGGCCTGGCAGACGCGTACCCAGACGCTCGCGGTGCTCGGCTCCACGAACGGCTCGTCGTTCAGCACCCTGAAGGCGTCCGCCGGCTACACCTTCAACCCGGCCAGCGGCAACACGGTCACGGTGACCTTCACGGCGACCAGCCAGCGGTACCTGCGGCTGACAGTCACCGGCAACACCGGCTGGCCGGCCGGTCAGCTCAGCGAGTTCGAGGTCTACTCCAGCTAGGCCGACGGCCCCCGCCGAGCAGGGCGGGGGCCACCGGTCGGAGGCCCGGCGCAGCGCGGCGCCGGCCCGCCCGCACCCGTCCCGCACCGCACCGTCCCCCACCTGTCGCGGCACGACGGGCGTACCCCTGCACCCGTCGCCGGGCAACGCACCCCACACCACAGCCGAAAGAGGTGTAGCCACCCATGTCCAGAAACGGCACCACCCGAGGCACCCCGCGTGCCAGCTCGCCCGGTTCCGTCCCCCGAACCGACCGAGCCCACCGCGCCCACCGCGCCCACCGGTCCGGCCGACTGCCGGCCCGGCGGCTGCTCGCCGGGGCGCTCGCCGGACTGCTCCTCGCCGCCGTCCCCGCCGTCACCCCCGCGACCGCGGCCCCGGCGGCGACGCCCGCCTCCGCCCCGGCGGGCTCCGCCCGCGCGGCCCTGCTCGCCGGGCTCTCGGCCACCATGACCGCCAGCAGTTACAACCAGAACTACGTGGCCGGCAACGCCAACGACGGCAACGCGTCGACCTACTGGGAGAGCGCCAACAACGCGTTCCCGCAGTGGATCCAGGCGGACCTGGGCGCCACTGTCAGCGTCGACCGGCTGGTGCTCAAGCTGCCCCCGTCGTCGGACTGGCAGACCCGCACCCAGACCCTGTCGGTGCTGGGCTCCACCAACGGCTCGACGTTCAGCACGCTGAAGGCGTCCGCCGGCTACACCTTCAACCCGAGCAGCGGCAACACCGCGACGGTCAGCTTCACCGCCGCCAGCACGCGTTACGTGCGCGTGCAGGTCACCGGCAACACCGGCTGGCCGGCGGCGCAGCTCTCCGAGGTCGAGGTGTACGGCGCCACCGGCAGCACCGACACCCAGGCGCCGAGCGCCCCCGGCAACCTGGCGTACACCCAGCCCGCCAGCGGGCAGATCCGGCTCACCTGGTCGGCGTCCACCGACAACGTCGGGGTGACCGGCTACGACGTGTACGCGGGCGGCGCGCTGCGCGGCAGCGTCGGCGGCTCGACGCTCACCTACACCGACAGCCAGGCGGACACCGCCACGGTCTCGTACTACGTGCGGGCCAGGGACGCGGCCGGCAACCAGTCGGCGAACAGCAACACGGTGACCCGGACCGGCACCGGTAACCCACCCACCGGGAGCAACCTGGCGGTCGGCAAGCCGATCACCGCCTCCGGGTTCGTGCACACGTTCGTGGCCACCAACGCCAACGACAACAACGTGGCCACCTACTGGGAGGGCAACGGCAACCCGAGCACGCTCACCGTGCAGCTCGGCGCGAACGCCAGCCTCAGCCAGGTCGTGCTGAAACTGAACCCGGACTCGGCCTGGGGCACGCGTACCCAGAACATCACAGTCCTCGGTCGGGACCAGGGCTCGTCGACGTTCACCACAGTGGTGGGCGCGGCGAACTACACCTTCAACCCGGCCAGCGGCAACACGGTGACCATCCCGGTCAGCGGCGCGGCAGCCGACGTGCGGCTCTCGATCGCCTCGAACACCGGTGCACCGGCCGGGCAGGTGGCCGAGTTCCAGGTCTTCGGCACCCCCGCGCCGAACCCGGACCTCACCGTGACCGGCATGTCGTTCAGCCCGTCCGCGCCCGTGGAGACCAGCACCATCACGCTCTCCGCGACGGTGCGCAACGCCGGCTCGGCGGCCTCCGCCGCCACCAACGTCAACTTCTACCTGGGCTCCACCCGCGTCGGCACCGCCTCGGTCGGCAGCCTCGCGGCCGGCGGGTCGACCACTGTCAGCGCCAGCATCGGCACCCGCGACGCGGGCAGCTACCCGCTCAGCGCAAAGGTCGACGAGTCGAACACCGTCGTTGAACAGGACGACACAAACAACAGCTACTCCAACCCCAGCCCACTGGTGGTGGGCGCGGTGGCCAGCTCCGACCTGGTCGCCTTGGCTGTCGACTGGTCGCCGGGCAACCCGCCGCCGGGCAGCACAGTCACCTTCTCGGTGTCGATCCGCAACGCCGGCAACCAGGCGTCCGCGTCCGGTGCGCACGGCATCACCCTTACCGTGCTCAACGAGTCCGGCACCGCCGTGCGTACCCTGACCGGCTCGTACTCCGGCGTGATCAACGCCGGTGCGACTGTCGGCCCGATCAACCTGGGCACCTGGACCGCCGCGAACGGCAAGTACACAGTCCGGGTGGTGCTCGCAGTGGACGGCAACGAGCTGCCGGTCAAGCAGACCAACAACACAAGCGACCGGCCGCTCTTCGTGGGGCGCGGCGCGAATCTGGGCTACGACATGTACGAGGCCGAGGACGGCACCACCGGCGGCGGCGCGGGGCAGGTCGGCCCGAACCGGGAGATCGGCAACCTCGGCGGTGAGGCGTCCGGCCGTCGTGCGGTGACCCTGAACAGCACCGGCGCGTACGTCGAGTGGACCACCCGGGCGGCCACGAACACGCTCGTCACCCGCTTCTCCATCCCCGACTCGGCAGGCGGCGGGGGCATCGACTCGACGCTGAACATCTACGTCAACGGCACCTTGCACAAGCCGATCAACCTGACCTCCAAGCACATCTGGCTCTACGGCGCGGAGGCCAGCCCGAGTGACTCGCCGAGTGCCGGTCCGCCTCGCCACCTGTACGACGAGGCGAACGTGATGCTGAACTCGACGATCCCGGCCGGCAGCAGGATCCGCCTCCAGAAGGACCCGGCCAACACCACCACGTACGCGATCGACTTCATCAACCTGGAGCTTGTCGCGCCGCGAGCCAACCCGGACCCGACCCGTTACCGGGTGCCGTCCGGCTTCAGCCACCAGGACGTGCAGAACGCGCTGGACGCGGTGCGGATGGACACCACAGGCAACCTGATCGGCGTCTACCTGCCGGCCGGCACGTACGAGACCGCGCAGAAGTTCCAGGTGTACGGCAAGCCGATAACCGTGACGGGCGCGGGTATGTGGTACACCCGCTTCCAGACACCGACCGGTCAGCAGAACACCGACGCGGGCTTCCGGGTGGAGTCCTCGGCCAGCGGCTCGTCCTTCTCCCACCTGGCCTTCTTCGGCAACTACACGAACCGGATCGACGGGCCGGGCAAGGTCTGGGGTGAGCTGAAGGACGTCGACAACATGACGCTGGACAGCGTCTGGGTCGAGCACACCGTCTGCGCGTACTGGGGGGTGAGCGTCAGCGGGCTGACCATCAAGAACAGCCGCTTCCGGGACACCTTCGCCGACGGGGTGAACCTGACAAACGGCAGCACCAACAACCTGATCACCAACACCGAGGGCCGGTCGAACGGTGACGACGCGTTCGCCCTCTTCTCGGCCACCGACCAGGGCGCGTCGACAGGCAACAACGGCAACGTGTTCGAGAACCTCACCGCCACGCTCACCTGGCGGGCGGCCGGGCTGGCGGTGTACGGGGGCTACAACAACATCTTCCGCAACCTCTACATCGCGGACATGTTGACGTACTCCGGCATCACCATCAGCTCGCTGGACTTCGGCTACCCGTTCATCGGGTTCGGGGCCAGCCCACCGACCCAGTTCCAGAACATCTCGCTGATCCGGGCGGGTGGGCACTTCTGGGGATCGCAGACCTTCCCCGCGATTTGGGTCTTCTCCGCGTCCAAGGAGTTCCGCGGCATCCGGGTGTCCGACGTGGACATCGTCGATCCGACGTACTCGGGAATCATGTTCCAGACCAAGTACAACGGCTCGCAGCCGGAGAACCCGATCACCGACACCGTCTTCACGAACATCTCGATCAGCGGTGCCCGCAAGAGCGGTGACGCGTTCGACGCCAAGTCGGGCTTCGCGGTCTGGGCCAACGAGATGCCCGAACCCGGTCAGGGCCCGGCGGTCGGCTCGGTCACCTTCAACAACCTGCGGCTGACGAACAACGCGGTGGACATCCGCAACACCACGACGACCTTCACCATCAACCGCAACTGAGCCGACCCGCACCGGATGCCGCCGGGAGGTGCACTCCTCCCGGCGGCATCGTGCCGTGCCGTCCCTCGCCAGCCACGAACCGGGCCGCGCCGGCAGCCGCATCCGTGGCGAGCGAAGCCATCCCGTACGCCAACTCGGTAGCCAGCGCCTCCGGCTCGCCGCGACCACCGCCCGCCAGCACCGAGGCCCTGTCGTTGCGCAGGCAGGTCTGCGGGTGCCGGGCGATCGTCGCCGCCAACTCCTCGGCGGCGGACCGCGCCTGGCCGGGCGGCACCAACCGATTGACCAACCCCATCGAGTACGCCTCCTCGGCCGGCACCGGACGGCCAGTGAGGATCAGATCCATCGCCCGGCTCTCGCCGATCAGCCGGGGTAACCGCACTGTGCCACCGTCGATGAGCGGCACCCCCCAGCGGCGGCAGAACACCCCGAGCGTCGCGTCGGACTCGGCGACCCGCAGGTCGCACCAGAGCGCCAACTCGAGCCCACCCGCCACCGCGTACCCGGAGATCGCCGCGATCACGGGTTTGCTGAGCGTCATCCGGGTCGGGCCCATCGGGCCGTCCCCCTCCGGCTCGACCCGGTTGCCGCTCGGCGTGCCGAGGGCCTTGAGGTCGGCTCCGGCGCAGAACGTGCCACCGGCCCCCCAGAGCACCGCCACCGCCGCGTCCCGGTCGGCGTCGAAGGCTCGGAAGGCGTCCGCGAGTGCCCGGGCCGTCGGCCCGTCGACGGCGTTGCGAGCGGCGACCCGATCCAGCACGACAGTGGTCACCGGACCGGCCCGCTCCACCCGCACACCCATCGACCCAGCATGCCCGCCGCACCTCCCACCCACAATCCCGGTCGATCTTGGGTCGTCTGTGGCGGTCCGGCCCGGTCTGGGCGGTTCGGTGCAGGCGGCAACCACGAGATCGCGCTCGGTGACGAATTTGTCGCCGGAGACCGGTTTGCGGCGCCCTCCGCCGGGAAGTCGGTACTCGTGCGAGCACTTTTGACGAAAGTTGAGCAGGCGTCCCAGCTGGACCGGACCGGTGACCGGTTGCAGCGCGTTGTCCTCGGCACGCTGCGTCCGCGGCGGCTGCGGGACCTGCTGCACGGGGTGACCCTCGGGCATCCACTGCACCCGGCGATGGTGCAGGTGCCGGTCGGCGCGTGGATCAGCGCCGCAGTGCTGGACCTCATGTCCGGACAACGTCGACCCGCCACCGTGCTTGTCGGCCTGGGCACCGTCAGCGCGGTGCCGGCAGCGGTAGCCGGGTTGAACGACTGGGCGGCACTCGCCCGGGATCAGCGCCGGGTCGGCCTCGTGCACGCCGCCGCCAACACCGTCGGCCTGACGCTGTACGCCGGCTCGCTGGCCGCCCGGCTGTCCGGTCGGCACGGTGTCGGCCGCGCACTCGGCTTTCTCGGGCTCTCGACGGTGAGCCTCGGGGCGTACATCGGGGGTCACCTCGCGTACAAGCAGGGGGCGCAGGTCAACCAGAGCGTCTCCGAGCTGCACCGGATGACCGACGGCTGGCACTCGCTCGCCGACATGGCGACGCTGCCGCAGCGCACCCTGATCACCAAAGAGGTGGACGACGACATCTCGGTGATCCTCTACCGGCACGGTGACGAGGTGACAGTGATGTTGGAGCGTTGCCCGCACCAGAGCGGGCCGCTCGGCGAGGGCGAGGTGCAGGAGATCGACGGCCACGCCTGCGTGGTCTGCCCGTGGCACGGCAGCGCGTTCCGGCTCAACGGCGGCGAGGTCGTGCAGGGGCCCTCCGGCAACGACCAGCAGATCCTGCCCACCCGGATCCAGAACGGCGTACTCCAGACCCGCCTGCCCTGATCCCCGCCGGGCTTCCGCCCGGAGGTGGACCCGCACCGGGTGCCAGCTTGCCGCCGGGCGACGGCCCGGGCGGCACGCCTCAGCTACGTCGGTGTCGGCCGACCGACGGTCCGTCCCCTACGGAGTCCAGGCCGTGCCCGCCGTCGAGCAGGCCGCCTCCGGCGCCGTCGTCCACCCAACCCTCGTCAGCCCAACCGTCGCCCCCACCCGAAGCCGGTGCACCGGCGGGCGCCGCCAACCGGGGAGCCGCTCCGGCGGTGGCCGGGCGGCGGCGCAGCCCCAGGACCGCGCCGATCTGAGCGCCGACAATGCTCGCCACGGCCAGCACGGCCGAGACGGCGAGCGGTCGGTTCACCCGGTCCTCGACGCTGGCTCGGGAGGCGCCGACGGTCATCGTCGGCGGCTGACCCGTCGAACCCGTACCGCTCGGTGGTGGTGGGGCTGGCCGCTCCGGTGCGCTCTGTTCGGGTGCCGGTCGGGGCGCTGGCGGCTTCGGTGCCGCGGGCCGGCCGACGAGCCGTCCGGTGGCGTGCTGCCGGGTGCCCTGGTCGGCGGCCTCCGCGGGCAGGCGGAGCAGCTGACCGGGGCGGATGCGGTCCGGGTCGTCGAGCTTGTTCAGTTTGGCGAGCTGTCGGTAGTCGTCGAACTGGTCCAGGTAACGCTCGGCCACCTCGCCGAGGTAGTCGCCCCGCGCCACCCGGTACACCGGCACGGCACCGTCGTGGGCTGTCGATCCACCGGGTGCGGCGAGCCCTGTCTCGACCCGGCCGATGGGCCCGGTCCGCGCCATCGGGGCTGCCGTGTCGGGCGTCGCGCCCACCCGGGGCGGCGTGGCCAGGGTGGCGGTGGCCGGTGCGTTCGGGCTCGCGTACGCCGAGGGGCCGTAGACCGCCGCGGCGCTGGCGGCGGCCGGGCTGGCGGCGAGGATCAGCGCGACCGAGCCGACCAGCGCGGCGGCGGCCTTCTGCTGGCGACCCATCCCGGGCAGCTTCGGCGCCGGGCGGCGCAGGCTCTGCGCCCCCAACTCGACGAGGACGGAGAAGGCGAACGTGGCCCAGCCGAACCAGCCGGCCACCGCCAGGGCCCGCAGGAAGAGCTGGCCGTCGTCCCGGCTGGTCAGCGCGGTGCCGATCTCGGCGAGGGTGGGCAGGTGATCAGGCAGGGGATTGCCAGCGAACGCCAGCAACGCGATCGGTGCCCCCAACAACAGCGCGCACAGCACGACCAGCGCGCCGAGGCCGGTGAGGACGCGTCCGGTCCGCCGTACGACGGACCCAGCCGATACGGGCATGGCTGCCTTCCCTTCCTACGGTGCTGCTGCGGTGATGGCCCGCGCGGTCGCATCGCCGGTGACGGTGACCGTCTTTTCCTGGACGAAGAGTCCGAGCATCGTGCGGTTGTAGGTGATCGTGACGGTGACCCGGATCTGGGTCTCCCCGGCGATCTCGGGGAAGCTCACCGTGTGGCCGCTGGTGCCCGCGGCGGCGGCCAGGTAGTTGGCGACGGCCACGCGCGCCTCGCCCTCGTCGATCCGGGTCGGTCGGCCGTCGATCGCGGCTGCCCGGTCGATGGCCTGACCGCCGGCCCGGGCAGCCTCGGCGGCCAGGTTCTCGGCGCGTTGCAGGGTGCGTAGCTGGCCGGCGCCGTCGTAGGAGAGACCCACGATGGCCAGTACGCCGATCATCGTCACCGCCAGGAAGATGCTCACCCGGCCGTGTTCGCCCGAGTGGGTGCGCCGGGCCGACGCGGCGGTCATTGTCGACCCCGGTAACGGTCGAGTGGCGAGGTGAAGGTCGCGCTGATCTGCCGCTGGTCCGGCATCCCGGGCAGGATGTCGAGCGTGATGTCCTGGAACGACACCAGGCAGACGAGCGTCACTGTGACAGTCGCGTCCGTACCGATGGTGCTGCTGAAGGCGTCATCGAAGTCGGTAGGGGCGCCGCCCACGGTGGCGGTCAACTCCGGGTCCAGGTCGTTGGCGCAGGCCAACCCGTGCCAGTCCAGCTGATCCTGGATGGCCTCCCGCGCGGCTTCCCGGGCCGTGACGGAGTCCCGGGAGATCGACGCGGCGCGGGCGGCGTCGTGCGCCGCGGCCTCGATCGCCTCCGCCGCCACCGCGGTCCGCCCGACGACGCCGGCCAGCACCATGAGCGCGATGAACGCCGGGGCGAGCACCGCCACCTCGATGGAGACCGAGCCCCTTTCGCCGGTGCGGCTCATGGTTCGGTCACCCTCTCCACCGTCCCGTGGGCGGTCTGCTGCACCGCGAAGTCCACGCCCGGCACCACCGACAGGGACCGTCCGCTCACCGTGCAGGTGACCTCGGCGTCGTCGATGATCACGCAGGTCGGGCCGGGCGTGTCCCAGCCCACCAGCCAGCCGCCGGCGGCCTGGAGGAACCGGGTGGCGCTGTCCACGCCGGCGCCATTCGCCGCCTGGTAGGACCGCTGGGCGTTGACCCCGCTCTGCGCGGCGTTCAACGCGGTCGAGCGGGCGAGGAAGACGGCCGCGATCTGGATCGAGGCGAAGAGCAGCACCAGGATCAGCGGCATCATCACGGCCAGCTCCACCGGGTTGGCACCCCGCTCCCGGTCGCCGGCCGCGAGGCGGCGCCGGGCGGCGCTGACCGCCCGGCACCACCTCGAGAACGCGGCTCGGCACATCGCGGCTACTCCGGCACCTCGTAGCCCGGGATGTTGTCCATCCAGTCCTGAGCCTTGGTCAGGGCCAGCGCGGTGACGGCCATGGCAACGGCGACCAGGCCGGCGATGATCACCGCTGTGGGCACCGGGCTGTCGCCGCGTTCGCCGTCGCGGCGCAGCTCTGCCAGGCGCGTCGTCAACACGACGTGCAGGTAGCTGAGGATGGGCATGGCGTCTCCTTCGGGTGGACGGGGGTCAGAGCCGGGCGACGAACGGGTAGAGGACGAAGCCGAGCAGCACGAAGACGAGCAGCGAGCCGGGGATGTCGAGTCGGCTGGTGACCCCCTCGGCGCGGGCGAGGTTGTCGGTGCGGATCTGGTCGCGCAGCGAGTCGGCCCGGCTGCGCAGCGTCTCGTGCACCTGCGCACCCTCGCTGCCGGAGGAGCGCATGATCGCGCCGACGTCCCCCAGCTCCGGAATGCCGATCTTGTCGGCGAGGTCGCGCAGCTCGTCCCAGGGCGCGTGCATCTGCATCTGGGCGATCCGCAGCGACTCCTGGAGCCGGTCGAACACCCAGCCGTCGCAGACCGCAGCCGCGCGTTCAAGCGACTGCACCGGTCCGTGCGCGGCGCTGAGCTGCAACGCCACCAGGTCGAGGTAGGTGCAGACGGCAGCGCGGAACTCGTCCCGGGCGGCCTCGGCCTTGGTGAGTACGGCCCGGTGTGCCAGCAGGGCGCCCAGCAGCGCCAGGCCGAGGCTGCCGAGCACCGGTACGACGAGGGGAATCGAGACGCCGAGCACAAGCAGCGCCACCCCGAGCACTGTCGGCGTGGCCAGCCCGATCAGTGTGGAGAGCAGCATCGACAGCGCGTACTGCTCGGGGGTCTGGCCGATCAGGGCGAGCTGCCGGTGCGGTGGCCGCAACCAGCGGGACAGCCCGGTGAGCGAGTCCAATCGTCGGGAGGCGGGAGTGGCGACCCGGCCGGTGCCCGGCGGCTGGTGCAGCCGGCGCAGCGCCGGACCGAGCGCCGGGGTCGCCGGCACCAGTTCCCGGACCACCAGGAAAACGCCGAACCCGACGCCGGCACCACCACAGACCGCCAGGGCGAGCTGCCAGTTCAGCATCATGCGATCACCTCGCTCGGGTCGGCCGCCGGCAGGAACCGGGCCGGTCGCTGCGGCTGGCTCATCGACCGCACCCAGGCCAGCAGGCCGACGAAGGCCGCGCCGAGGGCGGCCATCACCACCTGACCCACAGGCGTGCCGTACGGCCTGATGTACTCGGTGTTGAGCAGGCCGTACGCCAGGGCGGCAAGGGTCATCCCGGTGAGGAAGCGGACCGCGAACCGGGGTTGCGTCCGCTTGGCCTCGATCTCCCGCCGGGTGGCCACCTCCGCGGATGCCGCGCCGGCGATCGAACCGAGCACGTCACCCAGCCGTTCGCCCCGGTCCGAGAGGTGCAGGATCAGCGCGGCGACCACCTGGTCGCAGACCGGGTCGGCGATCTCGTCGGCGAACGCCAGCAGCGCGGAGCGGGCCGTCCAGCCGGCCTGGAGGCGGGCGGCGAGCAGGCGTACCTCCTCCTCGATGCCCGGTGGCACAGTGCCGATCGTGCCGATGATCGACTGTTGGAGGCCCTGCCCGGTGCCGGAGACGTCCTTGAGCCGGCGGGTCCACTCGCCCACCGCCTCGATCCGGGCGATCGCCCGCTGCTCGGCCCGGCCCACCCCGAACAGCCACGGGGTGCCGGGCACCGCCACCGCCACCAGCAGGCCCACCACCGGCAACCCGGTAAGCAGGAACGCCAGCGCGCCGGCGACCAGCGCGGCGACAAGCAGCGCCTGGTAGGCCCGTTGCTCGGCAGGTGTGGCACCCGGCCCGCGCCACAGCCGGCCCAGGCCCGGCCGGCCGCCCGGACGAGGCCCGGGGGGCCGGCGGGTGCCGACAAGCGCGACCACTGCCAACAGCAGGCCGGCCACGCAGGCGGCCCCGGAGACCACCGCGATCAACTCCAGGCTGCTCAGCATCGGGTCACCGCCGGCCGAGTCGGGTCTGTCGGGGCCGGCGCCAGGCACCGGCGCCAGCCTCCACCCACCGGGTCAGCAACCGCGCGTCGTACCCCACCCGCAGCAACTGGTCGCGGACCCGCTCCGGCAGGTGCCGGGGGACCGCCCGACCGTCCGGACCGGGCCCGAAGACGGTGGTGGTGGTGATCCGACCGGCCTCGCCAGCCCCGATCACCTCCTCCACATGGGAGACGAACCGGTGTTTGCGCCCGCCGATCGCTGTCTCGTCCTCGACCGTGACGTAGACGATCAGGTCGAGGGCGTTGCCGGCCATCCGGCGGGCCTGGTCGACTGTCATCTCGCGGCCGTGCGCCAACGCCAGCTCGACGATCCGTTCGCCGACCCCGGCGGCGGTGCGGGCGTGGATGGTGCACATCGAGCCCCGGCTGGTGGTCATCGCCTGGAGCATCGGCACGATCTCCCGGGACCGCACCTCGCCCACGATGATCCGCAACACGCCCATCCGCAGCGACAGGGGAATCAGGTCGGCGATCGTCACCTCACCGGCCGGCCGGCCGTCGAAGCCGCGCTCGCCGTGCCCCTCCCGGGCCTCGAAGCTCATCACCGCCCGGTGCCGCTCCCGGCGGCGGGCCGGCAGCAGTTCGCGGCTCTCCTCCAGCAGCACGTACGGCTCGTCGGGCGGGATCTCGTTCATCAACGCCCGGATGATCGTGGTCTTACCGGCACCGGCCAACCCGGCGACCATGATGTTCAACCCGGCGCGCATCGCCGCGCGCAGGAAGTCGCGCAGCAGCGGGTCGATCATCTCGTCGAGGTCATCCCGGGTGCCCGCGATGTCGTCGAGGCTCACGTCCAGGGTGTTGTGCTTGCGGATCACCGCGTACGGGCGGTGGCTGACCAGGAACACCGCCGCCAGCCGACTGCCGTCGGGCAGTTGCAGGTCGAGCGTCGGCTTCACTGTGGACAGGGAGCGTTCGGTCGCGCCGGCCCGGCGGGCCGCCGCCTGGAGGATCTCCACCAACTCGGTGTCACTGTCGGCGATCGGTTCGGCCCAGTCCACCCCGCCGCCGTGCCGGGTGATGCGCACCTGGTCGCAGCCGAGGATGTGCACCTCCTCGATTGTGTCGTCGACAAGCAGCGTCTGTAGCCGGCCGAGCCCCACCAGCTCGGCGGTCACCTGGTCGAGCAGCAGCCGCTCCTCGCCGGCGGCCATCGGGGTGCCGGCCCGGCGGACGAAGTCCGCGTACTCGGCGACCACCGTGACGGCCAGCCGGGCCCGCTCGGTGTCCTCCTCGTCGACTGTGAACTCCCGGCCGCGCTGCCACAGGGTGAGCCGTTCGGTGAGTTCCCGGCGCAGCTCCCGGACCACCTGGAAATCCATCCGGGGCCGGGGTGCCGATGCCGGCGGCGGGATGGCGGCGGGCCTCTGCTGCGGCATCGGCACGGGCTGGTGCCGGCCGTTCGGCCCGGCCAGCGGCGGCTCGGTGGAGGTCACGCCCGGCGGCTGTTGACGAGGATCCGTCGAGACCGGCTCAAACCGCATCCGGAACCCCCTGCTGCACGGGCCAGGCCAGCCGGGCCTGTCGCCGCTCCAGGAGCGCGCCGATCGGCACCTCCAACGCGGCGGCCGCGCGCATCAGCGGCCGTCCGGTCCGCACGGTCCCGCCCAGGGCGAGCACCCCGGCGGTACGCGGATCGTGGGGCAGCCGTGCGATGACCGGCAGCTTCAGGGCGCGGCTGATCTCGGCTCGCCCGTGCCCGCCGCCGACCAGCAGCAGCCGCAGGGTGCCGGGCGGCACCCGGTGCTCGGCGAAGTCCCGTTCGATCGTCTTGACCGCCGCGCGGGTGCCGGAGAGGTCCGGCAGTTGTGCCCGGGTCACCAGCAGCACCACCGAGGCTGCCCGCAGCAACGGCCACGGTGGCCCGGGGACGTGCAACCGGCCGCAGTCGACAAGGACGTCGTAGCCGGGGGTGCCCCGGTCGAGGGCGTTGAAGTAGTCGGCGAACCGCTGCCAGAGTGGGGTGACGCTGCCACCCTGGGCCGGGTCGACGATTCCGGGCAGCAGCAGTCGTTCCCGACGGGGTGCGTCCAGGTCGACGAGTTGTGTCCAGAACGCGGTCTCCAGGTTGCCGTCGCGTAGCTCTCCGACGGCCAGTTCGCCGATGCCGCGGGGGCCGTCCAACTGGCCGCCGAGGTAGCCGGCGAGGATCGAGCCGCCGGCCGGGTCGCACTCGGCGAGGACCAGCCGTCGGTGCCAGGCGAGTGTGCAGGCCAGCGCGGAGGTCGTGACGCCGGGCGAACCCTTGGCGGAGACCAGCGCGATGATCGCCATGCTCAGGCCGCTTCGGTAAGTACGACGGCGATGCGCGCCTGCGCGGTGAGGGCCACCACCGCGGGCACGTCCCGGGTGGGCAGCGCCAGGTACAGCACCTTGTCGTCGTTGCCCGGGCTGACCATGTCGATCACCGTCGCGGAGAACCTGGTGCCGGCGACGACTGCCGGGTCCCCGGTGTTGCTCCGGTCCGGGGTGCTCACCAGCAGGACCTTGTCTCCGGGGTGCAGTTGACGAGCCGGCACCTGGGCGGTCTTCAGGCCGAGCGCGATCTGCTGCTGGTCGGGGCCGAGCAGCGGATTGTCGGTGACCTGCCCCAGGGTGAGCAGGGTGCCCGGGACCAGCGTGACCGCGGCCCGCTTGCCGACCACCTCGTCGAGCCGGCCGGCGGGCACCGGGCGCAGCCCCTGACCGCCGGCGACCTGCACGGTGATCAGGTCGGCGGCGGTGACCTCCCGGCCCACCTCCACCGGCCGGGCGACCGCGAGATAGCTGCCGGTGGCCCGGACGGAGGTGACAGCGAACGCCGCGCCCAGCCCACCGAGGGCGATCAGGAGGATGGCGAGACCGAGCAACCCGGGGCGGACCCGCCGTTGCCGCACCACCCTGGGCGGGCTGACCGGTGCGTCCACCGACCCGGTTCCGTTGTGCGTCGCGAGGCTCATCGGGTCACCACCTGGAGTTCGTTGATCCGGATCCGCACGATGCCGCTGTCCCGAGTCACCAGGATCACTCCGCTCTCGCCACCGCCGTTCCAGGTCACCTTCCAGTGCGTGGTGGCGGTGATGTCGTAGGTGCCGGCCTTCTGGTAGCCCTTGTCGTAGCCGCAGTCCGGGGAGGTGCGGCCGGCCAGGTCCTTGTTCGTCGCGACGTACGCGGTGCCGGCGTCGGGGCAGGGCACGTGATCACCGTTGCCCATGTCCCAGACGATCTGGTCGACCTCCGCGGTGATGGAGACGGTCAGCCCCCGCTCGGACGCGCGGGCGGGGATCGGGCCGAAGTACTCGGGGGCCTGCTCGGACCACATCCACACGGGCAGGCCGACCAGGCCGGGGCCGTTGGCCTTGCGGGGTGCGACCGCCAGCGGTGCCGGCTTCAGCGTGATCGTGGCCAGGGCGCGGCGGGCCAACTCCTCCGGGTCGGGCGGCGCGCCGAACCCGGGCGGCGGCTCCCGCAGCACCACGGTGATGTTGCCGACGTCGTCGCCGCCGTTGCAGGTCTGCACGTACCACTGCTTGCCCTCGGGCGCCTCGTCCTGGGGCTCGGCCAGCTCGTAGTAGCAGCCGTCGCTGCTGTTGAACCAGCCCTTGAGGTCGTCGTAGCAGGGGACGGTCCGGCCCTCCCAGCGGCAGCCGCCGCCACTGCCGCCGCCGTCATCGTCACCGCCGCCGTTGTCTCCGCCGCCGCCGGGGCCGCCCGGGTTGCCGGGTTCGTCGTCCCAGACGCTGCAGTCGGGCTGGTCGGGCGGGCAGCTCGCCCCCGGGCCGGCCCGGCCAGCGGCGGCGGCGGCGGCCGGCAGCGTGGTGCCGACCACCAGCAGGAGCGCGACCCCGATCCCGGCGAGTGCGCGCCGACCTGACGAGGCACGGGGGGTACGAGTCGGAGCGCCCTCTCCGGCCCAGGTCAGCACGGCTGTTCCCGGTGCAACGCGCCGGAGTTGATCAGCCAGCGGCCGTCCGGATATCGGGTCGCCGTGGCGGTGGAGAGGTGCCGGCCGCCCCCACTGCCCGGGACCACGCGCTTGTTCTTGGCGTAGACCAACAGGTAGCCGGTCAGGTCCAGGCAGTCCTGGATCTCGACGGTGGCCGGGTTCGCGTCCAGGCTGACGGCGGTCACGGTCGGGTCGGACTTCAACGTCCCGGTACGCACAGCACCGTGCTCCTTAGCGTCGCGAATGGACAATTGCACCCGGGTCAGCAGTGGATCAGCGAGGAACCGGGACAGTTCCGGCGCTTTCGGATCACTGCGTCCACTTGCCGCACGCGAGGCCGCGAGATAACCGGAGTACGCGTCGAGTGCCGCCTTTTCGGCAGCGCGCCGGTCGAGATCAGAGGTCGTCCGTCGGCTGTCGTCCTGGGCTGCCGGCGGCGTGTCGACGACCTCCTGCCCGTTGGCGCAGGCCGCGACCGGCCCGGCCGCCACGACCGCGAGCAGGCAGATCGCCGCTCGTCTGAGCTGCCGTCCGCGCACCGTCGAGCCTCCTCGTGGTCGCCCGGCGAGGTGCTGGAGCACCGCCGTCGGGCATGCGGAAGCGCGTCCGGATCACCACATCCGGAGCCGATCATTGCGCTTGCGCATTCACCGTTACGGATCTTCTACAAATGCAGGGTCCCGTGTCGCTGGATGGTGCAGGTGAGGCTTGCGTCACACCCAAGGGGCGAGCATAGGCTGACGTTCGCCGATACAACAGAGGCAATTCAAGCAAATACGCTGGGTGATGAGAGGTGGTGGTGGCCGGTGTCCGCGTTGCGTCCCGCGCGATGTCGGAGTGGGCGATCGCCGGTGGTCGGGCGGCGTCTGCCCGGCTCGGCCCGACCGGGTGTCGTCGCCGGTCCCGGGAGTGGGACATCGCGCCCCCATCCCGGCATCCCGGCCGGGTCGTCGGCAGGTGGACGACCTGCCCCGCCCGACGGGGCGCCCGGCCCTGGTCCGTTGGCGGGCACCCTCCGGCGGTCCGGCGCGCAGGTCGCTTTCCGCGCCATCCGCTACACCACAGCGACCATTCGGTCACGATCCGTGTTCGCAGTCCGGGGGCACGCCGGGACGCAAGGGTGCTGACATGGCGCTGACCGGCCCACCGGCAGCCGTCCCCGGCCGGGAAAACCCACCCGACCGGAGCCCGCCGCCCCCGCCGTCCGGTGCCGTGACCGAAACCGCAGGTCCGCTGCCACCGCCGGGGCGGCCTGCGCCGCAGGCGCCGCTCGCCACGGGTGTGGCAGGTGTCCGGCTCTCGACAGTGCTCGCTGTCCTCGCGGTCAGTCCGCTGCTGCGAATGGCCGCGCTGCGCTACGCCGTACCTCCGGGTCGACCGGACCGGACCGGCTGCGACGCCTGCGACGCCCCGGTGAGCCTGACCCGGCCCTGGCCCGCGCTGGGTCCGACGGCCCGGTGCGGGCACTGCCGCAGCCGGATCGGCCCACCGCCGGGCACTGTCGAGCTGGCCGGGCTCACCGCTGCGCTGTTGCTGGCCCTGGTCGGCCCGGCGGGCGGCGGGCTGCCGGCGCTGGCCTGGTGGCTCGGCTGGACGATCCCGGCGGTCTTCGTCGACCTGACCGTGCACCGGTTGCCGGATCGGCTCACCCTGCCGGCGGCGGCCGGGACGTGGCTCCTGCTCGGCGTGGCCGCCGGCACCGGCGAGCCGGCGCACCTGTGGACGGCCGCCATCGGCGGCACCGGGCTGGCACTGTTCTTCGCCACCACAACGGTGCTGCTGGGCCGCCGCGGCTTCGGGCTGGGTGACGCCAAGTTGGCGCTCGGTGTGGGCGCGCTGCTCGGCTGGTACGGCTGGCCGGTACTGCTCCTCGGGCTGCTGCTCGCCTTCGGGCTGTCCGCGCTGGTGAGCGTGGGCCTGCTGGCCGCCCGCCGGGTCCGGTGGAGCACGCACCTGCCGTTCGGCCCGTTCCTGCTGCTCGGCACGGTGGGCGCGCTGCTGCTGGCCGGCTGACCGTCGGCTCAGTGGCGGGTACGGCTCGCCAGTTTCGGGAGTTGGCGGTCGGCGCGCTCGGTTCGACGGCGGAGCGCCTCGGCGGCCGGACGGGCCAGCAGCGGCATCGCCACCACGGCGACAAGCGCACCCAACAGCACGCCCGCGATCACGTCGTGCGGGTAGTGCACGCCCACGAAGACCCGGGAGAAGGCGGCAAGCGCGGCAAGCGGCAGCGCGACCAGACCAAGTCGGCGGGAGAGCAGGAGCGTGGTCACCGCCAGCGCGCCGGCGATGGTGGCGTGGTTGCTGGGAAACGAAAAGTCACCCGGCGGCGGACAGGTGCCCGCGATGATCGCCCGGCCGACCGTGCGGCAGGGGCGATCCTCGTCCACCACGGTCTTGAGCCACTCGCTGCCGGCGTACGCCAGCAGGGCTGGCAGCGGCGCGACCAGGGCGAGCGCCCGGTCGTGCGGGCCGCCGGACCGTCGGGTCAGCGCGGCCAGCACCAGCAGCGCGCCGAGCAGCAGGATCACCCCCTCGGTGGCGTGCCCGATGAACCACTGCACCGGCTCGGGGCTGCTGGCGGCGGCGTCGACGACATCGCGGTACCACTCAGCACTGATCTCCGGAACGTCCATGCTGCCGTTGGCGGCCATGCATCACCTCACCTCTCGTTCATACTCCGTTCATCCCGGGGACACCCTAGGAACAGGGCAGCGGGCAACGTAGCTGTCGAAGGTGGGTCGGGCGTCATGACCTTCGTCAAGGACTCGTGCAGCCGGCTCTGCCGGACGGGGACCGCGGCGGCGCGGCTCGGTCAGGTCGGCCCCGGACGGCCGGCCATCCGCTCGCGGACGGCCTCCAGCGCCTCGAAGGCGTACGCCCAGTTGTGGCACTTGAAGCTGCGCAGGCCATCGATCGCGGTGTGGCAGTCGGCGCAGCGGACACCGGCGATGGCAGCGGGGATCTCGGTGTTCACGTACTTGCGCTCACCGAGGATGACCGTGGCGATCATGTCCTTGTCGTGCAGGCCGGAGAGTGCCGACGAGACGATGTCGTACCAGGTGACGCGGCGGCCGCACTTCGGGCAGTCGGGTTCGTCACCGCTCACCCAGAGCGGTGCGCCGATGCTGCGCGCCGGCATCCCGAGCAGCTTCTCCAGCCGCCGGACGTCCGACTCCGGGGTGGTCCAGCGGTGTCGGCCGGGCAGTGCCGCTGGCGAGTCGTACACGGCGCGGAACAGGTCGTGATCGACCTGCACGGTCTCCCGCTGAGCGGTCATCGTCGTCCCCCCTCGTTGAGTCGGTGCCCCCACCGTGGTCAGCGACGACCTTGGGCGCTGCCGGATCAACGACACGGGGGGCCGCCGGGTCGTCGTCGCGGCGGCCTCCGTCGTTGACCCGGTTTCCACCTCCGGTGGCCGGCCCCGGGTGGTACGACGGAGGCGGGCCGCGCGAGCCACCGGGAGGAGCACCGATGGCGAGCAGGCCGGAACGGCTGCTGCGGAGGGAGACCTCACCGCTGAGCGCCTCGTTCCTGGAGCTCTTCTTCGACCTGGCGTTCGTACTGGCCCTCAGTCAGCTCGCGGAGCATCTGCTGCACGACCTCACGGTGGTCGGCGCGTTGCGGACCGCCCTGCTGCTGGCCGGGGTGTGGTGGATCTGGGTCACCACCACCTGGTTCGCCGACTGGTACGACCCGGAGAGCCCGTGGGTCCGATGGCTGCTTGTCGGTGCCGCGCTGGGCAGCCTGCTGGCCGGGGTGGCGATTCCGCAGGCGTTGGACGGGCGGGGTCTGCTCTTCGCTGGCGCGTACGTCCTGGTGCATGTGGCCCGGGGCGTGGTGACCGCGTTCGCGTTGCGCGGTCACCCCCGACAGAAGAGGGCGCTGCGCATCCTCTGCTGGTTCAGCGTCTCCGCCGTACCGTGGCTGCTCGGCGGGTTCCTGCCGCAGTGGCGGGTGCCGCTCTGGCTGTTCGCGCTCGCGCTCGACTTCACCGGCCCACGACTCGGCTGGCCCACTCCTCGGCTCGGCCGGACGACCCGGCAGGAGTTGCACCTCGCTGGCGAACACTTCGCCGAGCGGTACCAGCAAATCATGATCATCGGGCTGGGTGAACTCGTCCTGGTCGCCGGCCTCTCGTACGCCGGCACCCGCCTCGAGCTCTCGCAGACCGCCGCCTTGCTGCTGGTCTTCGCCGCCGCCGTACTCATCGGTCTGCTCTACGTGACGCCCGCCGGTCAGCGCCTGGGCCCGGTCATCGAGCGTGCTGACCCGTCCCGGCTCGGCGTCATCACCGGCTACCTGCACCTCGTGATGATCGCCGGGCTGGTGGTCACCGCCGTCGGCGCCGAACTGAGCATCGCCCACCCCACGAAGACGAGTGACCGGACCGCGGCGATCGTCATCCTGGGTGGTCCGATGCTCTTCCTCCTCGGGCGGATCCTCTTCTCGGTGGCGATCCACCGGCGACTCTCCTGGCCCCGGGTCGCCGCTCTGATCGTGTTGGTCGGTGCGGCGGCGGTGCTGCGGTTGCCGTTGCTGGCGGTGAGCGCGGTCGCCACCGGGGTGGTGCTCGCGGTGGTCGTCCTGGACCACGCAGGGCTCCGCTCCTACCGCCACATCAGAAATCCTGACTAAAGTCAGGCGTATGGACGCCACGCTCATCGCCGCCGTGCGGCGATTCAACCGGACGGTCACCCAACGGGTGGGTGCGCTCGACGACGAGTACATGGCCCAGGGGCGACCCCTCGGGCAGGCGCGTCTGCTCTGGGAGATCGGCCCGGCCGGTGCCGAGGTCGCCGCGCTACGGGCCCGGCTCGGCCTGGACTCCGGCTACCTCAGTCGACTGCTGCGCGCCCTGGAGAACGACGGCCTGGTCACCGTGGGACCGGGCGACCAGGCCGGCGGCGACGCCCGGGTACGCACCGCCACGCTCACCGACGCCGGCCGGATCCAGTGGGCCGATCTCGACAAACGGTCGGACGACCTCGCCACCTCGATCCTCGAACCCCTCACCGAGCACCGTCGGGAACGACTGGTCGCCGCCATGGCCGAGGTCGAACGGCTGCTCATCGGGTCGATGGTCGTCATCGAGGCCTGTCCGCCGAGCGACCCGCGGGCCCGCGCCTGCCTGCGCGCCTACGCCCGGGAGGTCGCCTGTCGGTTCGACGACGGGTTCGACCCGGCACTGAGCAACCCGGTCCCCGACGAGGCTCTCGTCCCGCCGGCCGGCGTGCTCCTGCTCGCCACCCTCAACACCGAGCCGATCGGCTGCGGCGGGGTCAAACTCCACCCGGGCGGCCCCGCCGAGCTCAAACGCGTGTGGGTGGCCGACACCGTGCGCGGGCTCGGCATCGGGCGGCGGCTGCTGGGCGAGCTGGAACGGTACGCCGCCGAGCGGGGCGCGACAGCCGTGCGACTGGACACCAACCGCAACCTCACCGAGGCGATCGCCATGTACCGCGCGTCGGGTTACCGGGAGATCGAGGCGTACAACACCGAGCACTACGCCCACCACTGGTTCGAGAAGCAGCTCCGGCGGGATGCCTATTCCATCAAATCCATTTGATGTATGTTGCTGTCGTGGTGTCGTCGAATCACGCCGTCCCGGCGTTCGTGCGCCTGGCGGCCCATCCACTGCGATGGCGGCTGTTGACCGAGCTCGCCAACAGCGACTATCGGGTCCGCGAGTTGGTGGCGCTGAGCGGTGAGCCGCAGAACCTCGTCTCCTACCATCTGCGGCTGTTGCGGGACGGCGGGCTGGTCACCGCCACGCGCAGCAGCTTCGACGGCCGCGACAGCTATTACCACCTGGAGGTGGACCGCTGCGCGGCGGCGCTTGCCGAATCCGGAGCCGCCCTGCACCCGGCGCTGCGCAGCGACCATGCGCCCCCCAGGTCACCGACCAGCCCCCGGCGCTCGGCCCCCGTCGGCGTGCTGTTCGTCTGCACCGGCAACGGTGCGCGCTCACCGATCGCCGAGGCCCTGCTGAGCCACCGTGCCGGCGGCCGGGTCGAGGTGGTCAGCGCCGGCAGCCGGCCCAAGCCCCGGCTTCATCCCAACGCCGTACGGCTGCTGCGCGACGACTTTGGCATCGACGTCGGCGGCCAGCGCACCCGGCACGTGGACACGGTGACCGGCCGCCGGTTCGATTACGTGATCAGCTTGTGCGACAAGGCCCGCGAGGTCTGCCCGGACTTTCCGGGCCATCCTCGGCGGGTGCACTGGAGCCTGTTCGACCCCGCCACGGCCGGCGACACCGACCAGGCCAGCTACCCCGCCTTTCAGCAGATCGCGGCGGACATCGACACCCGCATCAGGCACCTGCTGCCTGTCCTCGCCGCCGCCCGCCCCTGAAGGAGATTCACCAGTGACAGCACCCGAGCGGTACGCAGGCGTCCGCTATCTCGTCGACGACGTCCAGGCGGCGGTGGACTTCTACACCACGCATCTCGGCTTCACCCTGCAGACAAGCGCCGTGCCCGCCTTCGCGGACGTGGTACGCGGCCCGTTGCGGTTGCTGCTGTCCGGGCCGGCCAGCTCGGGTGCCCGTGCCACCCCCGACGACGCGACCACTGCCGGCCGTAACCGCATCCACCTGATCGTCGACGACCTGGACGCCGAGATCGACCGACTGCGCCGCGCGGGGCTGTCGTTCCGCGGCGACGTGGTCTCTGGTCCCGGCGGTCGCCAGGTCCTGCTCACCGACCCCGCGGGCAACCTCGTCGAACTGTTCCAACCCGCCCACCGGCCCGGCCCAGCCGCGCCGACCGCGCCCTGAGCCGGGGGCGGCGGCCCCGCCACGATCAGGGGACTCGTTGCCGGTGACGCCGTCGGGGTGAGGAAGATTCGTCCTAGACTCGGCGCGTTCCGGCCGTTGAGTCCTGATTTCCGCCAGCGAGTTCGCGTGCGTGCGGGCTGGAAAGCATGGCTGGCCAGCGACCTACGGATCGTCGTGGCGGAGGGTGACGGTGAGCGGTAACAAGCAGAGCGATCTGATGTATCGGCGCCAGTTCGTCAAGCTCTCGGGGGTCGCGGGTGCCACCGGCCTGCTGGGGCTTGCCGGGGCGGATGTCGGGATGGCCGACGGCGGGCAGTCGCCCGCACCCGCTCCGCCCGCCCCGGGCGGGGCCAACTGCCCGACAGAGTCCGCCCTGTGCGGTTTCCGGAACCAGACCGGTGGCAGGTACGACCTCTGGGACCGGGTGCAGGTCTGCCAGGGTACGAGGACCACACCGCCGACCAACTGCCTGACCGTCACGTCCGACTACGTGGTGCTCAACGGCAGACCGCAGAACAACCACAACTTCCTGCTCGTACCGGCCTGCCGGGTGAGTGGCATCGAGTGCCCGTTCATCGCGACAGCCGCCGCGCCCAACTACTGGTTGGACGCGTGGATCAACGCCCAGCCCGGTCAACCCGCACACGTCGTGTACCCGAACATCGGCCTCGGGATCAATTCCGCCACCACCCGTGACCAGGACCAACTACACATCCACCTGGCGGGTATCCACAGTGGCATCCAGACCCAGCTCAACGCCTATGACAGCTCGATCACCAACAACCCGGCAAACTGGCGAAACCAGATCGTCCCCATCTGGGGCCTGACGAGTACGGGAATGCCGGCCCCCCGCTCGTACCGGGTGCTGCACGTCTCGAACCTGAACACCAACCTGTTCATGCTGCTGCGCGACAGCGTGGTACGCCCCACCGGGGCGACCATGGCCGACCAGGCGCTGGCGGTCACTCCCCGCCTGGTCGGCAACGGAGGGTTCTATGTGCTGAACAGCGAACCCGCTCTCCAGACCCCACCCGGTCAGCCCGGCGGCACAGGCACCGTGGACTTTCTGCTCGCGTACACCTGACGTCCTCGGGCCACGTCACCGTCCCGGCGGCCACGATCACCGGTCAGCCCTTCACCGCGCCGGCCGTGAGCCCTTCGGTAAGGAAGCGCTGCCCGAGGGCGTACATGACCACCACCGGGATGCTGACCAGCAGCGAGGCGGCGGCGAGTTGGCCCTGCGGCACCACATCTCCGGCAATCATCGACTGCATGCCGACGGGGAGCGTCTTGTACTCGTCCTTCGTGATGAACACGAACGCGAACAGGAACTCGTTCCAGGCGTTGGTCAGGGTGAAGAGCGCGACCGCCAGCAACCCTGGCTTGGCCAGGGGCAGCACCACCCGGCCGAACGCCTGGAGGCGGGTGCAGCCGTCGACGAGCGCGGCCTCCTCCAGCTCGATGGGGATCGACGAGAAGTAGCCGACAAGCAGCCAGGTGGCGAACGGCAGGGTGAAGGTCGGGTACGTCACCACAAGGGACCACAACGAGTCGGTGAGCCGCGCGCCGATGAGCATCTGGTACAGCGGGATGAACAGCAGCGCGCCCGGCATCACGTAGGTGAGCAGCACCGTGACGGTGAAGCCCTGCGCCCCGCGGAACCGCAGCCGGGCCAGCGCGTAGCCCGCCAGGGCGGCGCACACCAGCGCCACAGCTGTGGACGCCGCCGACACCAGGATGGTGTTGAGATACCAGCGGCCGAACGGCTGGTTGTCGAAGAGGGCACCGAACTGTTCCAGGGTCCACGGCGTCGGCCACAGGTCGTCGGTGCGCATCACGACCTGGCCCTCGGACTTGAAGGCGGTGACGGCGATCCAGTACAGCGGCCCCAGCACGAAGAAGAGCAACCCGGCCAGCGCGACCCAGGACCCCAGCCCCGACACCGCTGACGACGCCCGACGACCGCCCCGGGACTGCAGGCCCGAGACCACCCGGCCGACCGCCGCCGCGATCAGCAGAATCACCCCGAGGACCACCGCCGCCTTCCAGAAGATCTCCGGCGATGCCCAGAAGAGCAGACCGGTGACCACTGCGGTGATCGCCCACGGCAGCGCCCGGCGCGCCGTCCCGGCCCACCGTCGCGCCCCGATCCGCCACGCCGACTGTCGGCGCCCGGGGAGCCTGATGGTGGTGTCCTGGCGTAGCAACCGGACCAGCACGAACACCAGCCCGCCGATGATGGGCAGCATGACGAGCGTGACCGCCGCGCCGGCGCCGTACTGCAACTGCAAGATCGCCTTCGAGTACGCGACAAGCACGTACGGCGCTGTCACGTCGCCCGGTCCGCCCTGCGTCAACAGCCAGACCAGGTCGAAGTTGTTGAACGTCCAGATCGACGACAGGGTCACCGTCACGGTGAGCACGTGGCGCAGCCCGGGCAGCGTCACGTGGGTGAACCGCTGCAACGACGAGGCACCGTCGATGGTCGCCGCCTCGTACAGGTCCGCCGGGATGGCCTTCAACCCCGCGAGGAAGCAGACGGTGAAGAACGGCACCCCCTTCCAGACGTTGACCAGGATCACCGACGGCATGGCCAGCTCCGGGTCGGACAGCCAGCCCGCCGGCCAACTGTCGACAAGGTGCGCGCTGGCCAGCAACGGCCCGATTCCGCTGGCGGTGAGCAGCGTGTTGACGCTGCCGAAGATCGGGTCGAGCAGCGCGCGCCAACTGAACGCGGTCACCACCGTCGGCACCACCCACGGCACGAGCAGCAGCCCGGTCAGCAGGGCCCGCCCACGACGGCGCTGGTGCAGCAGCAGGGCCGCGGCCAACCCCAGCACCACCTTGAAGATCTCGGCGTACGCGGTGAAGACGAACGAGTTCACCACACCGGTGTGGAACTGGTCGTCGCCGATGAGCGCGAGGTAGTTGTCCAGGCCGACGAACACGGAGTCCTGCCCGTGCCGTTCGGTGGTGCTGGTGAGGATCGACCTGGCGATCGGCACCAGGACGAGCGCGCCGACAAGCAGGGCCATCGGCGCCAGGAACACTGTCGCCAGCCGCCAGTCCCGACCCAGCCGGCGTTGGGTGGCGGTGAGCGAGCCGGGGCCCGACGGCGGGGTTTTCCGCGCCGCCGGGACCCGTACGGGACGGACCGAGCTCACTGCGGCAGCCCCTGCTGGTTGAAGATCTGCACCATCTTCGCGTGGGCGGTCGTCACGGCCTGCGCCGGCGCGGCCCCCTGCACGACCTGCTGCATCATGTCGGTGAGGACGTAGGCCGACCCCACCGCCTGCTGGCCCGCGCTTGCCTTCTGCGGGAAGGCCAGGCCGTTCTTCGTGTTCAGCGGCAGCTTCAGTTCAGTGATCTTGCGCAGCATGGGGAACGCCGGGTCGCCGCTCGTGAAGAACGGGTCGGCGTCCCAGACCTTCTCCCAGGCGGGCATCACCAGGCCGGGTGCCTCCTTCGCCACCCCGAGCAGCGCGGGCGCGCTGACCAGGTACTGCGCCAGGAGCTTGGCGAGCCCCGGGTTCTTGGCGCCCTTGAAGACGACGAAGCCCTGGGACTGGCCGAGCAGCAGAGGGTTGTTCGTCGCCGGTCCGATGCAGTCGGAGAACACGTGGGTGTTCGCGTGCACCGGGTTCTTCTTGGTCCGGGAGTCCGCGTAGACGCTGAACTGGTTGCGGGTGTAGCCGAGGATCCCGGCCAGCCAGTTCTCGTTGTTGCTGGTGTCGGTCCAGCTCGCGATGCCCGGCGGCAGCATCCGCTTGTACTTCTCGTTGGTGTAGATGTCGCCCAGGAAGGTGACCGCCTGCACCGTCTCGGGGGAGTTGAACGTGACCTTCCGCCCGTCGTTGGAGGCGATCGATCCGCCGTACGCGTTGATAAGTGCCTCGATCATGCCGTTGCCGTCACCGGACCGGTTGACCGTCATGCCCCAGCCGAACCGGCGTTTCGCGGGATCGGAGATCTCCAGGCACACGTCCCGCAGCTCTTCCCAGCTGTAGATGTCCTTGGGAGTGATGCCCTTGTCCTGCATCCAGTCCTTGCGCAGGAACGACCCGATCCCGATGAAGTGGTACGGGATGGCGAACCACTTGCCGTCGAAGACGCAGAAGTTCTTGGCCTCGGCGCAGGGTTCGCCGTACTTGGCAGTGAGCGCCGTGACGACGTCCGTCACGTCCTCCAGGTCACCGAGCGCCTGGAACTGCGCGACGAACCGGGAGTCGGTCATGAACGCCAGGTCACGTGCCACCCCGCCCTTGACCTCGGCATCGATCTTGGCCACCACGTCACCGGCGTCGGCCTGGACCAGGCTGTTCTCGATCTTCGTCCCGGTGGTGTCGGCGAACTTCTTGATCGAGCTGTCGAGGGCCTCGTTCGCCGCTGTCGAGTACAGCTTCTGCGACAGCATCCCCATCGAGGAGCCCTTCATCGCCGCCGCGGCGTCGATCAACTCCTGCGGAACCTCGGCCTGCGCCTTCGGGGGTGAGTCGGACTCGCCCCCGCACGCGGCCAGACCGGCCGCGCCGAGAGCCCCCACTCCCAACCCCAGAAAACCGCGCCGAGACCACGCCGGCTTTTCTTCCATGGACATTCGCCTCCTTCGTTTCCCGCGCACGGCTGCACGCCGACGGCTCACCTGGCGGGCACCGCGATGGTTGTGTTGCAGTTGGTTTCTGTGACGGCGACCATGGAGGTTCGCCCGTCGAGATCAGTTCGTTCGTGGGTCGACACGGTGGCGAGCGGGCCCGCCCACCACCGTGGGACGTCCGCTCACATACGCTCCGCCCGAGCCACTCGGGACATTTCGGGTGCCACACGTCGGGCAGCGCGACGAGGCTGAGGCGATCGGCGACCGGGCCGAAATGGTGGCGCTGACGTTCCAGTTCGGTCGGTTCACGGGACCACCGCCGTTCGAGATTTCGAACTAGGTTCGATATACCGGATCGAGTGGTCGCGACGCTAGAGCAGCCCGCTGAGTGATGTCAATGTTTCGATGTTGTTTCGAGCCGAAAGCGTGAGGTCGGCTATCGAGACTGGGCCCGGTAGCCCATGCGAGCCGACAGCGCGGCAGCGCCTTCCCGAACCAGCCCCGTCCACTCCACCTGCACCTCAGGCGTCCAGCGAATGATCGGCGCGGACAGGCTCATCGCGGCGATGGTGGCACCGGAGTGGTCCCGGATCGCCGCCGCGACGCAGCGCATCGCGCTGTCCGACTCGCCGACGTCGACAGCGACACCCTCCGTACGGACACGTTCGAGGTGCTCACGGAGCAGGTCCGGGTCGGTGATGCTGGCCGTCGTCATCCCCGGCAGAGGATCCTTCAACAGGACGCCGTCCAGGTCCGCCTGGTCGAGGGCCGACAGCAGCACCTTGCCGACCGCCGTGCAGTGGGCCGGCAGGCGCAGCCCGACACCGGACACCATCCGCACGGGGTGCGTGCTGTCGAACTTGACGAGGTAGATGACATCGGCGCCGTCGAGCACCGCCACATGAACCGCCTCGTCACACCTGGCGGCCACGTCCCGCGCGACGCCCTGCGCCTCGCGTACCAGATCGAGCCGGCCCGCGAACGCCGCGCCCAACTGGAACAGCGGCATACCGAGCCGGTACTGCACCGGCTGGCCCGGTACGGAGATCAGGTACGAGCGCGCCTCGAGCGTGACGAGCAGTTCGTGGACCGTGGTGCGGGGCAGGTCGAGTCGCTCCATCACCTGACGTGCCGACAGCTGGGGGCAGTCCAGGAACAGTTCGAGGACGTCAAGCGCGCGGATGACTGCCGGTACCACACGGGGCATGTCGAAAGTCCCTTCGCAGTGCCGGACTCGTGCCAACGATCTCCACACGGGCCAGCACCCGAAGAGGATAGCCACGTCAACTCCGAGCGCGCCACGAACGTGGCTGGGCAGTAAGGGGCGCGGGCGCACTCACATGCGCTCGACCGGCCTCCGCTGGTGGTGATGGCGGTCACACCGATGCGTGACCCGATCGCGAGGAGGTCATCGTCCTACCTGTTGTGAGACGAAGTCTGGACTCGGCCGACGAGCAGGAACTCGTCCGCCGCGTGGCCCACGGTGACCGGCGGGCCTTCGACGAGCTCTACCGGCGTACCGCGCCCTGGCTGGAGGTGCGACTGCGGCGTCGGTGCGCCGACGCGGACGTGGTCGCCGACGTCCTCCAGGAGACCTACCTGACGGTCTGGCGGGCGGCCGGCAGCTTCGCCGGCGACCAGGTCAGCGGCAGTGCCGTCGGCTGGTTGTGGACCATCGCCGCGCACCGCCTGGTCGACGCGTTCCGCCGTCGCTCCCGGCAGGCCCGGGTGCCGCAGGTGCACCCGGTCGAGACGGTGGTGCCCGCCGCCGAGGACGAGGTGCTCGCCGGCCGCGTCGGGCAGGAACTCGAACAGGCCCTCGCCGTGCTGCCGCCCGAGGTCCGCGCGGTGCTGCGCGCCACAGTCCTGGACGGCTTCACCGTCCGCGAGACGTCCGTGCTGCTGGGCGTACCCGAGAACACCGTCAAGTCCCGGATCCGCCGCGCCCGGATCGTCCTGCGGGAGGCCCTGTCATGACAACGCATCCCACCCTGCACGAGATCGACAGCTACGCCGACGGTGATCCCGGCCTCGACGAGGCGACCGTCTGGTCGATCGAGGTGCACCTGGAGACCTGCGCCGACTGCCGCGCCCGCCTGGCCGGCAGCACCACGTCCGAGTCGCGCGCCCTGGTCGCCGAGGTCGCGTCGGCCGTGGACCGTGGGATCGCCGCAGGCCCCGCACCACGAGCAAGGGCCTTCTTCCGTACGCCGGTGCGCCAGCGCTGGTTCGTGGCGACGCTGCTGCCGTGGGTCGCCATGACCGCCGGCGTGCTCGGCACCGCTGCCCTGCTCACGTACTTCCTGTCCGAGTTGCCGTCGATCGTCGTGCTGCTCGCGCCCCTCGCGCCGCTGCCCGGGGTCGCGGCCGCCTGGAGCAGACGCGGCGACCCGGCCTGGGAGTTGGTCGCCGCCACCCCGTCGGCAGGTCTGACGATGCTGCTGCGCCGTACCGCGGTGGTGCTCGTCCTCATCATCCCGGTGCTCGCCGCGTTCGCCGCCCTTGGCGTCAGCCGGGCGAACCCCGCGCTGATGCTGCTGCCGTGCCTGGCCTTCACCGCCGCCACGCTGCTGCTCGGCTCCCTCGTCGGCGTTCACCGCGCCGCGGTCGGCCTGATGGTGGCCTGGGCCGCCGCCGTGATCGCGCCCAGCCTCGCCACCGCCGAACTGCCGGTGCTCCTGCGACCGGCGGCCACCGGCGGGTGGGTCGTCGTCACCGTCGTGCTGGCCGGCCTGACCCTCCTGCGCGCCAACAGCTTCCGGCGCCTCACCTCGTTCTGAAGGGAACCGCAATGCGAGCGGTGAGTACTGCCGAAACTGCCACCACCATCCATCCCTGGGCCATCCAGGCCGAGGCGCTGAAGGTACGGGCCGGACGGCACCTGGCCGTCGACGGGCTCGACCTGAGCCTGGCCACCGGCGTCCACGGTCTGCTCGGACGAAACGGCGCGGGCAAGACGACGTTGATGCGTGCCCTCGCCACGGTGCTCAAGCCGGCCGGAGGTCGGCTCACCCTGCTCGGCAGTTCCGTCGACGGCCGCGCCGACCTGCGCCAGGCCCGGCGCGCGCTGGGCTACCTGCCGCAGCACTTCGGCTACTACCCGCGGTTCACCGTGCGCGAGTTCGTGTCGTACCTGGCCTGGTTGAAGGAGATGCCCAAGCGCGACATCCCGGCGGCCACCCAGCGCGCTATCGACCGCGTCGGGCTCAGCGCCAAGGCCGACGCCCGCCTCCGGACACTCTCCGGCGGGATGTTGCGCCGGGCCGGCGTCGCCCAGGCCATCGTCAACGACCCGCAGGTGCTGCTGCTGGACGAGCCGACCGTCGGCCTCGACCCCGAGCAGCGCCTCGACCTGCGCGAGCTGCTGCGCGACCTGGGTACTGACGCGTGCGTACTGGTCTCCACCCACCTCGTCGAGGACGTGGTAGCCGCCTGCACCGAGGTCGTGCTGATCAACGAGGGTCGGCTGGTGTGGCAGGGCACCCCTGCCGCGCTGGCCGAGCAGGGCGACGAACACCACCCGGGCGACAGCCCCGCCGAACGCGGCTACTCGGCCCTGCTCCGCCGCCACCTCGCGGAGGCCGCCCGATGAGCGTCCTGGGGATCGAACTGCGGCGCTCCGCCGCGGCCGGCGCCGCCCTGCTCGCGTTGGCGGTCGGCGTCGCCGCCCTCTACACCGCCCCGGGACGCTGGTCGCAGGGCTGGATGTCCCTCACGCTGACCGTGAAGGAGTACATGATCCTGCTGTGGCCGATCGCCCTGGCCGCCGGAGCGTGGCAGGGCCGCCGCGAGCACCGGGCCAAGGTCGGGGAACTGTTCGCCACCACACCCCGGTCCCGGGCCAGCCGGATGCTGCCGGTCCTCGTCGCGATGGGGGCCTCGGTCGGGCTCGCCTTCCTGCTCGTGGTCGCGGCGGGCGGCATGCGGATCGCCTCGACCGCCGCCTACTTTCCGCCGGACGTCGTCGCCATCACGCTTGTCGGCGCGCTCTCCCTCGTCGCGGCGGCCTGGCTCGGCCTGGGCATCGGGCGGCTGTTGCCCACTCTGGTGACCGCTCCCGTGCTCGCCGTGGCCGGCGTGCTGCTTGTCTTCTTCACCGCGATCATGCGACCGGACTGGATGGGCGCGATCCTGTCGCCCGCCTACGGCAGCAGCCCGTTCTACGCGTTCCAGACCATCGACCCACGGGTCACCGCCGTGCTCGCCCTCTTCATGGGCGGGCTCGCGCTGACCGGCGTACTCCTGCTGGTCGCCCGAGGCCGACGGGCCTCGGTGGCCGCGGTGCTGCCGGTGCTGCTCGGCTTCGGCGTCGCGGCGGCGATCGTCCCCCGCGACGAGGCAGCGCTCGTCGCGCCGGTCGACCCCGTCGCCCGGGAACTCGTCTGCACCGACGACGCGCCGAAGGTCTGCGTCACCCGCGTCAACGCGAACGTGCTGGACGCGCTGACCCCACTCGCCCGCCAGGGCCTGGCCGTCCTCGCGAAAATGCCGGACGCCCCCACGCAGGTGTACGAGGACCGGCGGGCCTACCTCATCGAGGACGCGCCCGCCCGCGACGCCGACATCGTCACGATCGTCGTCCGGATCGACGACCACGGCGGCCTGGCCCACCCCGACGCCGTGGTCCCCGAGATGGTCTTCGGGCTCGGCACCGGGTACGGCAACCCGGAATGCGAGCGCAACGGCGCTGTCGAACGGGCCGCCGCCTACCACCTGCTCGGCCGCGAGCCGGTCTCCGACGTCGGCGTCATCCCCGAGATGATCGAGGAAGAACCGCAGCTCAACGCCGAGGCGGTCACCCTGTGGCAGGGCCTGCAGAAGCTACCCGCACCGGAGGCGATGTCCCGCGTGACGGCCGTCCGCGACGCGATCCTGGCCTGCCAGGACCCCACCGGACTCCTGTCGCGATGACCCTCCACCTGCGCGCACGACGCGTACCCCTGGCACTGGCCGCGTCCGTCGGCGCCGCCGCCCTGATCTGGGTGCTGTGGCTGACCTTCGCGAAGGAACGCGATGCCATCCTCCTGCTCGTCGTGCTGACGGTCATGCTGATGGTGGCGGTCCTGTCGACCACCCTGGCCGCCCCCGACGAAGACCTGGAACGCACTGCCGCACTGCACTGGCCGTGGCGTCGAGCCGTACATCTGCTGGCCGCGCTCGCACTGGTACTCGCCGTGCTGCTCGCCACCCAGCTCACCGGCGCCCGTTTCGGTCCCGCCGCGCTGGTGGTCCGCGACTCCGCCGGCCTGCTGGGCCTCACCGCCCTCTGCGCGGCGGTAGTGGGCGCGGCCCGCGCCTGGTTCGTCCCCATGGGCTGGGCGGTCGCCGCCGCCCTGTTCCCTCAGCCGGGCACGTGGGGCGCCCTCACCACCTGGCCGGGCCAACCCCACACCAGCCGGCCGGCGGCGACTGTCGCGGCCGTCCTGGCGGTCACCGGCCTTGTGACGTACGCGATGCGGGGAGCCGCCCGACGCGAGTGATGGCGGAGCCGACCTGGCCCGGCATCCCGGCGGGCCGTGCGCGGCGCCGGTGGACCCTCACCACCGGCGTGGTTGCGATCCGGGCGAGCAGGACGTAGCCCGGTCGCGGTCCGGCCCCGCTGCCACTGCGGCGGCAAGCCTGGCATTATGCCTGGAGCGCCAGCCGACCCTCGGTCAGGCCGATGCCTCCAAAAGGTGCCAGATCACGATGAACCCTTCTAAAGAACGCATGCCTCGGGTCGAATCACTTACCGGGCTGCGCTGGTTCGCCGCGTTCGCCGTGTTCCTGTTCCACGCGAATCAGATCATCAAGCTGCCCACCGTCTACGGCATCAAGCTCGGCGACTTCTTCCGGTTCGGTGACGCCGGGGTCACGTTCTTCTACGTCCTCTCGGGCTTCGTGCTGACCTGGTCGTTCTCCCCCGCAGTGGGCACCGGGACGTTCTACTGGCGCCGCTTCGCCCGGGTCTGGCCCGCGCTCGTGGTCAGCACCGTCATCGCCTGGGTCAGCTTCGACCAGGTCTGGCACGACTCGTGGAAGCGCACCCTGCTGAGCCTGTCGCTTACCGAGTCGTGGTTCCCTCCGGCGGACTTCTTCGTCGCCAACCCGGTGGCGTGGTCGGTCTCCTGCGAGGCGTTCTTCTATCTGCTCTTCCCGTTCGTCATCCGGCCGCTGCTGCGGCTGCGCCTTCCGGCGCTCGCGATCATCGCGGCGGTCGGCCTGTTCGTCGAGTGGGCCTACTGGTTCTTCGTCCAGGATCTGATCGACCCGAAGCAGTACTGGATCCAGCTCTCCTGGTTCCTCCGCTTCCCGCCGGTCCGATTCGTCGAATTCCTGCTGGGAATGATCGCCGCCGCCGCGCTCCTGCGCGGCTGGCGGCCCAAACTCAACCTGTGGCTCGCCCTGTCGACGGTGCCCGCCTCGGTGCTGCTGCTGTGGTGGGGTGCCCAGCAGGGCTGGTGGGGCGCGCACTGGTCGCAGCAGGGCGTGGTGCCGGCCTGCGTACTTGTGGTGCTGGCAGCAGCGATCCGCGACATCTCCGGGCGCCCCTCGATCTTCCGGAGCAAACCCCTCGTCTCCCTCGGCGCCTGGTCCTACGCCTTCTACCTGGTCCACCTGTCGGTCATCCACTGGCTGATGGGCACTGTGAAGTCCAGCCCCGCGAGCTGGACGAACCTCAAGGTCCTGCTGATCTGGACGGTGCTGGGCATCGCCCTGGCGTGGGCCTGCTACCGCTGGGTCGAACACCCGGTGGAGAGATTCCTGCGCAATCTCTACCCGCGCCGCGTGCCGCCCGCGCCGCAGGAACCGCCCGCGCCGCCCGTGTTGCAGGACGCGCAGGAATCGACAGTGCTGTCCGAGCAGCCCACCGAAATCGTCCTTACCGGGCACGGCGTACGGAGTCAGGAATTCGAACCCGGCGTCTATCGCAGCACCGGTGATTTCGACGTCCGATGACCCGGCACCGGGCCGGACCAGCGGCGAGGTGGCGTCCGTGGGTGCGGTCCCGGCCGGCACCCGTTGACCGGCCTCGTGCTCAAGTCTCGGCGCTGCCGATCGGAGGGTGGCAATGGCTGACGACACGGGCGACAACAGGGCTCGTAGACGGCGGATCGGATGGTTTGTCGGGTCGGTCGCGGCGGTGCTGGTGGTGGTGGCCGGGGCGGTCCTGTCCCTCAGCGCCTATCACCGGCGCCAGCAATCCACTGCGTTCCCGGCGGGCACCTGCTTCCAGGTGTACGGAGAAACGGGCATCACCACGACTGACGGACTGCGCGAGCTGAGTGGTCGGGTGAAGGTGGTCGACTGCGGAAGCGCCCACGACGCCGAAGTCACCCGGACCGCTCGCCAACCTTCGGACTGCGCCGCGGACGGTGCATGGCTGAAGACTCTCGACCAGATCCGCTGCGTCACCTTCACCACCACCGTCGGACACTCAGCAGCACCATCGTGATCGACCCGCGTGCGGGGCGCGGCCGGTGCACTGCTCGTCCAACCACGACCAGAACGGCTGCGGGCCCCTTCGGTGGAAACGAGCGTGTCCCATCCCCGTGCTCTAATCCCGTCATGCATGTCGTCGTCACAGGTGCACTCGTTGCGGACGGTGCGGTCCTGCTGGCCCATCGCAGGCCGACCAAACGGGCGTACCCCGATGTCTGGGATCTGCCCGGCGGGCAGGTCGAAGCGGGTGAGTCGGAACTACAAGCCCTCGCACGTGAGATGCGCGAGGAGCTCGGTGTGCAGATTGTGGCGGAATCCGCCGCACGGGTGGGCGTCGTGCATGACGGCAGTGGTGAGGACTCCGTTCACGTGGGGGTCTGGCAGATCGGTGACTGGGTTGGCTCTCCCACCAACAGTGCACCTGACGAGCATGACGACATCGCCTGGTTCAGGATCAGCGAGCTGGGTGGCCTTTCCCTCGTGCACGGCGTCCTGGCCGCAATGGTTCGTTCTCTTCCTGCATTTGACTGCACCCGCACGCACTCAGCTGTCACCGACTGCAACCACAGTCATCGTGGGGCCAGGGCCGACTGCCGGGCGTGTGCTGGGGTGGCTTCCGCAAGCATCCCAGGATCGTCTGTCGGATCGAGCCTCATGGACAAAGCGGGCGAGGAACAACGTCTCGGAAATGGTGTTCCGCATGATCGGGCTGCCGCCACCTGAGCTGGCAACGCCCGGCGAGCGGTCTTGACTCAGTCGTGTCCGGAACGTGGTCGGTTCGGTGCCGGCGATCAATACGGTCGTGAATATGACCTCATCACCGTCAGCGCAGGGTCCAGAAATGATGCCACCCTTGTCGCCGAGCGAAATGATGCCACCGTCGCCGCGCAACGGGGGCACCGGTGGTAGGTCGAGCGGCGCCAAGGTCGGTCTCGTGGTCGGCATCGTCGTGACCGTCGTGATCTGCGCGCTTCCGGTCACTGGATTCTTCCTGTATTGGTTCGCAGGGCCGGACATCGACGAGGCCAAGGCGGTCGCCGGGCAATACTTCGACAGGATCGAAGCGGGTGACGACGCCGGGGCGTACCAGTTGCTCTGCGCCGATCTCCAGAAGGACATGACTCAGGACGCCTTCGTCGCCAAGCTGAAGGACGGCTCCCGGCCTGTCGATCACACCGTCCTCGACGGGGCGTTCGCGGACGAACCCGGCTATGAGGCGCGGATCGACGTGCGGCTCGTCGAGGGAGGCGGTGCGACCCGCGAGGTAGTGCTCTCCCTGGAGGGCCGGAACGGAAACCCCTGGCGGGTCTGCGGAGACACGGTCATTTGAGCCGGACGTTCGGGTGACAGCAGGGCCACCGCGCGCCGGCGGTCACGCCAAGCGGACCTCGGCGCACGTACGGACGCCGCCGGAAGCGGCAGCCCTGCTCATCGATCACCAACAGACCTCAAGCTCGACACCAGGTCCGAAGTTGTTGCTCACTGTCGGGCAGGTTGTAGCGGCTGAGCAGCCTTGGCAGGGCTGGCAGGATGCCGCTGCTCAGCACCGTCCAGAGGGCTCTCTGCTGGGTTGGGGTGAGGTCGGCGAAGCCCACACCATCGGGTCTCGGCCCGGCGGGGAAGGCTGCGTCCAACAGGGCGGTGAGCAGGGTAAAGGCATCTGCGGTGTGATCAGCCGAAGCGACCCTTTCCGCCAGCACGTCGATTCGATCACCGGCGGCTTCGGGAGCTAGTTCTGCGATCGTCAGGGCCGCCATGCCGGCCATGTCGCCCTCGAGAAACGGCCAATAGGGTACGGGCTCAGTAGCCCCGAAGAGGCATGCATAGAGGTCGCTGACCAAGGATCGGTCCGGGTGCCGCAGGATGCTCGACAGGCCCAACACCGCCGACCAGCGCTCGGCACGGTTGACGCTGCCTCGCCGGCTGGAAAGCGCGTCGACCAACGCCGCGCCGCCGTTAGGGCACCCGAGGCCCGCCGCGACACAGGCAGTTGCCGCGACGACCGGGTCCGCCTCCCGCCGAATCAGATCGGTCAGCGCTCGGCCGACCAACCCCTCGTCCTCAGGAAACCAGGCGAGCAGGTGAGCGGCGTACAACCGGACCGCAGCCTCCGAGGCTTGCAGCGCTGCCACGTAAACAGGCACCCCGACCCGCACCGCGTCGTACGCCTCTATCGTCCACCGCTGCTCGTCACGGTCTGCCTCGACGTCACCCCATTCGGCTCGCCGTTCCCGTGCGCTGCGCTCCTCCTCATTCGGTGCCGCCGCGACCCAGGCCCTGTGCTCCGCTTCCAACTCCTCTCGGCTCAATGGCGCGCGGCGTTGAACGTCAGCCCTCAGGTCTGATGGATCAGGACGGTCGCTGAGCCATGAACTCTCATCGCCCACCGCGATCGCCGCCAACACCTGGCAGGCAGCAAAGCGGTCCGGGGCCGCCGGATCAGCAACAATGTCGATCAAGTGAGGGGCCACCGCAGCACTGGCCTCGAACCGGGAGCCCTGATGAACGAGCAGGTCGACGAGATCGCCGTATGCGTCTTGGCGAACCTCCTGGCTGTCCGACCTGACAGAACGCAGGAGGGCCGGGATCTCGACGGCAGGGCCGTACGCATGGTCCACAGAAGACCAGTCAAAATCCTCGGCGGGTACCGAGCGATGGGACATCTGACCACCTTAGGTGGCCGAGCCTGGCGCAGATCGTCCGGTTGCTCACGCGCGTTAATGTGCCCCGTGATCGTATGGCTCAACGGCACCCACGGCGCGGGCAAGACGACTACCAGCTCGCTCGTGCAGCAACTGATCCCGGATTCACGGGTGTTCGACGCCGAGAAGGTCGGCGAGACGCTCATGGACATCACACCCGGGCTGCCCGAGACTGACAACTTCCAGCACTGGCCGCCGTGGCGGCAGCTCGTCGTCGAGACCGCCCGCCGCGTGCTCGACTACACCGGCGGCACTTTGGTAATACCCATGACTGTCCTGGTCGAGCAGTACTGGCGCGAAATCAGTGCGGGCCTCGCCCAACACGCCATTCCGGTAAGGCACTTCGTCCTCCACGCTGACGAAGCCACCCTCCGCGGGCGTATCGAGGGGGAACACCCCGTTCCGTCGCCGTTCCGGCTCAAGTACCTCGAGCCCTACGCCGAGGCGGCCCGTACGTGGCTTCATGCCGAGGCTGAGGTCGTCGACACCACGCACCTGACTCCCGCACACGCTGCCGCGCAGATCGTCCGCCGAGCTACCGGGAAAAGCTCAACTGAGGCGGTGCACTAAAACCGGGCGGGCACCCCGGTGGCGAAGGTCGTACCGCTGGTCCGGCGGGCTAACCGCACCGCAGTCGGCTCCCTCGCCGGGCAACGGACCTCTCCGGTGATTGGGACTCGCCACAGACCAACGCCGAGACCGCCGACGACTTCGGCATCGGCACATGAACCCCCCGTGGGAGATCACCATCAAACAGCGCACCGGAAACTCGCCGGACCCCCTGACCTTGGCCACCGCCCAAGTGTTGGCCAACGCGTCCGGCACGGCACTCACTGCCTTCGTCACCTACGACCGGCGGCTGCTCGAATGCGCCAGGGACGCAGGGCACCCCTACAGCCGTCCTCAGGCGCGTCCCCACGGCGACGGCTGGGTCGTCAGCGGCACCCGCGACGGAATCACCTGCGTCGTTACCCTGGACAAGGACGGCAGCATCTCCGGCGGCCACCTCCTCAGCGGCGAGGGCGTCACCACCAACCCGCCGGCCTAGCCACCGAACCCACGGGAGACCCATGGAAGTCAACGATTTCTACTGGTACAGCCGCCAGATCACCGACCAGCTCGCACCCAGGATCAGCCCGAATCACCGGCCGTTCGTCTTGGCCTCCGCCGGCGCCGGGGCCTGGGACCTGGCGATCACGGAGCTCGTCGGCGCCCTGTCGGAGGAGGACGTTGTGATCACCACGGCCGAGAAGGACGCGCTGCGGGAGCTCATGGAGTTCCGCCGGGAACCTCTGACGTACCTGGAGCAGATCCGAACCTCGGACTGACGCCCGGCGGACCTGTGCCTCGCGTTTGGCGGACCTGGACGTGCACCCTCGGGTAGCGATGCAGATCCTTCGCCACGCGCAGTTCGCCATCACCATGGAGATCTACACGGTGGTTTCGTCGGCGGCCACCCTCGACGCGCTCAAGCGGCTCGGCCAGACGCTCGACCGGTGAGGGATGGGCATGCCGCCGCTCAGTCGGGCATGCGCGGCCAGGATTGCGGCCACGCCTCCAGGCGCATGACTATTCGCAGGAGGCTTACCTCAAACGCGGCCTCGTCAAGCTCGCCTCTCCGGCGGCGGGACCACAACTCGCTCAGGTCATCTTCGATGGCACCCAGTTCGATGAGTCGGTCGGCGCAGGCGAGGCTTCTCTGACGTGCGTCGGCCGAGCTGCCGGAGATGGTGGTCATCTTGTCTGCGACCACGGTCAGTGTGCAGCGTGCTTCTGCCGTGATGCCACGGCCGGCGGTCTCGACTGCCCTCAGGCTCCCTTCGGGCCCTTGAACGATCTCGACGAACAGGCCGAGCAGCCGCGAATTGCGCACGAGCGGTCCGTTAGTCATCGTCTGCCCTCCAGCTATTCGGTCCGCCGCCGCATTGGAGAGCATCCCCGACACGGAAGTCAGGCTGGCGATTGGTCCACTGCTGCACTTCGCGGCTGTGCCGGCCCCGAACATGGCAACAGCGACCCCGGACGGGACCGCTGACCTGCTGAATAGTGGGCCGGAGGTACCACCATGCGAACCACCCCGCGACGATCGCCGGTGACCCGCTTCCACTCAGGTTGGCCGGCCCAAGGGCGTCAGGCCGATGATCCTCGGGCGGCTACCGTCAGGACACCGAGAGCAATCGGAACCCGCAGCGGACGCCGCTGGCCTTGGCGAGCCGACCGTCACTGGTCACGAGTGGGCAGGCCATCAACTCCGCCGCCGCGACGTAAGCCGCGTCGTACGCCGTGACATTGCCCCGCAACTGCCACATCCGGTCGAGCAGCATAGCGATGGCAACCTCATCGATAACCAACGAAGGCAGGGTGTCGACCGCCTCCTGAGCCCGGGCAAGACCGAGCTTCCCCCCGAGGACCTTGCCTCTGATCACCGACATGACCTCGACCAGAAGATGGCTCGGCGCGGCCCAGTGCGGATCTCCGGTCAGCTCCGCCCGCGCCGCGTCGCCGACCGGCCCGTCATCTACCAGAGCGTCGGCCAGAACCGACGCATCCATGACGATCACGCGGCGCTTCCCCACGGTCCGCGTTGCTCCCGCTGGTCGTTCAACTCGGCCGCGCTCTCCCCCGGCAGGGAGCGAGCACCGTCCGATCGGCCGGCGAAGCGATCAAGGACCGCCGTATTACGCAGCCGGCGAGCCTGCGTCTCCACCAGTTCCAGCAGGTACGCCTGGAGGGACTGCCCGCGCGCCTTGGCCTGGGCCGCCAAGGCGTCCCGCACTTCCTCCGGCACATCACGAATCTGGATAGCAACCATGCATTCATTATGCATGCAGCATTGCCCGCTTCCCAGGAAAGTCTCGAAGCTTCGATCAACCGGTTCGCATGACGACTGCGGCATGGCCAAGAACCGCAGGTCAGAGAAGTCCGTGGGCCGCCGGGGACTCGAACCTGAACCCCTCCGGTAGCCGATGGATCATCTCAGGTCGGGCGGATCGGTGCCCTGACCTACGCGAGGCTTCTCGTTGCCTTACAGCGGTTGACAGCCCTTGTCGGCGTCAATTGTGCCCGACGATCTTGGCCATCCATCGCATGCACTGCATGTCCTGCCTTTGGCCTTGACCCCCGGTCGGGGGGATGCGGACCCAATCTGTCGGATGCTGCCGACCGATGGCTGTCCTCGTTGACGAGCAGGTGCCAGCCGTCATCGCTTCGCGCTCGAGACCGGCACGCACGCACCGAGGCTCTTGCTGCCGTCCCGCTGCCTCGCTGTCCGCGCCTCGCTTGACGCTTGCTGGCGTGCCACTGCGGTCAGTCATGCAGGCTCAGGTGGAAGGACGCCTTCCTTACGCAACCACGCCTCCAGCTGTTCAGGGGTGGCGTCGGCAGGCGGCCCGTAATCTAAGTACGCGCGGGGTGCGATCGATACGCCCTCAACGATCTGGCGCTCATCGTCCTCGCTGGCTTGGGGGTCCAGGTCGAGCGCCCACAGCGAGGACATAGAAAAGATCGCGAAGCCCGGTTCGAACACGAACCCGATATCGAACGGCGTCCCGTGGTGGCCCATCGCCGAGAGGTCGGCCACCACGTCCTCCATGAACCTGTATGTGAGCTGCACACCGTTGAAGAAGACCTCGTCGCCGCCGTGATGACCGCTGTAGCCAGCCTCAACCAGCTCTACGATGTCGTCTCGGTCGTACGTGACTATCAGCATGGGGTCCGACGCGTAAACGGCCCTTCGATCTCGGCCGGGATGAACCGGCGGGCCAAGTCGCTGTTCCACCTCATCTCGGTAGTCACCGATCTTTACCGCATCAACGCCAACTCCAGGCATGATCTCCACAGCCCAGCAGTCTGAGCCAAGCCGTGGCCAACAGCCAGCCTGCTGGCGAAGGACACACGGATTAGGAAGCTTTAGCGGCAAGCTACGGAACGGTGTATCTACAAGGCGGAACCCGCCGATCGCCGAGAGGCGCGGCCTTGATCATTCCGTGCCTGTTCCGGATCTTGTGGAGTAAGCCAGCGCCACGGCTGTTCGACCTTGCTCGCCCCGTCGTGACACGTTGGTGATCTGGGTATCAACCAACTGAGAAGACGGGTTGACCGATCTAGGGCTCCCGGACCGATCCACCCACAAACGGCGAACCGTGCGACGAGGAGGCACGTCATGCGTCAACGCGCCAGCAGCCCGGCGCTCACGCTCTCCATGCTGCTCTTCCCGCTGGGCCTGGTGGTGTTGCTCGTCTCCGAGCCCGGTTACCGGATCTGGGGCGTACCGATGATGCTGGTCGGGGTGGGCCTGGCCTTCGCGGCGTCGTTCCTCATCGGCCAGACCGACGGAACGCAGGGTCGGGTTCCGCCGCGACGACACATGATGCTCACCGTCGGCGCGGTCTTCGCCGTCCAGTTCTCCCTCATCGGGCTGGGATGGATCGTCATGGACAAGAGTTCGACGCGGGTCCTGGCCCTGCTCTGGCTCGGCGCTGCGGTCGCGCTCGGCGTTGCCTACTGGCGGGGGGTCGTCTTGCACTATCCGGATTCGAAGGACTGACCACCCTCCGGCGTCTTACCTGCGATGACCGTTGGCCTCGGTCACGAATCACCGAGCACGCTGACTTTCGGCGGACTCGATGGCCTCGAGGTAGTCACGCCCCTCCGCCCCGGATCGCGGCACGGACATCCGGCTGCCAGGATGGCTGACATGGGCGACGATCACCGGCACCTACTGCCCCTCGTGGACGCCTTGCTTGCCGGCCACAACACTTCGTCGCATCAATCCGCGAGATCTCGTTAACAAGCTCTGTGCACCGCGTCCGCCCTCGCCCGGGAACGGCCGCACGCTCAGAGCTTCGTCCATGCCAGCCCTCGTCAGCGTGCCGCCGTCCGGCGTGGTTGCTTCACGCCGCCTCCCGTGAACGAGGCGGACACCTCACCCCTGTGACCCTACGGGTGGCGAAGATCTGATCTTGAAGGGGAACTAAGAGAGTTGTGGGCGGACTGGCGCGAGGCGGCTGGTTGGCCGAAGGAAGGCAGTTTCCATTCCCTGCGCCACTTCTTCGCTACTGCCGTGATGAGCAACGGCGTCGAGCCGCAGAAGGCGCTACGGCACGCCAACCTGCGGATCACGCTGGAAACCTACGTCCGCTGGCTGCCGAAGAAGGACCGCCCGCGCGGCCTGGTCGGCAACCTCCTACGGCAGGCAGACGGCAAGCGGCCGGAACCCTCCACCGGCCAAGATCGGATCCAGGTTGTGCCCTGGTTGTGTCAGATGATCTTTGCCTGGCGTTTACGCAGTTCATAAGAGGTAAAGGGTGGGCCGCCAGGGACTCGAACCCTGAACCTATGGATTAAAAGTCCACAGCTCTGCCATTGAGCTAGCGGCCCGCGCGCTCAGGTTACCCGACGGTGAGCGCTGGCGACTCTCGGCTTCCGGCCGGCCGTCGACGCCTGCCGTCAGCGGGCGCTCGCCGTGCCTGACCATCGCGGGTCACCGCCGAGCCCGGGGTGGTGAAATCGATCAGGCGACGCATGGGTGTGGGTGGGTGGGGAACCGGGATGGGCATGAGGGCGAGCAGCATCCCGGCTGTGGCGGCGTCGGGTGAGGAGGTCGGGCCGGACGGTGTACGCCAGCCGGGGGGCGAGGTGCACGCCTGGCGGCCCGGTCAGAACCAGACCGTGTGCGGCCTGGCTCTCAGCCGGACCCGGCTGCGTCGTTTCCCGCATGTGCGCTTCGATTATTCGGGTACCGATGTGCTCACGGAGGCTGACGCGGTGGGCTGGATCTGCCCGCGTTGCCTGGCCGCTACCACTGGCCGGCGGGGGACGGAGAAGCACGGCTGGGTCCGGGACTCTCCTCGCCCTTGATCGACTCGGGTTTCCGGAAGTCGGGGTGTCGAGCCCGCCGGGATACCGCGACTTTCAGGAGGCCGAGTGGATCAAGCCGCGCCGCGCGCCGGGCCCGCGGACCCTGCGGGGTGGGTGGTTGAGCTGCTGCTGGGCGGGTACGGGGTCGGGCATGCGGATCGTGGTGGTGGGGGCCAGCGGCAATGTCGGTACGGCGGTGCTGCGGCGGCTGCGCCAGGAGCGGGACGTGGAGTTGGCCGGGGTGGTCCGGCGGTTGCCCGGCCCGGATGCCGGTGAGCCGTACGACCAGGTGCGGTGGCACTCCTGCGACATTGGCGCCCCCGGCGCGGCGGGCCAGCTCGTCGAGGTGTTCGCGGGTGCGGACGCGGTGGTGCACCTGGCCTGGCAGATCCAGCCCAGCCACGACCAGCGGGTGCTGCGCCGCACAAACGTCGAGGGCAGTCGGGCGGTGTTCGAGGCGGTGGTCCGGGCTGGTGTGCCGGCGTTGGTGTACGCCTCGTCGGTCGGCACCTACGCACCCGGCCCGAAGGACCACCCGATCAGTGAGCGGTGGCCGGCCACGGGGGTGCCCGGCTCGTCGTACAGCGAGCACAAGGCCGAGGTGGAGGCGCTGCTGGACGGGATCGAGCGTGATCACCCGACGCTGCGGGTGGTGCGGATCCGACCCGGGCTGATCTTCCAACGGGCCGCCGGTGCGGAGATCACCCGGTATTTTCTCGGCCCGCTGGCGCCGGTGCGACTGCTGCGCTTCGGCCGCATCCCGCTCGTGCCGACGAACCGCCGGTTGCGGATGCAGGCGGTGCACGCCGATGACGTGGCCGATGCGTACACCCGGGCGGTTCTGGGTGAGGTGCGCGGCGCTTTCAACGTCGCCGCGGACCCGGTGCTCACCCCGGAGTTGGTGGCCCAGCACTTCCACGGTTGGACGGTGCCGGTCGCCGCGCCGGTGCTGCGGGCGGCGGCGGCGCTGACCTGGCGGGCGCGGTTGCAGCCGGTCGACGCGGGCTGGGTGGAGCTGGGCCTGAACGCCCCGCTGATGTCGAGTGAGCGGGCGGAGACCGAGCTGGGGTGGCATCCCAAGATCAGTGCACTGACGGCGCTCAAGGAACTCTTCGCCGGGATGGCCGACGGCGACCACACGACGAGCCCACCGATGTCCGGCGCACGGGACCTGCCCGGCCGCCCCGCCGCCCTGCTCCAGGCTCGCCCGCCGGGCCAGGGAAACCCCTACTGAAGCTTGGAACCTGTCACAGTGGGGTTCCGGGCGCCCAGGAAGAAGATGCCGCGGAAGCCCCGGGTCTCGAACTTGCCGCTGGGGTTGCGGCGCAGGGTCGAGTTTTCGATAGTCATCGTGCCGGTGCGGTTGTTGCTGACGAAGAAGACCGCGCCGCCGCCCTCGTTGGCCTTGTTGTTCTCGATGATCGTCCCGGCGATCCGTACGGTGAACTCGTTGCCGTCGCAGTAGATCGCGCCGCCGCTGCCGCCGCCGGGCGTGCCGGACTTGGCCGGGTTGGCGCCGCTGCCGATCGCCTCGTTGTGGCTGAGCACGCTGTTGAGCACCACCCAGGAGACACCGATGCTGCTCAACGCACCTCCGTTGGAGCAGGAACCGCCGTCGAAGGTGCTGCTCACCACGTACACCGGCTTGTTCTCGAACTGGCTCAGCACCCGGACGGCGGCGCCGCCCAGGTCCGGGCCGGTGCGGTCGCACCGGTTGCGGACGAAGCGCGAGTTGACCACCTTGAACCGCCCGCCGCGGACGAAGATCGCCCCGCCGCCGCCACCCTCGGCCTTCTCGCCGGTGGAGTTGCCGTCGGCGAAGGTGAGGTTCTGCACGGTGAGCTGCGGGTGGTCCTGGTTCTGGCAGTGCGAGGTGGTGAAGCCCTGGGCCTCGTCGCAGGTGTTCAGGTAGAGGATGCGGCGCTGCCCCTGGCCGCTCAGGGTGACAGTGCCGCCGCCGTCCAGCACGATCTTCGGCCCGTTGGCGTTGCGGACCTTCGCGGTGGCGGTCATCTTGATCGTCACCGGGGCCGGTCCACAGTTGAACGTGATGACACCGCCGGCCGCGACGGCCTTCACGACCGCCGCGGAGGTGCAGCTCGCCGGGGTGCCGGTGCCGATGGTCCGGGTCGGCTTCGAGGTGTCCACCGCGCGGGCCTCGGCCGGGACTGTGGCGTGGCCGTTCGGGTTGCCGGCCGCGAGCACCTTCGCGGCGGGCTTCGGGCTCGCGCTGGGCCCCGGCCCACCGAGGCCGTCGCGGGTCTGCGGCGCAGCGGTCTGGGCCTCCGTCGGCGGGACCACCGGAGCGGCGGACGGACCGGGCTGGGAGGCGGGGGCCGGCTCGTTGGCCGCGCAGGCGGGCAGCGTCGCCGTGGCGACAGCGAGGACGAGCAGGGCGGCAAGCGACGTCATGCGCACCCCGTGATGCTAGGAGTCGCACCGGCGTCGCGACCAATCCTCCGGGCGGGATTAATCCCCGGTTAATGCGGGGCGTGGGACAGGGCGAACGCGGTAAGGAAACCGGCGACCGTGATCAGGCCGACGAGCAGGTGGGCGTCCTCGAACGCCTCCGGGACCATGGTGTCGGTGATCATCGCGAGGATCGCCCCGGCGGCGAGCGCGGTGATGCCGGCCAGCACCTCCGGCGGCGCACCGCCCAGCACCGTGTTGCCGAGCAACGCGGCCACCCCGCTGATCAGCGCGATCCCGGTCCAGAGCAGGAAGACGTACCGCCGGGACCGGCCGGCCTGGCGCATGCCTGCCGCGCTGGACAACCCCTCCGGAACGTTGCTGAGAAAGACCGCCGCCACCGTGACCAGGCTGACCGTGCCGCCGCTGAGCAGGCTCGCGCCGATCACCACCGATTCCGGTACGCCGTCCAGCAGCGCACCCACCGCGATCGCCGACCCCGAGCCGGGCTGCTCACCCTCGGAGGGCTGCTGGTCGCCGGAGCGCTTCCGGTGCCGCGCGCCGTGCCGGGCGAGAGCCAGGTTGGCAAGCGTGTAGATCACCGCGCCACCGGCCGCGCCGAGTGCGGTGGGCAGCAGCCCGCCCTGCTCGTGCGCCTCGGCGATCAGCTCGAACGACACGGCGGAGAGCAACACCCCCGCCCCGAACGCCATGATGGACGCGATGACGCGCCGCGGCACCCGGGTGAACCAACCGACGGCCGCCCCGACCAGCAGGGCCGAACCGGCTAGTAGCCCCCACCCACCCGCCTGCAACCACTCCGGCATTCGCGGGACCCTACCCACGCTCGCCGGGGCGTCAAACCCGGTAGTGAGGGCGGCTCAGAAGTCGGCGAAGAGGTACGGCACCCGGCGGGGGAATATGTTGCGCAACTCGGCGGCGGCGTCCACCGGCACCACGCCCAGATCCCGCAACGGCAGCTCGGCCGGATCCAGCACCCCGTACGCCAGGGCGGAGAGCCCGGCCGCCGTGAGGGTCGCGGTCGGCACGTGGCCGGTGGTGTCGGCGACCACCTCGAGCGCGCCGGTCGTGCCGTCCAGCAGGTGGGTGCCGGCCAGCCAGCGGTCCCCGGTCAGCTCGACCCGCACCCGACCCGGGCCGGACGGCAGCCCGCGCAACGCGTCGAGCGACAACAGCCGGGCCATCGGGGCCGACGAACCCGGAATGGCCGTCCGCGCCTCGACGTGCACGTCCAGGTCGGTCAACCACAGCTCCGGCAACTCGTCCGGCGGAACCTGGACGGTGACCCGCTCGATCTGGTCGACGTGCCGGGCGAAGAACTGCAACAGCAACGCCCGGGCGAGCGGATCAGTGACCAGCAACTCGTTGCCGTGTAGTGTGCCGCCGTGCCCGTCGATCCGGTACGTCACAGCACCGGTGACCTCGCCGTCGACGCGGGCGGTGAGCAGCCAGTACTCGTCCCGGTCGCGCATCCCGTTCGATCGGTAGTCCGGGAAGAGCGCGAAACCGTGCCGCTCCGTCAGGCAGCGCTCGGTGAACGCCCGCCACACCGGATAGCCGGCGGCGATGCGCTCCCAGCCCACCTCGCCGGGCAGGTTCACGCGCAGCAGTGAGCCCAGGTGGGCGGGGGAGAAGGTGACCCGGCGCGGTTTGGGTAACCCCGCGTAGCCGAACCGGGCGTAGAAGCTGGGCCGGAACGGGTAGAGCGCGCTGACCGGGTGCCCCTCGTCGCGTACCTCGTCGAGGAGTTGGTGCAGCAGCGCCCGGACGTGCCCCTGCCGGCGGGCCAGCGGGTGGGTGGCGACCCCGGCGACACCTGCCATCGGCAGCACCGCCCCGCGCAGGTTCTGCCGCATCGGGATGGCCGAGACGGCGGCCAGCGTGACACCGTCCTCCTCGGCGACAAGCGTCCGGTTGCCCTCGTTGTAGGGCAGGTAGTCGCGGAACTCCTCGGTCCGGGCAGCACCGAGCGGCGACGACTCGAAGGCGTACGCGGCCAGCGGGAAGCTGGTGGTGAGACGTTCGTCGGCGGTCACCCGGCGGATGGTCATCCGCTCATCTCAACCTGCCGTGCCGGCTTGCACCACCGAATTGACGGTATCCGCGACGTCGGCACGGACCGGCGGGCCGGTCAGCCCACCGGCAGGTGTCGCAGGTGCCGACGGCGGCGCATCCGGACGCTTGCCACAGCGGCCACGCAGCCGGCGAGCAGGGCGGTGACGACGAGCCCGTGCAGCACGCCACGGGAGAGGTAGCCCTGGTCGGTGTGGTCGACCGCCCAGGTGGCGATCTCCCGGGTCGACCAGAACGGCGTCAACTTCGCCCCCGACCCGGCCGGGTCGATGAGCATCTGCACCGTGATGACGGTGAGCAGCAGCAGCGTCCCCTCCATCTCGCGGGGCAGCAGCGCGCCGATCAGCATCCCGAACGGCGCCGCCACCCCTACCGAGCAGAGCAGCGCCGCGGCCAGTCCGCCGTAACGCAGGTCCGCACCGTCGATCATGGGGAGCGCGAAGAACGGCACGGCGATGATCAGCCCAACCACCCACAGGCCCAGCATCCGGCCGAGGTAGAGGTGGTGGGGCCGGTAGCCGGCCAACCGCAGTCTCGGCTCCAACTCACGGGCCCCGGTGGTGGCGAAGAGCGCGGCGGTGCTCACCGCCCAGCCCACCCCGAGCAGCAGCGAGCGGACCGACTGCCCGAGGTAGGCGTCCCGCCGGATCAGGTAGAAGGTCAACGGCATCAACAACAACAGCAGGAGTACGCCCCGACGCCGCAGCAACTCCCGCACTGTCATCTCGGCGACGGTGATGAGCCGGTTCACCGGTGGCCTCCCTGCGGTACGGGCGCGTGCCCCCGGGCCACCTGCGCCGGCGTCAGGTCGAGCACGAGGTCCACCCGGTCGAGTTGGTTGAGCAGATGGGTCACCACCACGATCGCCGTGCCGGTGTCCCGCAACCGGCTGAGCTGATCCCAGAAGTTGACGTAGGTGCCCTGGTCGAAGCCCTGGTACGGCTCGTCGAGCAGCAGCACGTCCGGGGTGTTGAGGGTGGACATGGTCAGGTTGAGCTTCTGCCGGGTGCCACCGGACAGGTGGCGGGCCTGCACCTCCCCGCCCGCCTCCCAACCGAGTTGGCGAGCCGCACCCCGACCGGCCCGGCGCGCTGCCCCCCGGGTCACGCCCTGGCCGGCACCGATGAGGACGAAGTGCTCGTCGGCGAACAGGAAGTCGGCGGTGCCGCCGGCCTGTGGGCAATAGCCGAGTCGCCCGGAGACGGTCACCGAACCGGCGTCGGGGGACATCAGCCCGGCGCAGATCCGCAGGAAGGTGCTCTTGCCGCAGCCGTTGGCGCCGACGACGGCGGCGATCTGTCCGGCCCGGACGGTAAGCGTGGCGTCGCGCAGCACGGTTCGCCGCCCGTAGCGCTTGGTGATGCCCTCCGCGTGCAGCCGGACCGGCCCGGGACGCGGTCCGGGTGCGGTGCCGATGCTCTCCACCACCGCGCCCGCGTACTGCTGGGGTGGACCGAAGACGACCCACGGGTCGCCGCCCCCCTCGCGCAGGTGCGTGGCCGCTTCGGCGACCACGTGCCGGGCGGCGTCCGCCGCGACCCGGCGGTGGTGCAGCTCGACAGTGAGCGTGCGCAGCCAATCGTCGGCGTTCACCGGGTGACCCCCTTCGTGACGATGTCGTTCACCGGCTGGACGAAGGTGAGCCAGGCGTTGCCGCCCGTACGGAGAGCCGCGTACCCGTCGTCGGTGAGCCGGTAGTACTTGCGGGCCGGCCCGGCGTTGCCCTCCCGCCACTGCGCGCACACCAGGCCGGTCTTCTGTAGACGCAGCAGCACCGGATAGAGCGTGCCGCCCTGGATGGGACCGACGCCCGCGGCGTCGAGCGCCTGGGCGAGCTGGTAGCCGTAGGACTCGCGGTCGGCAAGCAGGGCCAGCACGCAGATGTCGAGCACTCCCCGCAGCCACTGCCCGCGCCGGTCGGAATCCACAGGCCGGACAGTAGCGGCGCCAGCTAGATGGCGCAACTACCTAGCAGGACGGCCGGACCCCGCCACGGCCGCCGCCACGGACCGTCGAGCGGGGTCGGCTGAGCTCAGCGAGCGACGACGTCGGAGACCACGACTGTCACGTTGTCCGGTGCGCCGGCGTGGTGGGCCAGCTTCACCAACTGCTCGCCACACTGCTGGCGATCGGCGTACATGCCCAGCGCCGCCGCGATGGCGTCGTCCTCGACGTAGTCGGAGAGCCCGTCGCTGCACAGCAGCAGTCGGTCGCCGGGGACCACGGTGAGCACACCGATCGCCGGTGGGGTGTCGGCGCCCTGCACGGCCCGGGTCACCAGGGACCGTTGCGGGTGGTGGCGGGCCTGCTCCGGGGCGAGGGTGCCCTGGTCGACAAGGGCCTGGACGAACGTGTCGTCCCGGGTGAGCTGGGTCAGCTCCCCGTCACGCAGCAGATAACAGCGGGAGTCGCCGACCTGGGCCAGGACCAGCGTCTCGCCGGCCAGCAGCGCCGCGGTCAGCGTGGTGCCCATCCCGTCGCGGCTCGGGTCGACCGTGATGGCGGCGTGGATGCGCTGGTTGGCGGTGCTGACCACGGCGCGCAGGGCGTCGGCGGCACCGTCGGGATCGGTGGGTGGGGCCAGTTCGTCCAGGATCCGGATCACGATCTCGCTCGCCACCTCGCCCGCGGGCAGCCCGCCCATGCCGTCGGCGACGGCGATCAGGCGGTCACCGGCGAGGGCGGAGTCCTCGTTGTTGGTGCGGACCAGGCCGATGTCGTTGAGGATGGCCGAGCGGAGGATCAGCGTCATGGGGTCAAGCTTGCCAAGAACACCCCGCCTTCGTCTCTACGCCTCCTGCGTGCGTCGAGAAATGATTGCGATTTTCGTCGACGGACCCGACGGTGCGTGACCGATCGGCGGGGTCTCAGCGGCGTGGGTAGCGCAGCAGGAGGCTGGCGGCGACCTCCTCGGCACCCACCGCCGCGTAGCTGTGCGGCACGTCGGACACCCAGCGGAGGTGGCCACCGGCCGGCGCGGTAAGCGGTGCGTCCGCCGGGCCGGCGCGTAGCACCCCGGCGAAGACGGTGACATGCTCGGTGACCCCCGGCTGGTGGGCGGGCGAGAGTTGCACCGGGCCGGGCGCGACCCGCATCCGGTACAGCTCGTAGGTCGCATCGGTGTCGGTGAACACCTCCAGCAGGGTCGCGGTGACCGCGGTGCCGTGCGCGGTGGGCCCGGCGGTGGGCTCGGCCAGCAGGGCGGTGAGCGGTACGCCGAGTCGAGCGGTGACCGCCCAGAGCGTCTCCAGGGTCGGGTTGCGGGTGCCGTGCTCCAGGCCGGAGAGGGTGGCCTTCCCGACGCCGGCGAGCCGGGCCAGGGTGGACAGTGAGATTCCGCGCTCCTCGCGCAGGGCGCGGACTCGGCGGCCGACGACGGCGGGGTCCACGTCGAGGCCCGGGCGGCGGGCTGGTGGCGGGTGCGGCACCCGGCTATCGTGCTACACACTGTCGTTCCGTAAACGGAACACCCCGGGAGGATCGCATGGCCGGACGCGTCCAACCGGTGCTGGCCGGTGTGGTCACCGCGCTTGTCGGCTTCGCCAGCTCCTTCACCGTGGTGCTGGCCGGGCTCCGCGCGGCCGGCGCGTCGGACGCGCAGGCCGCCTCCGGGCTGCTCGCTCTCTGCGTGGCGTGCGGGCTCGCCGCCGCGTGGCTGGGCTGGCGACACCGGATCCCGATGAGCGTGGCCTGGTCCACACCGGGTGCGGCGCTGCTTGTCGCGACCGGGCCGCCACCGGGCGGATGGCCCGTCGCGGTGGGCGCCTTCCTCGTCTCCGGGGCGCTCATCGTCGCGGCCGGGCTGTTCCCGCCACTCGGCCGCGCGGTGGCCGCCATCCCCAAGCCGGTGGCCGGCGCGATGCTCGCCGGGGTGCTGCTGCCGCTGTGCACCGCCCCGGTCCGCGCACTTGTCGAGCTGCCGCTGGTGGCCGGCCCGGTGGTGGTGGCCTGGCTGCTGCTGCACCGGTTCGCCCGCCGCTGGGCGGTGCCCGGCGCGCTGGTGGCCGCGGTGGCGGCGATCGCGCTGACCGCCCCGCCGGCCGGCCTGAGCGGCGCCGAGCTGGTCCCGGCGGTCACGCTCACCACGCCCGCGTTTAACGCGTCCGCGTTGGTCGGGCTGGCCCTCCCGCTGTTCCTGGTCACCATGGCCGCGCAGAACGTACCCGGGATGGCCGTGCTGGTCGGCTACGGCTACCGGCCGCCGTTCGGCGCCGCCCTGCGGGCCACCGGCCTGGCCAGCCTGCTCGCCGCCCCGGCCGGCGGGCACGCGGTGAACCTCGCGGCGATCACCGCCGCGCTCGCCGCCAGCCCCGACGCCCACCCGGACCCGGAACGCCGGTGGGTCGCCTCGATCACCGCCGGCCTCGGGCTGGCTCTGCTCGGGTTGGGCGCCGGAGCGGCCACGGCGCTGGTCGCGGTCGCCCCACCGATCCTCATCGAGGCGGTCGCCGGGCTGGCCCTGCTGGGCGCCCTCGCGACAGCGCTCGCCTCGGCGGTGGCCGACCCGGTGACCCGGGAGGCTGCGGTGGTCACCTTCGTGGTGACCGCCTCCGGGGTGACGCTGATCGGCGTGGGCGGCGCGTTCTGGGGTCTGGTCGCCGGTTGCCTGATGCTGCTGCTCTTCCACCACCGCCCACCCGCCGACGGGCCGGCAAGGTCCACACCAGTTCAAGAAAACCAGGGTGTCCAGGCCGACCGGACACCCCAACATCACTGAACTCGAGTTGATCTCCGCTGGCTGCCCCCGGCAACCTGGGACAGGACCACGGCGTCCGCCCGACGATCCGGGAAGGCCAGGAAACTCCGCAACACACCCTCCTCGACGAAGCCGGCCGCCGCGAGCACCCGCCGGGACGCCACGTTGTCCGTCTCGACCCACGCCTCCACCCGGGCCAGGCCACCGGTCTCCAGCGCCCACTCGGTGAGCAGCCGCGCCGCCCGGCTGGCCAAGCCCCGTCCCCGTCCGGCCGGGACCAGCCAGTAGCCAAGACCGGCCACGCCCGGCTGAGGCCGCAGCAGCAAGGTGACCGAACCGACAGCGACATCGGTGTCCGCTTCGGCGACCGCCAGCGAGAGGCCAGCGCCGTCGATGGTCCGACGCCACTGTCGACGTACGAAGGCACGCCCCGCCTCCTCGGTGAACCGGACCGGGACGGTGGTGGCCTCGGTGATCCGCCGATCCGCAGCGGCCTGCCGGACGCAGTCGAGGTCACCCATCGTCCACTCTCGGAGCCGGACGCGGCAGTCGGTCAGTTCCGGCTCCGGTGGTGCCAGCGACATCCCGCGACGGTACGCCCTCGGCCGGCGTGCCCAGGGCCTTGCGCCCGCACGGCGTTGATCGACTCGGGTTCAATGAAGTCGGGCTGTCGCGGTGCTCTGGATGCCCCGATTTCCGTGAGCGCGAGTCGATCAGGGTGGCGGGGTTACTCCTCGGGCGGCAGGTCGGCCACACCGACGGCGAGGAGGACCCGGCCGTCGGTCACCGACCCGATCCGGTCGGCCGGGACGTAGACCGCGCCGGTGTTGGCCAGGCCGGTCGAGACCTTCAGGTAGCCGCTGTGCATCAGTCGCGCCGCCAGATCGGCGGGGACGACCGGCTCCCCGACCGCGGTCGCCTCGATCAATTCGTCCAGGCTGCTGCCCGGGTCGGCGGTCGGCGTCTGGACGGTCACCGCGTTCGGGTCACCCCGCTGGACCAGGTCCACGGTCCCGACCTCGGTGCCGGCTGAGTCGACCACCGGCATCCCGGTGGTGATCCGCGAGATGATCGCCTGCTGTTCGTCCTGCTGATCCATCCCCCCGCGGTTCCCGGGGCGGTGCGACGCTAAACGCGTCGCACCCTCGGCGCTCGGCGCTCGGCGAACGCGGCAGCGGCCCGGCCGCCCGACGATGACGCCGTCCAGGCCCGGTCGACTGTCCGCAGCGCGGTACGACTCTCGGTCAGGAACATGCCGCAAGAGTCATACCGCCGGCGGGGCGGGCCGCAGCGCGCCGCCGCTCAACTGTTTGGGAGGGTCCAACCGCCCGGCGGGCGGGGAGACAGCTCGCGCCAGGTGTCCGGGCCGTCCAGAAGTGCCCGGACGGTGTCCTCGGCCTCGTCCGCGCTGCCGTACTCGTAGAACCGGGAGATGCCCTCGGCCCCGCCGGCCCGCTGCTCGACGTGCCACCGGTCGGCGTCCACCCGGAGGAAGACGTCCCGCCGGGCCAGCCGCCCCCATTTCCCGTTCCACCAGTGCTTTCGCTGCTCCATGGCGGGACTCTATCGAACACACGTACGAGAAGGTGCGGCCCCTGCGGGAATCCCGCAGGGGCCGATGTGCATCCGTTCGGTCAGCGCTGCGTCGGGGGTTCGGTGCGCCGGCCCAGCACGTCGTCGAGCGCCCCGCGCTGCTGGCCGGGGGTGGTGTGACCGGCGGAGACCAACGCGTCCCGGATCTCGGTGAGCAGCTTGACCTCCTCGCTCGGCGCCGCCGGCGGCGGCTCCTCGCCCCGCTGCCGCCGCTCGGCCAGCTTGTTCATCGGGAACACCACGAAGAAGTAGAGCACCGCCGCGGTGAGCAGGAACGTGATCAGGGCGTTGACGAACCCCGCCCAGTCCATGTAGTTGTCCTCGCTGATCTTCCACTGGCCAGCGAACTTGTCATCCCCGCCACCGACCAGCTTGATGATCGGCTTGAGGAACGAGGTGGTGAGGGCGGTGACCACGCCCGTGAACGCGGCGCCGATGACGACACCGACCGCCAGGTCGACGACGTTGCCGCGCATGATGAAGTCTTTGAAGCCCTTGAGCATTCGTACTCCCGAGGTGTCCGCTTTTCTGTCGGGCACAACCTATGCCCGTACGGCGGGTTCCAGAAAAGCGCCGGCTTCGAGCGCCGCCCGGCCGGGATCGCCGGCCCGGATCGCCTCGATCAGCCGGGTGTGGTCGACGTAGCGCTCGGGCGTGAGCTCCCCACCCATGGCCTGGGCGACGGTGCTGCGCAGGGCGGTGCCGACCGAGGCGTACAGCTCGGCGAGCATGGCGTTGTGCGCGGCGGCGACCACCGCGACGTGCAGGGCCGCGTCGGCCTCGACGAACGCGTCGACCCGGCCGCCGCGCCACGCCGCCTCACGTTCGGCGAGCACGGCGTCGAGCGCCGCCAGGTCCGCCGGGGTACGCCGCAGCGCGGCGAGCCGGGCGGCCTCCACCTCGAACGCCCGCCGAACCTCGATGACCTCGGTCATCCGGTCGTCGCTGAGTCGACGGGCGACCACCGGTGCCAGCTCGTCGGTGGACACCACGTACGTGCCGGAGCCCTGCCGGCACTCGAGCACCCCGGCGTGCACCAGGGCGCGGACGGCCTCCCGGACGGTGTTGCGCCCCACGCCGAGCGCGGCGACGAGCTGTGGCTCGGTGGGGATGCGCCCGCCGACCGGCCACTCGCCGCCGAGGATCCGGGCGCGGAGCTGCTCGATGGTCTGCCGGACCCGGTGGCCGCGGGGCGGCACCAGCGGCGCGGAGGGGGAATCCACAGACGGTGGCACTTGTTACATCACCGGGCCAGAATTCATCCCATGATTGTAGGTTAGCGGCCATGACCCCGCCACCCACCGCTGCTCCGGCGCCGCCCGCTCCCGTCCGCGTCGACCCACCCTCGACGCGTGACCCCGGTGCCGGCAGGCGGACGCACCCGGCGACCGGGGGCGCACTCGTGCTGGCCGGGATGCTGCTTGTCGCGCTCAACCTGCGCGCCGTGGTGACCAGCCTCGGCGCCCTGCTCGACGAGGTCCGTGACGGGCTGGGGCTCTCCGGCACCATGGCCGGTCTGGTCACCACCCTGCCGACCATCGCGTTCGCCGGCCTCGGCGCGCTCACCCCGTGGCTGGTCCGCCGGGTGGCACCGGCCCGGCTGCTGGTGGTCGCCATGCTCGCCCTCACCGTCGGCCAGGTGCTCCGGGTCGCCACCGACTCGGCCTGGATCTTCGTGCTCACCAGCGCGCTGGCGCTGGCCGGCATCGCGGTCGCCAACATCCTGCTGCCGATGCTCGTCAAGCAACACTTCCCGCACCGCACCGGGCTGGTCACCGGGGCGTACACGATGGCGTTGACCCTCGGCACGACGGTGGCCGCGGCTGCCGCGGTGCCGATCGCGCACGCCTTCGGCTCGTGGCGGGCCGGGCTGGGCGTCTGGGCGGCGATGGCCGCGCTGGCCGTACTCCCGTGGGTGCCACTCGCGCTGCGGACCCGGGCGGGCGCGCGGCGCTCGACGCCGACGGCGGCCGCCGCCGCGCCGGTGCGCGTCCGGCCGGCGCGGACCCGGCTCGGTTGGGCGATGGCCATCTACTTCGGGGCGCAGTCGCTGAGCGGGTACGCGATCATGGGCTGGCTGGCCCAGTTGTTCCGGGACGCCGGCTACCAGCCGGAGTCGGCCGGACTGCTGCTCGCCGGGGTGACGGCGCTCGGCGTGCCTATCGCACTGCTGATGCCCACCGTGGCGGGTCGACTGAGCAGCCTGCGTCCGCTGGTGCTCGGGCTGACCACCGCGTCGACGCTCGCCTACCTGGGGCTGGCGCTCGCCCCACGCGGTGCCGCACTGCTCTGGGTCGCGCTACTGGCGATCGGTCAGGGCGCGTTCCCGATGATCCTGACCGCCATCGGCCTGCGCGCCCGCACCGCCGAGGGGACCGTCGCGCTCTCCGCGTTCGCGCAGAGCACCGGCTACGTGATCGCCGCCCTCGGGCCCCTGCTTGTCGGCATCCTCTACGAGGTCACCGGCGGCTGGACCGCGCCGATCGGGTTCCTGCTCGGCGCGCTGGCCGTGCAGACGACGGCGGGCCTGGCTATCGCTCGTCCCCGCTACGTCGAGGACGAGTGACAAGCGACTGCGGTCAGGAGGAGGCTGGCGTCGGCTCGCCGGCAACCGCCTCGTCCACCGTCGGATAGGTGTGCAGCACCTCGACCAGCCCGCTCACCTCGAGGATGCGCAGCACACCCCGCTGCGGGGCGGCCAGGCGCACCACGCCGCCCGCCTCGTCGCAGCTGTTCTTGGCGCGGACGAAGACCGACAGACCTGTCGAGTCGCAGAACGAGACGTCGGCCAGGTCGAACACCAGCCGGCTGCGGCCCTTGTCGAGCAGGTCGGTGATCTGGTCTTGGAGCTGCGGTGCGGTGGCCATATCCAGCTCGCCCGCGACCGACACGACGACCACGTCGCCGCGTTGTTCCGTGTGCACCGTCAACGACATTCGCCAGACCTCCTGTTATCGGAGGAACGGTATCCCACGACAGGGCTCGTACGCAGAACGGGAGCCAGCATCCGGTGGGCATCGTCATTCCGTTGCTACGGGGCAAGTAGTTGATCAGGCCCCGGTGATAGAGTCCGCCCGGTCCAGGTCAAGGGGGTTCGAAATGGCGTTGAGCACCGAAGAAAGTAGTCGGCTCGCCGCGCTGCTCAGCGGGCAGGCCGACCGGGTCACGACTCGGTGGACCGAGATCGTCACCAGTTCGTTGCGGGGCCGGCTGAGCCAGGCCGAGCTGCGCCGACAGGTCCAGGACCTGCACCGCGCGATCGTCACCACGAGCGAGCACGGTGACATCAACCTGTCCGCCGACACCGCCGCCGAACTGCGCGCCGCGCTCTCCGAGCTGTCCCGCGGCCGGGCCCGGCAGGGCTTCTCGGCCACCGAGACCACGGTAAGCATCTTCGCGCTCAAGGACGTGCTGGCCGAGCTGGTGCAGGAGACCGGCGGCCCGAACGCGCTGCCCGACTACGTCGCCTTCGCCAGGCTTGTCGACGAGATGGGCCTGTTCACCTTCGAGAGCTTCGTCCGCACCCGGGAGAGCCTGATCGCCGATCAGGCCGAGCAGTTGCTCGAACTCTCCACGCCGGTGGTCAAACTCTGGGAGGGCGTCGTCGCCGTCCCGCTCGTCGGCACGCTGGACTCGGCTCGGGCCCAGGTGGTGATGGAGCGGCTGCTGCAGACGCTCGTCGACACCGGCTCCCCGTACGCCATCATCGACATCACCGGCGTCCCGGCGGTGGACACCCAGGTCGCCCAGCACATCCTGAAGACCGTGGTGGCCGCCCGGCTGATGGGCGCCGACTGCATCATCTCCGGCATCCGCCCGCAGATCGCGCAGACCATCGTGGCGCTCGGCATCGAGTTCGGCGACATCGCCACCAAGGCGAGCCTCGCCGACGCGCTGCGCCACGTGCTGCGCCTCACCGGCGTGGAGACCGCCCGCCGTCGGCCGCGGCGGGACGCCTGATGGAACGGGTGCCGATCCTCAAGATCGGGGACATTCTGCTCGTGTCCATCCAGGTGGACATGTCCGACCAGACGGCTGTCGCGCTCCAGGAGGACCTCGCCGAGCGGATCGTCGACACCGGCTGCCACGGCGTCATCATCGACATCACCGCGCTTGACATAGTCGACTCCTTCGTCGGGCGGATGCTCTCCACCATCGCGTCGATCTCCAAGGTGCTCGACGCCGAGACGGTGGTGGTCGGGATGCGCCCCGCCGTCGCCATCACCCTCGTCGAGCTGGGGCTGTCGCTGAACGGCATCCGTACCGCCCTGAACGTCGAGCGCGGCATGGAATTGATCGCGGGGGCCCACGCCGACGAGCTCGACTCCCAGCTCGACGACGATCCGGACGCCGAGACGGCCACGCTGTGACCGCGGGCATCGACCTGGGCCAGCCACAGGCGCAGTCGGTTCGCAGCGACGAGGATGTGGTACGGGTCCGGCAACTGGTCCGCGCCGTGGCGGTGGCCGTCAAGCTGTCCCTCGTCGACCAGACCAAGGTGGTCACCGCGGCGAGCGAGTTGGCCCGCAACACCCTGGTCTACGGCGGTGGAGGGGCGGTCGAGGTGACGATCGTGGACAACGGTCGACGCAAGGGCGTGCAGATCGTGTTCGCCGACTCCGGACCGGGCATCGCGGACCTCGACCTGGCGATGACCGATGGCTACACCAGCGGTGGCGGGCTCGGCCTCGGGCTCAGCGGGTCCCGCCGACTGGTCGACGAATTCGAGATCGAGACATCCCCGCAGGCCGGCACACGGATAACGGTCACCAAGTGGTCCCGGTGAACGCCGACGCGGTCACCGACAGTGGCATCTGGTTCCGGGTGGAGGCCAGCAGCGCGGCGAGCGCCGTCCGGCGTGCCGCGGAACGCCTCGGCGCGCAGGTGGAGATGGGCGAGGCGCGCATCGCCGACCTGGCCATCGTTGCCGCCGAGCTGACCAGCAACCTGGTCAAGCACGCCGACGAGGGCGTCCTGCTGCTCCGGCCGGTACGCCGAGCCGGGGAGGCGGGCGTGGAGTTGATCGCCATCGACTCCGGACCTGGCATGGCCGACCTGACCGTCTCGTCCCGGGACGGGCACTCCACCACCGGCACGCTCGGCATCGGGCTGGGCGCCATCGTGCGGCAGGCCAGCTGGTTCGACGGATACTCGCTCACCGGCCGGGGCACCGTGCTCGCCGTACAGGTCTGGCCGAGGGAGCCGGCAGAGCCGTCCTGGGCAGCTGCCCTCACCCGACCGCTGACCGGCGAAACGGTGAGCGGCGACGGGTACGCCGTCCGGATCGCCGACGGGCGGCACCAGGTGCTGGTGAGCGACGGGTTGGGGCACGGCCCGCTGGCCGCCGCCGCCACCGACGCGGCGCTCGCCGCGTTCCGGGACGCTCCCGCCGGATCACCGGCGGTGGTCGTCGGTCACCTGCACCGGAGCATGTCGCACACCCGCGGTGCCGCACTCGCCGTCGCCGAACTGGCACCGGCCGCCGGTGTGCTGCGCTACGCCGGCCTGGGTAACATCGCCGGTGTGGTCGTCGAGGGCGACGGTCGGCGCCGCGGGCTGGTGTCACTGCCCGGCATCGCCGGGCACCAACGGCCGACGATCCGGGAGTACGACTACCCGCTCGCTCCGGGGGCCCGACTGGTGATGCACAGCGACGGTGTGGTCGACCGCTGGCGGTTGACCGACTACCCGGGCCTGGCCGAGCGGTCCCCGCTGGTGATGGCGGCGACCCTGCTGCGCGATGCTGGTGTGCGACGTGATGACGCCTGTGTACTGGTGGCGAGGTCCTGGGCATGACCGGCGAGCCGGCCGCCCTGCCGTTGCTGCAGATGGCGCTGCGGGTCGAGCAGGACATCTTCGTGATCCGTCAACGGGGCCGCGAGGTGGCCGCGGTGGTCGGTCTCGAACGCCAGGACCAGGTACGGATCGCCACGGCGCTCAGCGAGGTCGCCCGGGACCTGCTGCGCACGACCGGCGGTGCGGACGTCTCCTTCCACGTCGACCCGGGCGGCGACGGCCGGAACCATTTGCGCGCTGACCTGGCCCCGGTGACCGCGCTCCCCGGCGCCGGCTACCAGCCGCAGTCCGGCGCGGTGTCCCGACTGGTCGACACACTGAGCGTGTCGACCGTCGACGGGGTTACGGTCGTAAGGATGTCCCGACGACTTCCGGCCAGCGCGCCGACGCCGACCCCGGAGCGGCTCGCCGAGTTCCGTACCGAACTCGGCCGGACCGCGCCGTCCAGCGCGCTTGACGAGCTGACCGTGCAGAACGGGCAGCTCATCGCCGCGCTCGACGAGGTGCGCAGTCAGCGCGACGAGCTGGCCGTGCTGAACGAGGAGCTGGCCGAGACCAACCGGGGGGTGCTGGCGCTCTACAACCAGCTCACCGAGGAGCTGGAGGAGACCAACCGGGGCGTCGTGGCCCTCTACGCCGAGCTGGACGAGAAGTCGGCCCAGCTCCGTGCGGCGAGTGAGTCGAAGAGCCGGTTCCTGGCCAACGTCAGCCACGAGCTGCGCGCCCCGGTCACCGCGATCATCGGGTTGGGGCGACTGCTCACCGACTCCGCCTCCGACCCGCTCACCGACGAGCAGGGACGCCAGATCGACCTGATCCGCTCGTCGGCGGCGGACCTGCTCAACCTGGTGAACGAGCTGCTGGATCTCGCCAAGGCGGAGTCCGGTCGGATCGAACCGGACTGGGCCGACGTCGATCTGCGTCTGGTCTTCGGGCAGCTACGCGGCACACTGCGCGCCCTGGCAACCCGCCCGCAGGTGGAGCTGGTGGTGGAGGAGCCGACCGCGCCGGCCACGTTGCGCACCGACGAGGTGCTGCTCGGCCAGGTGCTGCGCAACCTGCTGCACAACGGGTTGAAGTTCACCGAGCGCGGCGAGGTGCGACTGCGCGCCCACCGGCACGACGACCTGTGGAAATTCGAGGTGAGTGACACCGGCAACGGCATCGCTCCCGAGCTGCACGACCGGATCTTCGAGGAGTTCTACCAGGTGCCCGGCGCAACCCGGGTCGGCGGCACCGGCCTCGGCCTGCCGTACGCCCGGCGGTTGGTGACGCTGCTCGGTGGGGCGCTGGAGCTGACCAGCGCACCGGGGCAGGGCAGCACCTTCACCGTCTCCCTACCCGCAGACGAGGCGTGACGGCGTGGACGGCATGCCGGCGACCGTCCTGGTGGTCGATGACAGTCGTACCAAGCGTTACCTGCTGGTCAGCTGGCTGACCCGGGCCGGGTTCACGGTGCTCGAGGCCGAGAACGGCGCCGACGCGTTGGCCCGGGTCGAGGTGGACCGGATCGACCTGGTGGTCCTCGACGTCCGACTGCCCGACCTGAGCGGCTACGAGGTCTGCGAACAGATCAAGGCGCGGCATGCGGTGCTGCCGGTGATCCACGTGTCGGCGCACGCCGTGGACGTCTCCGATCGTGCCCAGGGGCTGACCCGGGGCGCGGACGCGTACCTGACCGAGCCCATCGAGCCGGAGGAGCTGGTCGCCACAGTCCGGGCGGTGCTGCGCTACTACCAGGCCCGGCAGCGCGCCGAACTGCTCGCCGAGCGGCTGCTCGGGCTGGCCGACACGACAGTGGCGGTGCACGCCGCACCGACCTTCGTGCGCCTGCTGGAGGCTGCCGCCGAGGGCGCCGCAGAGATCTTCAAGAGCCCGGCGGCGGTGGTCGCCGAGACCTTCGAGGGTGACTGCATCGCGGGGATCTGCGCCGGCCCCGGCGCGGTGGCCACAGTGGTGCCGTGGGTGGTCGACGACACCGGAGTGCCGACCGGCGCCACCGTCCGGGTGGAGGCCCCGGCGGACTGGGCACTTGTCGACTGGCCGGCGAACGACACGGTGACGGTCGCCGCCGCGAAGCTGCGCGAGGACCGCGCCCCGCTGTACGTGGTGGTCCCGACCGCCACCCAGACCGCGCGAACCCCGGTGCTCAAGCAGCTCGCCCAGGCGGTAGCGGCGGCGGTGGAGGCGCAGCGCTCGTTCGACGAGGAGCACCGGATCGCGGTCACCCTCCAGCGCAGTCTGCTCCCGCGTGGGCTGCCCACTGTCGCCGGCCTGGATCTGGCGGTGCGCTACGAGCCGGCCAGCGCGGAGACCGAGGTGGGCGGCGACTTCTACGAGCTGGTGATGCTCGACGGGCACCTGCTGCTGGCGATCGGGGACGTCGCCGGCCACTCGCTGCACGCGGCGACAGTGATGGCCGAGCTGCGACACGCGGTGCGGGCGTACGCGGTCGAGGGCCACCAGCCCGGCGAGATCCTGCACCGGGTCAACGAGCTGATGCGCACGCTGCTGCCGAACGAGGTGGCGACGCTCTGCGTGCTGCTGCTGCACCCGCCGACCGGGCGGGTCCGGCTGGCCAGTGCCGGGCACCTACCACCGCTGCTCAACCTGGCTGGCAAGGTCGAGTTCGTGCAGCACTCCGCGCCGCTGCTCGGCGTCCGCGCGCCGCGCCCGGCCGACCTGGAGTTCGTGCTGCCGGCCGGTGCCACGCTGGTGTTCTACACCGACGGGCTGATCGAGCGGCGGGACTCCACCATCGACGAAGGGCTTGTCGCGTTGGCCGCGAGCGCCGCGACCGTCGACGGTGACCTGGACCGCTTCTGCGCCCGGTTGCTCGCGGAACTGGCCCCACCGGAGATCCAGGACGACGTCGCAGTGGTCGTCCTGCGCCGGCACTGAGCCGACGCGGCCTCAGTGCACCGAGCGGGCGTACGCGGCGGGTGACACCCCGGTCACAGTGGTGAAGTCGCGCACCAGGTGGGCCTGGTCGCTGTAGCCCAGGTCGGCGGCGAGGTCCGCCCAGTTCAGAGGGCCGTTGGACGCCTGTTCGGCGGCCTCCAGGAGCCGGTAGCGGCGGATCACCCACTTGGGCCCGACCCCCACGTACTCCAGGAAGAGCCGCTGCAACCGGCGGAGCGGAACGTCGTGCCGCGCGGCGAAGTCGTTCACCCGCAGCACCATCCGGTCGGTGCGGATCGCCTCGGCCAGCCGGACGGCCTCCTCGGCCATCGGGTCCGGCTCGGGCTGCCAGCCGGTGAGGAGGGTGTCCAGTGCCCGGCAGCGCTCATCGTCGTCGCCCGCGCACACCACCTCGTCCGGTGCCGCCAGTCGGCCGGCGGGCAGCGGCACCCGACGCCCCGTCAGCTCACTGACCGGCCGCCGCCAGAACGGGTGGAAGCCGCCCGGACGGAACTGCACCCCGGACACCCGACCGGTGCCGGTGAGCGTGATCCGGAACAGGTCGCGGCCCACCCCGGCCACCTCGCCGAACTCGGGGCCGTCCCCGTCACGTTGGAACACCACGTTCACCGTCGGGTGCGGCACGACCCGCTGCTCGAACGGTGCGCTCAACGCCCAGTCGATCAACCAGTAGTGCTCGACCCAGCGGCGTAGCGGCTCCGCCGGCAGGTGCCGTCGGAAGCGCACCTCGCGCAGCATCCGCGCGGGGTCGAGGATGCCCCGGCTGTCGGCACGCGGTCGCTGTCGCATTCGTTCAAGACCACCCTCATACGCTGGCCCTATGACCACTCAGACTAGCGACCTGCTGGCGGCTGCCGCGCCGCGAACCGTCGACGTGGTGCGCGGCATCGCCGACGACCAGCTCGAACTGCCCACCCCATGCCGTGACTACCTGGTCCGTGACCTGCTCAACCACCTGTTCGAGGTGGTGGTCAACTTCCAGGACCTGGCCGACAAGCGGAAGGTGGAGTGGGCCGAGAAGCCCGACCACCTCGGCGACGGTTGGCAGGACCGGTTCGAGGTGGAGACCGGCCGGCTCGTCGCGGCGTGGTCGGACCCGTCCACACTGGAGGGTTTGTCGCCGGGCATGGGCCTGCCGCAGACCGTCGTCGGCGGGATGGCCCTGCTGGACCTGACAGTGCACGGCTGGGACCTCGCCGTCGCCACCGGCCAGGCGTACCAGCCGGCCCCGGAGGCGGTGGCCGAGCTGCACGGGCTGGTCGAGCAGTTGGGCCCCACCGCCCGCAAGATGGGCGTCTTCGCCGAGCCGGTGCCGAGCCCCACAACCCCGACCCCGACTCCGGACCTGGCCCGCCTGCTGACCCAGACCGGGCGCACCCCCACCTGGCCCGCCACCCGGTAACCCCACCCCACCGCGGTGGACGGGCCGCGCCCGGCCTGAGTCGATGTAACACCGCTGGTGGCGGTGCCGCTGTGTGCACCAGAGGCCCGGACGGTCGGGTCTCCGGTGTCGGACCTGACGGTCCCGGCACGGTAACGGTGGGAGTTGGCCAGATGCACAACCAACCGGGCTCCGCCCCGCCGGTGTTCGTCGACGGCAGCGGGCGTCGTCGTCGGCTGACCGTCATCGCGGGCACCGTGATGGGCTTTGGCCTGCTCACCAGCCTCGCCCTGATCGCCGCGGGCCTCTTTCTGGACACCTCGGTGCCGCTGCCCGGCTGGTCGGACGACTCCCGGGGGACGCGCCCGGTGGAGGCCGGCGTGGACGGGGTCAAACAGCCCCGGGAGGCCAGGTCGCCGTCGCCGGTGACCCGCACGACGGCGCCGCTGCCGCGCGCCACCCCGACCGTAGGCGACCGGACCCCCACCACGGCCGGTACGACCGCCACGACCACCGGGGCGCCGTCCGCCACCGACCGACCGGGTCGCGGCGACGAGCACCGCAACACCGCCAAGCCGAGCAGGGCGCCCGGTAAGCCGCAGTGACGATGGCGAGACACGTTGCCCGTCGTGACCCTCGGGCCCACTGGCTGCTGCTCCTGCTCGGGCTGCTCCTGCTGCTCGCGGCGCTCACCGTCAACGGCGTGGTGAGTGGCCTCGCCGGTGGTTCGGGGAACGCCACCGCCCGGCCCGCGCCGGACGTCCCGGCCGCAGTCGGCTCGGGTGGCCCGGTGTTGCGGCTGGACCGCGCCGAACCGGCCAGCCGGGCGCTGCCGGACCGCACCATCGCGCTGACCTTCGACGACGGACCGGACCCGAGCTGGACGCCGCAGGTCCTCGACGTGCTGCGCCGACACGGCGCGCACGCCACCTTCTTCGTGGTGGGCGCCCGGGTCAACGAGCATCCCGAACTGGTCCGGCGAATCCTCGCCGAGGGGCACGAGATCGGGTCGCACACGTTCACCCACGCCAACCTCGCCGACGTGTCGCCGTGGCGTCGTGACCTCGAACTGTCGCTGACCCGCAAGGCGGTCGCGTCGGCCACCGGCCGGGAGGTCACCCTGTTCCGGCCGCCGTTCTCCTCGGTGCCGGCGGCGCTTACCGGGCCCGAGTACGCCGCGTTGCGCGCCGCCGCCGGTGCCGGGCACGTCGCGGTGCTCACCGACCTGGACACCAGGGACTGGCAGCGCCCCGGAGCCGACCAGATCGTGCGGGCAGCCACCCCGAAGCGGGGTCGGGGAGCGGTGGTGCTGATGCACGACGGCGGCGGTGACCGGGCGCAGACCCTCGCCGCGCTGGACCGGCTGCTGCCCGCGCTGGGCGATCAGGGCTACCGGTTCACCACAGTTTCCGCCGGCATCGACGCCCCGCCGTCCATGGTCCCGGCGGGCGTCGGCGCTCGGCTGAGCGGCACCGCGCTGCGCTGGACCCAGACCGCTGCCCGCTGGTCGGCCGACGTGATGAACGTGCTGCTCGCCACCGCGCTGATGCTCGGCGTGGCCCGTCTCGCGGTGCAGGTGTGCTGCGCCCAGCGGCACGTGCGCCGGGTCCGCCGTCCCCGCCGGTATCAGCCGGAGGTGCGGGAACCCGTCTCGGTGATCGTGCCCGCGTACAACGAGGCGGCGAACATCGCCGCCACGGTCCGGTCGCTGCTGGCCAGCGCGTACCCGGCGCTGGAGGTGATCGTGGTCGACGACGGGTCGGACGACGGCACCGCCGACATCGTCGAGCGGATGCGACTGCGCGGGGTACGTGTGATCCGGCAGGCCAACGCCGGCAAGCCGGCGGCGCTGAACACGGGCATCCGGGCCGCCCGGGCGAACCTGCTGGTGCTTGTGGACGGGGACACCGTATTCCAGCCGGACACCGTGCGCCGGCTGGTGCAGGGTTTCGCCGACCCGTCGGTGGGCGCGATCAGCGGCAACACCAAGGTCGCCAACCGACGTCGGCTGCTCGGCCGGTGGCAGCACCTGGAGTACGTGATCGGCTTCAACCTCGACCGACGGATGTACGACGTGCTTGAGTGCATGCCGACCATCCCCGGCGCGATCGGCGCGTTCCGCCGCGAGGTGCTGCTGCGGGTGGGCGGGGTGCCGTCGGACACGCTGGCCGAGGACACCGACCTGACCATGAAGGTGCTCCGGGCCGGCTGGCGGGTCGTCTACGAGGAGTCGGCCATCGCCTGGACCGAAGCCCCGTCGTCGTTGCGCCAGCTCTGGCGACAGCGCTACCGCTGGTGCTACGGCACCATGCAGGCGATGTGGAAGCACCGGCACGCGCTGCGCGAGTCGGGTGCCGGCGGAAAGTTGGGGCGGCGCGGCCTGCCGTACCTCACGGTGTTCCAGATCGTGTTGCCGCTCACCGCGCCGGCGGTCGACGTGTTCGCCGTGTACGGCCTGCTCTTCCTGCCCTGGTCGACCCTCGCCCTGGCCTGGGTGGGGCTGCTGCTGCTCCAGGCGGCCACCGCCGGGTACGCGCTGCGACTGGACCGGGAGCGGTACGGACCACTGTGGGCGCTGCCGTTCCAGCAACTGGTCTACCGGCAGCTGATGTACCTGGTGGTGGTGCAGTCGGTGGTCACCGCGCTGATCGGCAACCGGCTGCGCTGGCAGCGGATGGTGCGCACCGGCGAGGCGGCGGCGCTGATCGGCGCCGGCCGCGGCTGACGCCTCGTCGACGTCAGCCGCCGGCCGGTCAGGTCGGGCTGTGGAAGAGCCCGGCCGACCAGGAGATCAGCAGGCCCACGGCGGCCGAGCAGCAGCAGACGAGCAGGGCGGCGGCGACCACGGCGAGGATCATCCACGCGGACGCGCGCCGGGGCGCCGACCCCGGCTCGTCCTCGTCGGTCATCGCCGCCGCCCTCATCGTCAGGCGCGGCCGATGCGGTCCAGGATCCAGGCGTTGATGAACGCCTCCTCGCGCCACGAGTCGTAGCGACCGCTCGGGCCACCGTGCCCGGCACCCATCTCGGTCTTGAGCAGGTAGTCGCCGCCCGGGGCGACCGCCCGCAGCCGGGCGATCCACTTCGCCGGCTCCGAGTAGAGCACCCGGGTGTCGTTGAGGCTTGTCACAGCGAGGATCGCCGGGTAGTCCACAGCTGCCACGTTCTCGTAGGGCGTGTAGGACTTCATGTACGCGTACACCTCGGGGTCCTCAAGTGGGTTGCCCCACTCCTCCCACTCGGTGACGGTGAGCGGCAACGACGGGTCGAGGATCGACGTGAGCGCGTCAACGAACGGCACCTGCGCCACGATGCCGGCGAACGCGTCCGGAGCCAGGTTGGCGACCGCGCCCATCAACAGGCCGCCGGCCGACGCGCCCCGGGCGACCAGTCGGTCGCTGCCCGTCCAGCCGGCCTTGACCAGGTGCCGGGCGCAGGCGACGAAGTCGGTGAAGGTGTTCTTCTTGGCCAGCAGCTTGCCCTGGTCGTACCAGCGTCGGCCCAGTTCGCCGCCGCCCCTGGTGTGCGCCACCGCGAAGACCACGCCCCGGTCCAGCAGGGACAGTCGGGCCACCGAGAACCACGGGTCCATGCTGGCCTCGTACGAGCCGTACCCGTACAGCTCACAGGGCGCCGAGCCGTCCCGGGGGGTGCCGACCCGGCAGACCAGCGAGATCGGCACGCGGGTGCCGTCGTCGGCGAGCGCCCAGTCCCGGTGCTGCTCGTACTCGGCCGGGTCGTACGGCCGTCCGTCCGGGCCGGGCAGCACCGGCTTCTGCTTGCGCAGCACCATCTGCCGGGTGACCAGGTCGTAGTCGTACACCGAGTCCGGTGTGACGAGTGAGGAGTAGCGCAGCCGGACCTGCCCGGTGCGGTACTCCGGGTTGGCGTCCAGACCGACGCTGTACAGCGGCTCGGGGAAGTCGATGTCGTACGAGTCGTCGCTGCCCACCGGTAACACCCGCAGGCCGGTGAGCCCGTCGGTGCGCAGTGACACCACCAAATGGTTCGCGAAGGCGTCCACTGCCTCCAGCCGGGTGCCGGGGGTGTGCTCGATGACCGGCACCCAGTCGCCGGGCGCGTCCGCCGAGGTGAACGCCAGCGCGAAGTCCTCAGCGCCGTCGTTGTGCAGGATCAGGAAACGGTGGCCGTGGTGTTCCACCGCGTATTCGACGCCCTGGCGTCGGGGTGCGATGACGGCCGGCACGCCGGTCGGGTTGCCGGCGGGGATCACCAGCACCTCGCTTGTCACCTTGCTGTGGATGTCGATCAGGATGAACTTCTCCGAGCGGGTCAGCTCCACACCGACCCAGAACCGCTCGTCGTCCTCCTGGTGGACCACCACGTCGTCGGCGGCGGCCGAGCCGACGGTGTGCCGCCAGACCCGGTTGGGCCGCCAGGCGTCGTCCACAGTCACGTAGAACAGCACCGAGGCGTCGGCCGACCAGGCGGTGCCGTAGAAGGTGTCGGGCACCTCGTCGGGCAGCAACTCGCCGGTGGTCAGGTCCTTCACACGCAGGGTGAACCGCTCGTCGCCGGAGAAGTCGGTGGAGTAGGCCAACCAGCGACCGTCCGGGCTGACGTCGAACGCGCCGAGCGAGAAGAAGTCGTGCCCCTCGGCGAGCAGGTTGCCGTCGAGGAGCACCTCCTCACCGTCGAGCGGGGCGCCGTCCGCGCTGACCGGCGGTTCGGTCTCGCCGTCGCGTACCGCGCGCCGGCACTGCACCCCGTACTGCTGTCCCTCGACCGTCCGGGTGTAGTACCAGTGCCCGCCCTTGCGGGTCGGCACGGACAGATCGGTCTCCCGGGTGCGGCGGCGGGTCTCCTCGAACAGCTCCTCGCGGAGCGTGGCCAGGTGCGCCGTACGAGCGTCGGTGTACTCGTTCTCGGCGGTCAGGTAGGCGATCGTCTCCGGGTCGTCCTTGGCGGCGAGCCAGGCGTACTCGTCGATGACGGTGTCGCCATGGTGCCTGCGCTCGCTGGGCACCCGCTTCGCCGCGGGCGGGGCAGTCTCGGTGGTCACGGCGCCACGTTACCGGTCGGGGCCTGCGGTGAGCCGTACCCGCGGCATCCCGATCGACAGCACCTCGGCATTCGAACACATGTACGATAGCCGGCATGGCGGCAGCAGCGAGTTCCCTCGGCCGGTCCGGCGCTCTCGAGATCACCCGACGACTGGCGGCGATCTGCGGTCCGCCGTTCTCCCGGCTCGGTGGTGCGGCCGACGAGGTGGCCGGGCGGCGGGCGCGCTGGGTGGCGGTGCCGGGCGGTCCGCACGCCGCTGCCGAGGTGTTGCGGCTGGCCGCCGCGCACGACCTGGCGGTGGTCCCCCGGGGGGCCGGCACGAAGATCGACTGGGGTGCCACCCCCGTGCAGGTCGACATCATGCTCGACACCGGCCGGCTGGCCGGCATCGGTCACGAACCGGTTGGCGCACCGGTGGCCGAGGTGGGCGCCGGCACCCCGCTGCGAGCGGTGCAGACCACGCTTGAGCGCACCGGGCAGCGGCTGGCGATGGACGCCCCGTCACCCGGAGCGACCCTCGGCGGGGTGCTGGCCGCCGGTGAGGCCGGCCCGCTGCGTCACCGCCACGGCAGTCCCTGCGACCAACTGCTCGGTCTCCGTTACCTCGCCGCCGACGGCGAGTTGGTGAGCGCCGGGGGTGGTGCGCCGGGCCTCGACCTGGCCCGGCTGCTCTGCGGCTCCCAGGGCGCGCTCGGGGTGCTGGTCTCGGCGAGTCTGCGGGTGCAGCCGATGCCGGCGAGCCGGCTCTGGGTGTCCCGCCCGGTGTGGACGCCGCTGGAGGTGCACGACCTGATCCGGACGATCCTCGCCGCCCGACTGCAACCGGCGGCCGTCGAGCTGGACCTGCCCGGTGGCACCCCCCGACCACGCACGCCGTACCCGCCCGGCCACCCGTCCGCGACGGCCCGGGAGCGCCACCCGTCGATGTCCGGGCGGCCCGGGGCCCCGTCCCGGGCGGGCAGCCTGGTGGTGCTGCTGGAGGGTGGCCCGGCCGACGTCACCGAGCGCGCCGAGCACCTGGTCGGGCTGCTGCACGGGGAGGCGACAATCGCCCACTCCGCGCCGACGTGGTGGCGTCGTTATCCGTTCGCGCCTGGCGACACGGCACTGCGCCTGGAGGTGCCGATCGGCGATCTGCACGCCGCCGTCTACGCGCTCCGCGACGCGGCCGGCGGGCCGGTGCCGGTGCGCGGGTCCGCCGGGCTGGGTGTGGTGCACGCGGCACTGCCCGGAGCGTTGGCGCCCGATCGGGTGGCGTCCATCCTGGCCGCCGTCCGGGGGGTGCTACTGGCCCGGCAGGGCCGCTGTGTGGTGGTCTCCGCTCCGGCGGCGGTCCGCCAGGCGGTCGACCTCTGGGGCGAGTTGGCCGGCCTGGCCCAGCTGCGGGCGGCCAAGGAGCACCTCGATCCGGACCACCGGCTCGCCCCCGGGCGCCTCCCCGGCGGCCTCTGAGACCACCGCGCAGCTGCCCCTGCGCGACGTGCTACCCCCATGACCGTGCTCGATCCTGGAACGAGGGGTGTCGTGAGCCGCGCCGTTGCCACCGCGCGACCTGCCACCCCCATGATCGTGCTCGATCCTGGAACGAGGGGTGTCGAAAGCCGACGAGGCCACTGCATCCGGGATCGAGCACGATCATTGGGTCAGGGTGCGTGCCGGGCCGTGGTCCCAGGTCGGTCAGTCCATCCACCAGCTGTGCATGTCGAGCAGCGGCGGGGTGAAGCGGACCAGCACCATCAGCAGGGTGCCCACCGCACCGACGAGCAGCAGCACGCGGGTGGCCCGGGGAAGGTCTTCGCGGTCCCGGGCGGCAAGCGCCACCGCGACGAGCGCCAGCGGCGGCCCGAGCACGGCTCCCACCAGGTAGAGCACCGACGTCGCCGCGTAGAGCCAGTAGAACGGGTTCGCCCCGTGCATCCCGAACGGGACCAGGTCCTTCGGGTCGTACGCGCCGGTCAGCATGTCCGTCGGGCCGACGCCGGCGGTCGCCATGCGGCCCAGATAGAGCAGCAGCACGGCGAGGAACGCGCCGATGGCCGCCAGTTGCGCGACGATCAGGGCACGGATCAACGGCCGGGAGTGCGGGGCGGCGTGCGCGACACTCGACATGCCCGTCAATCTAGTGCCCGGCCCCCGGTCGCGGGTGCCGGGCGACGGTCAGGTCGCGTCGTTGCGGAGCACCAGGATGGCGATGTCGTCCCGGGGTGGTTCCACCGAGAAGTTGATCGCGGCGGAGCGCAGTCTGGCGGCCACCACGTCGGCCGAATAGCCGGCCAGCGGCGCGGCAGCGTCCCGCAGTCGGTCGGTGCCGAACAGCTCCCGGCCGTGCCGTCGTTCGGTGACGCCGTCGGTGTAGAAGATCAGCGAGTCACCCGGCGCGAGCGTGATCGTCGCCGTTGGCGAGGTGATCGCGTCGAGCAGGCCGAGCGCGGTGCCGCTGGCGCCGACGAACCCCGCGCCACCGCCAGCGGCAAGCAGCACCGGCTGGTCATGCCCGGCCAGGTGCAGCGACACGTCCAACTGGTTGCCCTGGCCGGGCCCGACCGCAGCCAGCGCCAACGTGCAGTAACGTCCGCTGCCCCGCTCGACAAGCGTCTCGTTGAGCCGCGCCAACGCCTCCGGTAACGGTTTGCCGTCACCGACCAGCACCCGGATCACGTCCCGGACCAGCCCGGTCACCGCGGCGGCCTCGACGCCCTTACCCGAGACATCTCCGATGACGACGAGCCAACGTCCGTCGGGCAACGGCACCACGTCGTAGAAGTCGCCGCCCACCTCGGCGTCGTCGCCGGTCGGGACGTACTCGGCGGCGAAGCCGATCCCGTCCACCACCGGCAGCACCGGCGGCAGCAGGGACTGCTGGAGCGTCTGCGCCACCCGACGCCGCTCGGCGTGGATCCGGGCGTTCTCGATGGCCAGCGCGGCCCGCCGGGCCACGTCCTCAAGTACTGCCACCTCGTCCGGGTCGTGCCGGTGCCGCTGGTGTCGGCCCACCGCCAGGGTCCCGAGTCGCTGCCCCCGCGCGATGAGCGGGACGGCGAAGCCCTCCATCGGCCCGCCCAGCGGAATCTGCGCCGCGCTGCGGGACGCCTCGCGCAGGCGAGCTTGGATGGAATCCGGCCCGGTCTCGGCAAGCACCTTGTGCAGCTGCGGCAGCATCGACTCGTCGGCGTGGCTGGCCGCCGCCAGCCGCAGCCGGCCCCACTCGTCTGCGGTGTGCACCGCGCACCACTGGCCGAGCCGGGGCACCACCAGCTGCGGGACCAGGGCCATCGTCAGGTCGACGTCCAACGACTGGGCGAGCAGCTCGCTCGCCTCGGCCAGGAACGTCAGCCACACCTGCCGGCGGACGTCGGCCCGGCGCAGCCGGTCGTTCTCCAGGTGCAGCGACAGCCGCTCGGCGGTGAGCACCGCCAACGGCCGGGCGTACGCCGACGGCGCGGCGTCCAACTCCAACTCCCCGGCGTACGGGCGGTGCACCGTCAGCGGCACCCGGAGCAGCTCGCTGCCGGCGCGGGGCGGTCGACCGAAGCGGGCCAACACCTGGCGCCCCTGTCCGTCGCCCCGGTCCAGGCGGATCGTGCCGCCGGCCGCTCCCACCATCTCGGCGACCCGACTGAGCAGGTTGGTGGCGAAGTCGGGAAGCGGATCGTCCGCGTACAGGTCGGGGGCGGTTTGCATGAGTTCACTCATCGCGCTGGCGCTCGGCGCGGACTTGTCGGTGCCCACCCGGGGGTCGCCACCGGCGGGGTCCTCGGTCCGCGGGTTGGCGCCGGGGCGGTCCAACCGGAACCAGACACCCTTGCCGGTGGGCAGGTACGTGGTGCCCCAGCGGCTGGCGAAGTGGTCGACAAGCAGCAGACCTCGGCCCCGTTCGGAGACCTCGTCGATCTCGGCGGAGTCGTTGCGGGTGCCGATGGTCAGTTCGTCGCCGGAGCCGGGGGCGAAGTCGGAGACGGTGACGGTCAGCCCGACCTGGTCGGCCACTACCTCGATGTCCAACTCGGTGCCGGCGTGTTCGACGGCGTTTGTGGTCAGCTCGGTGGTGAGCAGCAGGGCCTCGTTGGCCAGTTCGTCCAGGTGTGACTCGGTCAACACCGAGCGGACCACGGCGCGGGCGGCGGCCGGTGTACGACGGTCGGCGGGTAGCCGGACGCGCCGGGTCGCCCCGTCCCGGGCCCCGGCCGTCGCGGGCCCCGCCTCGGCTGACACCCTCGTATCCTCCACCGTCCCCCCATCAGGTGCCAAGCCGATCATCAGTAACGCCTCCGCTTTCCGCCACCGTCGGAGGACCGATCGCCCACGGCGCGTGTGGGATCGCCGGTTGGGCCGCGCTGCGAGGTGTGCGGAGTTGCGGACCGGGCTCGGCCGGATCGGGCGGATCGGGCGGTGGTCCGGGACGGTTGGCGGGTCGCGCACCCTGGCACTACGGCTCGCGCGGGCACAATATGGGGTGCCGGTGTGTCCGTACGGACCGGCAGCCCCCGAGTGGAGCGAGGAATGATGACCACGGCGAAGCAGTCGGTGGCGGATCCGTCCGCGCCCGACCACGAGGCGCTCCTCGGTGAGTTGACCGAGGCACTGCGACGGATCGGTCGCGGCGACCTGAAGGTCCGGCTTCCCCGCCGCGCTGGCGCGGCAGGTGAGGTGGCGGACGCCTTCAACGAGGTGGTCTCGCTCCAGGAGCGGCAGTACCTGGACCTGCGGCGGATCAGCCGCATCGTCGGGCGCGACGGCCGGCTCACCGAGCGGCTCGACGACGAGGGGCTGGACGGCTCCTGGGCGGAGGGGCAGCGGGCGATCAACTCGCTGATCGACGACCTGGGCCGACCGACCACCGAGATCGCCCGGGTCATCGTGGCGGTCGCGGACGGCGACCTGTCCCAGCACATGGCGCTGGAGATCGACGGCCGGCCGCTGCGCGGTGAGTACCTGCGCATCGGGCGCACCGTGAACACCATGGTCGACCAGTTGTCCTCGTTCTCGAACGAGGTGACGCGGGTGGCCCGTGAGGTGGGCACCGAGGGCAAGCTGGGTGGCCAGGCCGACGTGCGGGGCGTCGCCGGCACCTGGAAGGACCTCACCGACTCGGTGAACACCATGGCGTCGAACCTCACCGGCCAGGTGCGGTCGATCTCGCAGGTGGCGACGGCGGTGGCCAAGGGCGACCTGTCGCAGAAGATCACTGTTGGTGCGCGCGGTGAGGTGGCCGAGTTGGCCGCCACGATGAACTACCTCACCGACACGCTGCGGCTCTTCGCCGAGCAGGTGACCCGGGTGGCCCGTGAGGTGGGCACCGAGGGCAAGCTCGGCGGTCAGGCCGAGGTGCCGAACGTGGCCGGCACCTGGAAGGACCTGACCGACAGCGTCAACTCGATGGCGTCGAACCTGACCGCCCAGGTCCGTAACATCGCGCAGGTCTCGACGGCGGTGGCGCGCGGTGACCTGTCGCAGAAGATCACGGTCGCGGCGCAGGGCGAGATCCTGGAGCTGAAGGACACCGTCAACACGATGGTGGACCAGTTGTCGTCGTTCGCCGACGAGGTGACCCGGGTGGCCCGTGAGGTGGGCATCGAGGGCAAGCTGGGGGGTCAGGCGCAGGTGCGCGGGGTCTCCGGCACCTGGCGGGACCTCACCGAGAACGTCAACCAGTTGGCCGGCAACCTGACCAGCCAGGTCCGCAACATCTCCCAGGTCTCCACGGCGGTGGCCAAGGGTGACCTGAGCCAGAAGATCACCGTGGACGCCCAGGGCGAGATCCTGGAGCTGAAGAACACCGTCAACACGATGGTGGACCAGCTCTCGTCGTTCGCCGACGAGGTGACCCGGGTGGCCCGCGAGGTGGGCACCGAGGGCAACCTGGGCGGTCAGGCCCAGGTCAAGGGCGTCAGCGGTACGTGGCGGGACCTGACCGACAACGTGAACTCGATGGCGTCGAACCTGACCAGCCAGGTCCGCAACATCGCGTCGGTGACCACGGCGGTGGCGAAGGGTGACCTGTCGCAGAAGATCACTGTGGACGCGCGGGGCGAGATCCTGGAGTTGAAGTCGACTGTCAACACGATGGTCGACCAGTTGTCGTCGTTCGCCGACGAGGTGACCCGGGTGGCCCGCGAGGTGGGCACCGAGGGCAAGCTCGGCGGTCAGGCCCAGGTGCGCGGCGTCGCCGGCACCTGGCGGGACCTGACCGACAACGTCAACTCGATGGCGTCGAACCTGACCGCCCAGGTCCGCAACATCGCCCAGGTCTCCACCGCCGTGGCGAAGGGTGACCTGTCGCAGAAGATCACTGTGGACGCGCGGGGCGAGATCCTGGAGCTGAAGTCGACTGTCAACACGATGGTCGACCAGTTGTCGTCGTTCGCCGACGAGGTGACCCGGGTGGCCCGTGAGGTGGGCACCGAGGGCAAGCTCGGTGGTCAGGCCCAGGTGAAGGGCGTCAGCGGTACGTGGCGGGACCTGACCGACAACGTGAACTCGATGGCGTCGAACCTGACCAGCCAGGTCCGCAACATCGCGTCGGTGACCACGGCGGTGGCGAAGGGTGACCTGAGCCAGAAGATCACGGTGGACGCTCAGGGCGAGATCCTGGAGCTGAAGTCGACAGTCAACACGATGGTCGACCAGCTCTCGTCGTTCGCCGACGAGGTGACCCGGGTGGCCCGCGAGGTCGGCATCGAGGGCAAGCTCGGCGGTCAGGCCCAGGTCAAGGGCGTGTCCGGCACCTGGCGCGACCTGACCGAGAACGTCAACCAGCTCGCCTCGACGCTCACCACGCAGCTGCGGGCCATCGCCCAGGTGTCCACCTCGGTGACCCGAGGCGACCTGACCCAGCGGATCGCCGTCAAGGCGCAGGGCGAGGTCGCCGAGCTGAAGGACAACATCAACCAGATGATCGTCACCCTCCGGGAGACGACCAAGAAGAACGCCGAGCAGGGCTGGTTGGACTCCAACCTGGCCCGGATCGGTGGCCTGTTGCAGGGCCAGCGCGATCTCGGCGAGGTCTGCCGCATGATCATGATGGAGGTGACCCCGCTTGTCGACGCCCAGCTCGGTGCCTTCTTCCTGGCCGACGACACCGACGGCAGCATGCGGCTGCGGTTGACCTCGTCGTACGGGTACGTGGCGCGGGGCAACGACGTCACCTTCGGGCCGGGTGAGGGGTTGGTCGGGCAGACCGCGCTGTCCCGCCGCACGATCCGGGTCAGCGCCTCGCCGAACAGCCGACTCACCCTGCGGTCCGGGCTGGCCGAGACACCCCCGTCCGACCTGGTGGTGCTCCCGGTGCTGTTCGAGGGTGAGCTGCTCGGCGTGATCGAGTTCGCAAGCGTCTCGGCCTTCTCCGATCTGCACCTCGCGTTCCTGGAGCGGCTGGTGCTCACCATCGGCATCGCTGTCAACACCATTCAGGCCAACCGGCGTACGGAGGAGCTGCTGGCCCAGTCGCAGCGGCTGGCACACGAGATGCAGGAGCAGTCGGCGGAGTTGCAGCGCACCAACGCCGAGTTGGAGGAGAAGGCGACTCTGCTCTCCGAGCAGAAGGGCAACATCGAGACGAAGAACCGGGAGATCGAGCTGGCTCGGCTGGGCCTGGAGGAGAAGGCGCAGCAGCTGACCAGGGCGTCGGCGTACAAGTCGGAGTTCCTGGCCAACATGAGCCACGAGCTGCGTACCCCGCTGAACTCGTTGCTGCTGTTGGCCCGCCTGCTTGCGGAGAACTCGGAGCAGAATCTCAGCCCGAAGCAGATCGAGTTCGCCAAGACCATCCACGGGTCGGGCTCCGACCTGCTGCGCCTGATCGACGACATCCTCGACCTGTCCAAGATCGAGGCGGGTCGGATGGACGTCGAGCCGACCGAGATCCGCTTCGCCGAGCTGCGCGGTTACGTCGAGCAGGCGTTCGCGCCGCAGGCCGAGGAGAAGAACCTGGACTTCCAGGTACGGGTGAGCAAGGATCTGCCGCCGGCGTTGGTGACCGACGCGCAGCGGTTGCAGCAGATCCTGCGCAACCTGCTCTCCAACGCGGTGAAGTTCACCGACAACGGCGCTGTGACGTTGCGGATCGCTCCGGCCGCGGAGAACGCGGTCTTCGACGTGCCAGCGTTGACGAACGCGCAGCAGGTGATCGCGTTCACCGTGATCGACACCGGGATCGGCATCTCCGACGACAAGTTGTCGATCATCTTCGAGGCGTTCCAGCAGGCCGACGGCACGACCAGCCGCCGTTACGGCGGCACCGGGCTGGGCCTGTCGATCAGTCGCGATCTGGCCCGGCTGATCGGCGGCACGATCACCGTGTCGTCCGCGCCCGGGCAGGGTTCGACATTCACCCTGTTCGTGCCGCAGGTGCTGGCACCGGATGCCGTGGTCGCGCCTCAGCTGCCGTCTCCGCAGCGGGCCGGCCTGCCGTCGTCGCTGCTGATGCCGCCGCTGGAACTGCTGCCGGAGCGGCCGGAGGCGCCGGCCACCCGTCAGCTTGACGGCGCCACGGTGCTGATCGTGGATGACGACGTCCGCAACGTCTTCGCCTTGACCAGCGCCTTGGAGCTGCACGGGATGACCGTGCTGTACTCGGACAACGGGGCGGACGGCGTCCGCCTGTTGGCCGAGCATCCGGAGGTGGACATCGTGCTGATGGACGCCATGATGCCGGACCAGGACGGCTACGAGACCACCCGCCAGATTCGCCGCAACCACCGGTTCGCTGACCTGCCGGTGGTCTTCCTGACCGCCAAGGCCATGCCGGGTGACCGGGAGTCGGCGCTCGCGGCCGGCGGCAGCGACTACATCACCAAGCCGGTCGACCTGGATGACCTGATCGAGTTGATGTCGTCCTGGATCAACGGCAGCCGGACCGAGGAGACTTCGTGACCCAGATCGCCAAGGCGCTGCTCGTGGACGACCGGCGGCAGAATCTGACGGCCCTGGAGGCGATCCTCCAGGGCCTGCCGGTCCAGTCCGTGGCGGTGGAGAGCGGTGAGGCGGCGCTCAAGCAGCTCCTCGTGGACGACTTCGCGGTGATCCTGCTCGACGCGCAGATGCCGGACATGGACGGGTTCGAGACGGCGAGCCACATCAAGCGGCGGGAGCGGACCCGGCACGTGCCGATCATCTTTCTCACCGCCGCCGACCGGGACGCCCAGCTCGCGCTCCGGGGCTACCAGGTGGGCGCGGTGGACTACCTGACCAAGCCGTTCGACCCGTGGGTGCTGCGGGCCAAGGTATCGGTCTTCGTCGAGCTGTGGGTGAAGACCCGGCAGTTGGCCACCCAGTCGGATCTGGTCCGGGAGCGCGACACGCAGTGGCGGCGGCTCACCGACGCGGTCGACGAGGCGACGACCCTGCTGCGCTCCGACGACGCGGAGGCCCACGACCGGGCGGTACGCATGCTCGAGCAGGCCCGCTGGGGCAACACGGCCTGACGTTCAGGCCTCGCCGGGTCGGGTGTGGCCGGTGGCGGCCCGGCGGGTCCGCCACCGCTCGCCCAGCGAGTCGATCTCTTCCTGGACGAAGATGAAGAAGTCGCGCATCTCGGCCACCCGCTCGCCGGCCGGCGTCTCCGGACCGCCGAGGGCGATCACACCGCCCTCGGACGCGTCGATGAACGTCTTGTAGATCCCGGTCTTGGTGATGGTCGCCTCGTACCAGGGGTTGTCCGGCATCCGGTAGCGATCCCGGCGGGACCGGGGGACCGGCTCGCGGATCAGGATGCCGAACTGGGTGAGGTAGCGGACCGCGCCGCTGACCGCCGCCGCGCTCACTCCGAGCCGATCGCCGATCTCGGCGGCGGTGAGGGGATCGTCGGCGCTCATCACTGTGAACAACACCCGGGCGGCCATCCGCGGGAAACCCACCTCGGCGAAGGTCAGGGCCATCCGCTCGACGAAGAGGTGCACCGGGTCGTGGCTGTCGCCGGTTGCCATGGTGGTCCCCTCCCGCGTGCTGGTGTGGCCCTCGATGCTGCCCAGATCGCACAGTCTTCACAACTTTGTGAAACGAGTGTAGCTTCCGATATATGGAAACTCCCATTGAGGTATCCGGCCTGGTCAAGACCTTCGGCCGGACCCGGGCACTCGACGGTCTGGACCTGACCGTCCGCGCCGGCGAGGTGCACGGCTTCCTCGGCCCCAACGGCGCCGGCAAGTCGACCGCCATCCGGGCCCTGCTGGGCCTGCTGCGGACGGACGCGGGGGCCGTCCGCCTGCTCGGTGGCGACCCGTGGCGGGACGCGGTGGCCCTGCACCGGCGGCTGGCGTACGTGCCGGGCGACGTGACGCTCTGGCCCAACCTCTCCGGCGGCGAGGTCATCGACCTGCTCGGCCGGATGCGCGGCGGGCTGGACCCGGCCCGCCGGGCCGAACTGCTCGACTCCTTCGAACTGGACCCGCGCAAGAAGGGACGGGCCTACTCCAAGGGCAACCGGCAGAAGGTCGGCCTGGTGGCGGCCCTCGCCTCGGACGCCGAACTGCTCATCCTGGACGAGCCGACCTCCGGGCTGGATCCGCTCATGGAAGAGGTGTTCCAACACTGGGTCCGCCGGGCCAAGACGGACGGTCGCACCGTGCTGCTCTCCAGCCACATCCTGGCCGAGGTGGAGGCGCTCTGCGACCGGGTGACGATCATCCGCAACGGGCGGGACGTGGAGACCGGCACCCTTACCGAGCTGCGACACCTGCGACGCACCTCGATCGAGGCCGAACTGACCGGCCCGGCGGACCGGCTGGGCCAGCTCACCGGCGTGCACGACCTGCGGGTGGACGGCCAGCGCGTGCGCTTCGACGTGGAGGACAGCGCGTTGGACGCGGCCCTGCGTCGACTCACCGAGATCGGCGTACGGAGTCTGATCAGCCAGCCGCCGACGCTCGAGGCGCTGTTTTTGCGGCACTACCAGCACGAGCAGGTGCTGTCGTGAGCGCGTTCACCGGCACCCGGCACCTGGTGCGGCTGATCCTGCGGCGGGACCGGGTCGTGCTGCCGATCTGGGTTCTCCTGCTGGCCGTACTGCCGGCCAGCTACGCCAGCGCGTACGCCGGCCTGTACCCGACGGCCGCCGAGCGGGCCGCCTACCTGGCCGGCACGGCGAGCAACCCGTCGATCGTCGCGCTGCTCGGCCCGGTGTACGGCGACAGCATCGGCGCGCTCACCGTCCAGCGGGCCGGCCTGCTCGCGGTGATCGCCGCCCTGGCCAGCGTGCTGACTGTGGTACGGCACACCCGTACCGAGGAGGAGGCCGGCCGGCGGGAGTTGCTCGGCGCGACGGTCCTCGGCCGGTACGCCGGGCTGACCGCGGCGCTGCTCGTCACGTACGCCGCGAATGTGCTGCTCGGCCTGCTGACCGCGGGCGGCCTGGTCGCCGCGGGTCTGCCCGGCGCGGGTTCGCTGCTCTTCGGTGCCGGCGTGGCCCTGACCGGCATCACGTTCGCCACTGTCGGCGGCCTGGCCGCGCAGCTCACCGAGAGCGCCGGCGGGGCGCGCGGCATCGGCCTCGGTGTGCTGGGGCTGGCGTTCGCGTTGCGGCTCGGCGGCGACGCCGGCGGCTCCGGTGGCGCCGGCGGCAGGGCCGAGTGGTTGAGCTGGCTCTCGCCGCTGGGCTGGGCGCCCCGGGGGCGGGCCTTCGCCGCCGAGCGCTGGTGGGTGCTGCTGCTGCCGATCCTGTTCAGCGCGGTGGTGGCGCTTGTCGCGTACCCCGTCTCGGTGCGCCGGGACCTGGGCGCCGGGGTGCTGCCGCCCCGGCTCGGCCCGGCCACCGCCGGTGGCGCGCTGGCCGGCCCGTTAGGCCTGGCCTGGCGGCTGCATCGCGGCCAGTTGTTCGGCTGGACCGTCGGCTTCGGGCTGCTCGGTCTGGTGCTCGGGGGCGCGGCGGACGCGGCCGGCGACGCGGTGCAGGGCAACCAGCAGGTCGCCGAGATCCTGGCCCGGCTGGGTGGCACGACGACGTTGGCCGAGGCGTACCTGGGCAGCACGTTGAGCCTGACCGCGCTCGCCGCCGCCGGGTACGGCATCCAGGCCGCGCTGCGGGCTCGCGCCGAGGAGACCGCCGGGCGGGCCGAACCGCTGCTCGCCACCCCGGTGAGCAGGTCCCGCTGGCTGGCGGCGCATCTGCTGTTCGCGCTGCTCGGCCCGGTGGTGGTGCTGGCCGTGACGGGAGTCGCGACGGGGCTGTCGTACGGCCTCAGCGTGGGCGATGTCGGCGGCGAGGTGCCCCGGCTGCTCGGCGTGGGGTTGGCCCAGGTGCCGGCGGCGTGGGTGCTCGCCGGGCTGGCGGCGCTGTTGGTGGGCTGGCTGCCCCGGTTCTCGTTTGCCGCCTGGGGGATCCTCGCCGGCTGCCTGCTGCTCGGTCAGCTCGGCGCGGTGCTGAAGCTCAGCCAGTGGGCCCTGGATGTCTCCCCGTTCACCCACACCCCCCAGGTCCTGGGCGACAACTGGACGGCCACCCCCCTGGCCGCCCTCACGGCGATCACCGCAGCCCTCCTGACCTTGGCCCTGAGAACCTTCCAAACCCGAGACATCCCCACCCAGTAACGGGCGCCCGCCCCCGAGCCGCGTTGATCATGAAGTTATTGCCGACAAATGGGACAGAATTTGGCAATAACTTCATGATCAACCCCCCGGAGGGCGGGAGCCCGGCCGGGGTGGGGTGGGTGGGTGGGGTGGGGGGTTAGCCGGTGGGTTGGTCGTTGCGGATCATCAGGGCGCTGCGCAGGCCGGTGATGTCCAGCACGCGGATCAGGAAATCGCCCACGTGGGTGAGCATCAGCAGGCTCTGCGCGTGGCTTGCCTTGCGGCTGAGCACCACGAGGGTGCCCAGGCCCTGCGAGTCGCAGAAGGTGACACCACCCAGATCGAGCACGATCCGCGGGGGTGGGTCCGCCAGCACCTCGTTCACCACCGTGGAGAGCTGGGCGGCCGTGAGCATGTCGATCTCACCGGCCAGGCGCAGCACTGCTTCGTCGCCCGTCCGGTGTAGCGTGATGGACAGTTCGGCACGATCCACCCGGTCAGCCTAGCGCGATCCGTCCGGCCCGGCCTGTTGAGGCCGAGAGCCACCCCGGCCGAGGTCATCGAGCAGTCGCCTCGGTCCCGCGCTGCCGCCGCCGACCACCACCGGCCAGGGTGAGCCCGGTAACCCCGGCGCGGGGTGGCTGCTGGTTGACCCTGCGGCGCTGACACAATGGCGGCATCGTGACCGACATCTTCTCCGCCGGATCCGGCCGCTACCCAGCCGTCGCGCCGGCCTCCGAGGCCCTGTTCGACCGCGCCCGCGCCATCGTGCCGGGCGGGGTGAACTCCCCCGTGCGCGCCTTCCAGGCGGTCGGCGGCACCCCGCGCTTCATGGTCCGTGGTGAGGGTCCGTGGCTGTACGACGCCGACGACCGCCGCTACGTCGACCTGGTCTGCTCGTGGGGTCCGCTGATCCTCGGGCACGCCCACCCGGAAGTGGTGGCCGCCGTGCAGGCCGCCGCCGCCCGGGGCACCAGCTTCGGCACCCCCACCCCGGGTGAGGTGGAGTTGGCCGCCGAGCTTGTCGACCGGACCCCGATGGAGCAGGTCCGTCTGGTCAACTCGGGCACCGAGGCGACCATGTCGGCGATCCGGCTGGCCCGCGGCTTCACCGGCCGATCCAAGATCATTAAGTTCGCCGGCTGCTACCACGGGCACGTGGACGCGCTGCTCGCCGCCGCCGGGTCCGGCGTGGCCACCCTGGGCCTGCCCGACTCGCCAGGCGTGACCGGCGCGGCGGCCAGCGAGACGATAGTGCTGCCCTACAACGACATCCGGGCCGTCGAGGAAGCCTTCGCCGCCGAGGGCCCGCACATCGCGGCGGTGATCACCGAGGCCGCCGCCGGCAACATGGGCGTGGTCGCCCCCCGGGACGGCTTCAACCAGCAACTCGCCCGGATCGCGCACGCGCACGGCGCCCTGCTGGTGGTGGACGAGGTGATGACCGGGTTCCGGGTCTCCCGCGCCGGCTGGCACGGCCTCGACGCCTCCGACGCCGACCTGTGGACGTACGGCAAGGTCATGGGCGGTGGCCTGCCCGCCGCGGCGTTCGGCGGGCGGGCGGAGATCATGGCGCGGCTCGCGCCGGCCGGCCCGGTCTACCAGGCCGGCACGCTCTCCGGTAACCCGCTGGCCTGCGCCGCTGGCCTGGCCACGCTGCGACTCGCCGACGACGCGCTCTACCGCAAGCTCGACGACACGGCCGCCGTCGTGGGCAAGCTGGCGTCCGACGCGCTGGCCGCCGCCGGGGTCCCGCACCGACTGTCGTACGCGGGCAGCATGTTCTCGATCTTCTTCACCGACGCCGACGTGGTCGACTACGACAGCGCCCGCACCCAGCAGGTGCCCGCGTTCAAGGCGTTCTTCCACGCGATGCTCGCCGCCGGCGTCTACCTGCCGCCGAGCGCGTTCGAGTCGTGGTTCGTGTCGGCGGCGATCGACGACGCCGCTCTGGAGCACATCGCCGCAGCGCTGCCGACGGCGGCGAACGCGGCGGCAGCGGCTGGTAGCGGGGGGTAGCAAACGGTGAGCGCGAGGAGTGAGCCGGCTCTGCGAGCCCCGCAGTCGCGAACAGAGGGAGCGCAGCAGTGAGCAAGACGGTGGTCCATGTGCTCCGGCACGGCGAGGTGCACAACCCCGACCAGATCCTCTACGGTCGACTGCCCGGCTTCCGCCTCTCCGAGCTGGGTGTGCAGATGGCCAAGGCCGCCGCGCAGGGCCTGGCCGAGCGGGAGATCGTGCACGTGGTGGCCAGCCCGCTGGAACGCGCCCAGCAGACCGCCGAGCCGATCGCCGCCCAGTTCGGGCTGCCGGTCGGAGTGGACGAGCGGCTGATCGAGAGCGCCAACTGGTTCGAGGGCAAGAAGGTGTCCCCGGGTGACGGTTCGTTCCGCGACCCGCGTAACTGGTGGGTGCTGCGCGACCCGGTGACCCCGTCCTGGGGTGAGGCGTACCGGGTGATCGCCGAGCGGATGTTCGCCGCCGTGCACGCCGCCCGGATCGCCGCCGAGGGACGTGAGGCGGTGCTCGTGTCACACCAGCTCCCGATCTGGACCCTGCGCCGCTATGTCGAGCGCAAGCGGCTCTGGCACGACCCGCGCAAGCGGCAGTGCGGGCTGGCGAGCCTGACCACGTTCCACTTCGACGGGGCGAAGGTGGTGGGCATCGGCTACAGCGAGCCGGCCGCGCACCTGATCGCTCTCTCCGCGACCGCCCGGACGGCCAAGGGGGCCTGATGAACGCCCGGAGGTGGACCGCCGGCCTGCTCGCCGCCGTCGCCGCGGTGACGCTTGCGGGCTGCTCCTCCGGGGGCGGCGGGGAGAAGAGCTGCACAAGTGACGGCCTCACCATCACCTGTGCGCAGGACCAGCGGTCGAAGACCCCGAAGGTGGTCGGCGACCTGCTCACCGGCGGCCAGTACGACGTCTCCCAGGCACGCGGCCAGGTCGTGGTCGTCAACTTCTGGGGTTCCTGGTGCGCGCCCTGCCGTGCCGAGGCCGACGACCTGGAGGCCACCTACCAGGCCACCAAGGCGTCCGGGGTGACCTTCCTGGGCGTCAACGTGCAGGACAGCAAGGACAAGGCGCTCGCTTTCGAAAAGGGGCGGGTCACCTACCCGAGCATCTTCGACCCGTCCAGCCGCCAGGCGCTGAACTTCGACATCCCGCCCAACACGACACCGGCGACAGTGCTCCTCGACCGCGACGGCCGGATCGCCGTGGTGATCCGTCGCGCCGTGACCCAGGACGAGCTACGGCCGATCGTGGAACGGGTCGCGGCCGAGAAGCCGGCGTCGAACTGATGGGTGAAACCTTCCGGCAACTGGCCCTCAGTGGGCCGCTGCTGCTCGCCATCGGCGCGGCGGCGCTCGCCGGCCTGGTCAGCTTCCTATCCCCGTGCGTGCTTCCACTCGTCCCCGGTTACCTGTCGTACGTGACAGGTCTGGCCGGTGCCGACCTGGAGGGCCGGCGGCCGGAGGCCGATCCCACGCCGGCCGGCGGGGGTGTCGCGGTCAAGGAGCGGGTCGCGCGGATCGGCGCGGTCAAGGGTCGGGTGCTCGCCGGGACGCTGCTCTTCATCGGCGGCTTCACCGTCGTCTTCGTCGCCAGCGCGATCCTCTTCGCCAGCATCGGCCGGGTGTTCTTCGACTACAAGCGCGAGTTGCAGATCGGCGTCGGCGTGCTGATCATCGTGCTCGGGCTGAGCTACCTCGGGATGATCCCCGCCCTGCAACGAGAGTTCCGGATCTCCCGGCTGCCGTCGGCCGGGCTGCTCGGCGCACCGGTCTTCGGGGCGGTCTTCGCACTCAGCTGGGTGCCCTGCACCGGCCCGACGCTCGGTGCGGTGATGGGCATGGCGGCCACGAGCGGCCAGAGCGACCGCGCTGTGGTGCTCGCCGTGGCGTACTGCCTCGGGTTGGGGATACCGTTCGTCGTCTTCGGGCTGGGCTTCGAACGCCTGCTCGGGGTCTTCCGCGCCGTCCGGCGCAACAGCCGCTGGGTCACCAGGGTCGGCGGCGCGCTGCTCATCCTGATCGGCCTGGCGCTTGTCACAGGCGGGTGGCAGAGCTTCGTGATCTGGCTGCAGACCACCGTCGGGGTGGGCGAGGTGAGTATCTGATGACTGTCGTCGACGACCGACCGGAGACCGTGGCCCCGGCGCCCCGGCGTCGGCCCAACCGGCTGCTGGCGCTGCTGCGCAACTCGTGGCGGCAGCTCACCAGCATGCGTACGGCGCTGATCCTGCTCTTCCTGCTCGCTGTCGCCGCCATCCCCGGCTCGGTGCTGCCGCAGCGCGGGATCAGCCCGGAGAAGGTCAACCAGTACTTCGTCGACCACCCGGACTGGGCCCCCCGACTGGACCGGATCGGCGCGTTCGAGGTCTTCGGCTCGGTCTGGTTCTCCGCGATCTACCTGCTGCTGTTCACCTCCCTGATCGGTTGCATCACGCCCCGGTTGCGGGACCACGTCCGGGCGTTGCGGGCCCGGCCACCGGCCGCGCCGAAGCGGATGGCCCGGCTGCCGCAGCACACGGTGCTGCCCGCGCCGGAAGGTGGCACCGCGGCGATCGCCGAGGTGCTGCGCAAGCGCCGCTGGCGGGTGCAGGTGCGCGGCAACGAGGTCTCCGCCGAGAAGGGCTACCTCAAGGAGACCGGCAACCTGCTGTTCCACCTGTCGCTGATCGCGGTGTTGATCGGCGTCGGGCTCGGCTCGTGGTACGGCTGGAGCGGCAACCGACTGCTGGTGGCCGGCGCGGAAAACGAGTTCTGCAACACCCGCCAGCAGTTCGCCGAGGCCAAGCTCGGCCCCCGGGTGGACAGCGCCGACCTGCCCCGCTTCTGCCTGCGGCTGGACGACTTCCAGGCCCGGTTCCTGCCGTCCGGCCAGCCGGAGTTCTTCAACGCCACGGTCACCGTCGACGGCCCGGACGAGCCCACCCGCAGCGCGGACTTCTCGGTGAACTCGCCGCTGCGCCTGAAGGACGCCAGCGTCTACCTGCTCGGCCACGGGTACGCCCCGGTGATCCGCTACACCGACCGGTTCGGCAACAGCCAGCTCAGTGACGACCCGTTCCTCACCACCGGCGACATGGGCCTGACCAGCGAAGGGCTGGCGGCGTTCCCGGACGCGAACGTCGACCCGGCCACCGGGCAGCGCGCACCGGACCAGCAGATGGCGTTCACCGGCATCTACCTGCCCACAGCGCCCGAACAGGGGCCGTTCGTGCGTTCGCAGTACCCGACCGAGCGCAACCCGGCGCTCAACCTGGTCGCCTACCGGGGCAACCTCGGCCAGGACGCCGGCATCCCCGGCTCGATCTACCAACTGGACCAGCGGCAGGTGCGGACCGGCAAGGTCAAGGAGGTCGGCACCAAACTGCTCCGCAAGGGCGAGACCTGGACGTTGGACGACGGTTCCACTGTCGAGTTCGTGGACACCGAGCGGTACGTCACCCTCTCCGTCCGGCACGATCCCGGCGCGACCCCGCTGCTGATCAGCTGCGGGGTGCTGCTTGTCGGGTTGATGGGCTCGCTGTTCGGGCGGCGTCGACGGGTGTTCTTCCGGGTGGTGCCGGCCGACCCCGGGGAAGGATCTCCGACGAGCGGTAGTAGCTTGATGGAGGTCGGTGGGTTGCCGCGTACCGACTACCCAGGGTTCGCCGACGAGTTCACCCAGCTCGTCGCCGCGGTCAACGGTGCCGACCGGCCCGAGGCAGACGCCACTGAACGGGCCGGCGCGCGAGAAGGAGCCGAGTGATGTCCGCACTCTCCGACAATCTGGTGACCTTCGCGATCCTCGCGTACCTGGTCGCGATGATCGGCCACGCCGTGGAGTACGCGCTTGGCAACGCGCGTACCCGAGTCGCCCCGGCGGCTCCGGTCCGTGAGCTGGTGGGGGCCGGCGGCGGCGCCCTGCCACCGCCGCCCGCGCCCGTCGCGCCGTCGGCCGGGAGCGACCGGTCGACGCGACGTGCCCGCCTCGCCGGTCTGATCGCGGTGGGCGCCACCGCTGTCGCCGCCGTGCTGCACCTGGCGGCGCTTGTCACGCGGGGCCTCGCGGCGGACCGGATGCCGTGGGGCAACATGTACGAGTTCGTGCTCACCGTGACGTTCATCGGTGTCGCCGCCTGGCTGGTGGTGCTCTGGAAGCGGCCGTCGCTGCGCAAGCTCGGGCTGTTCCTGACCCTGGTGATGGTGCTGCTTGTCGCCACCGCCGAGCTGGTGCTGTACGTCCCGATCGTGCCGCTGGTGCCGGCCCTGAACTCGTACTGGTTCGTCATCCACGTCTCGACGATCGTCTTCGCGTCCGGCATCTTCCTACTCGGTGTGGTGCCGGCGGTCGGCTTCCTGATGCGCAACGGGTACGAGCAGGGCAAGCGGAGCTTCCCGTACACCCTGGCCAAGCGCCTGCCCGGTGCGGTCGGTCTGGAGCGGTTGACCTTCGCGCTGCACGCCTTCGCGTTCCCGATCTTCACCTTCGCGGTGATCGCCGGGGCGATCTGGGCCGAGGCGGCGTGGGGTCGGCCGTGGGGTTGGGACCCGAAGGAGACCTGGGCCTTCATCTCCTGGGTCGTGTACGCCGGTTACCTGCACGCCCGGGCCACGCCGAGCGTCAAGCGCAACGTGGCCACCTGGCTGGCGGTGCTCGGCTTCCTCACCATGCTGATGAACCTGTTCGGCGTGAACATCTTCTTCACCGGCCTGCACTCGTACGGCGGGCTGGACTGAACCACAGGGCGTGTCCTACCTCCGGTGGCGATGTGACAGCCCGGCCCGGCCGCGCAGGGTTTCGTCCACGCGCAGCGTGACCTGGTAGGACACCTCCGGCAGGTCGGCCAGCTCGATCCGTTCGCCACGCAGCGCCAGTTGGGCGTGCAGCTCCCGGGCGATGGCGTCGCGAATCGTCACGAGCAGGGGAGACAACCCGTCCGGGTCGCCGACGACGAAGGCGTCCGACATGGCCTCCACCCTGCCGCGCCTACCGCCGATCCGCCAGGAACGGTGAGATGTCCCCGCCAGACTTGACCCGACCCGGACGCACCCTCCGTTGGCGGCACCGTGGTCCTGGGAGTGCGGCGACCCGCAGTCCGAAGCGGCACTGGCGGCGGGTCGCCGCTCAGGACGCTCCGAGGAAGTCACGCAGCAGGGCGAGCATCTTGTCCGGGTGCTCCTCGTACAGCCAGTGCCCGCAGTCCTCGATCACCTCGCCACGGACCGTGTCGGCGTACCGGCGAACCTGCTCGGCGACCTGCCCACCGAGGCTGGCCGCCGCGCCGACGGCAAGCACCGGCATGGTCAGCTTCGTGGTCCGGTACGACGCGTTGTCCGCGATGTCCTGCTCGAACGCCCGGAAGTAGGCGAAGCTGGCCGGCAGGTGCGCCGGGTCGCGCAGGTGACCGGCGAACTCCTCGATGTCGGGCGCGGCGATGCTGCCCTTGCGCACCATCAGTGCGTCGGTGAACAGGTCGACCCAGAGTGACTCCCGCCCGCTCACCAACGCCTCCGGAAGCCCGTTGCCGAGGGTGAAGAAGCCGAAGTTCCACACCCCCGGCCCGGCCGAGGTGAGCGCGGGAAACGTGTAGATGCTCTCGTCGGGGATCGGCGCCTCGCTGAGCACCAGCCGACTCACCCGCTGTGGGTGGGCGGCGGCGTACGCGTACGCCACCATGGTGCCCAGGTCGTGCCCGACCAGCCGGAGGTCGCTGGTCAGGCCGAGTTGGTCGAGCAGGCCGTGCAGGTCGGCGGCGACGGTCTTCTTGTCGTACCCATCGGCCGGGGCGTCGCTGCCCCCGAAGCCGCGCAGGTCGGGTGCGACCACGTCGAAGGAGCGCCCCAGCTCCGGCAGCAGGTGCCGCCACATGTGCCAGCACTGCGGGTACCCGTGCAGCAGCACCAGTGGCGGGCCGTTGCCGCCCCGGACGTAGTTCAGGGTGATCTCACCGACCCGCGCCCGCTGCTCGGTGAACCCCGCCGGCACTCGCTCCGCACCCATCGCACCCCCCCATCCGCCGGTTGCCCGGCTACCCGCTCAACCGCCCGCCATGCTCGCGGGGCGCGGCCGTCATCGTTGATCCACCCGACTTCCGTGAAGTCGGGGCATCCAGGCCGCGGGACAGCGCGATTTCATGGGATCCGAGTCGACCTTGGCACCGTCCGGCCGAAGCTGGCGGTGCGGCAGGGTTGCCGCTCGCGTTACCCGGCGACGCTGAGCCGGGAGCAGCTCCGACCCGGGCCGTCGCGGGTGTCACAGCACCCGGCGTGGGTGGTGCGGGAGTCGGTACGGGAGACTGGGCGGCATGGCGGCTCGTGGCTTCCCGTACACCGATCTCAAGGACTTCCTCGCGGCGCTCGAGCGCGCGGGGGAGTTGCGCCGGGTCGACGTCCCGGTCGATCCCACCCTGGAGATCAGCGAGGTGGTCACCCGCACGGTGCGGGCCGGCGGCCCGGCGCTGCTCTTCGAGCGCCCGACCCGGGGCGAGATGCCGTTGGCGATCAACCTGTTCGGCACCGAGAAGCGGATGGCGATGGCGCTCGGCGTCGAGTCGCTCGACGAGATCGGCGCCCGGATCGGCGCGCTCGTCAAGCCGGAGTTGCCGGTCGGCTGGTCCGGCATCCGGGAGGGCCTTGGCAAGGTCATGCAGCTCAAGTCGGTGCCGCCGCGCAAGGTGAAGACCGCGCCCTGCCAGGAGGTCGTCTACCGGGGTGAGGACGTCGACCTGAACCGGCTGCCGGGGCTCCAGGTCTGGCCCGGCGACGGCGGGATCTTCCACAACTACGGGCTGACCCACACCAAGCACCCGGAGACCGGCAAACGCAACCTGGGCCTGTACCGACTCCAACAGCACGGCCGCAACACCCTGGGCATGCACTGGCAGATCCACAAGGACTCGACAGCCCACCACGCGGTCGCCGAGCGACTCGGGCAGCGCCTGCCGGTCGCGGTGGCGATCGGCTGCGACCCGGTCGTGTCGTACGCGGCAAGCGCCCCGCTGCCCGGTGACATCGACGAGTACCTGTTCGCCGGTTTCCTGCGCGGCGAACGGGTGGAGATGGTCGACTGCCTCACCGTGCCGTTGCAGGTGCCGGCGCACGCGCAGATCGTGCTTGAGGGCTACCTGGAGCCCGGTGAGCGGCTGCCCGAGGGTCCGTTTGGCGACCACACCGGCTACTACACCCCGGTCGAGCCGTTCCCGGTGCTGCACATCGAGGCGATGACCATGCAGCGCAAGCCGGTCTACCACTCGATCGTCACCTCGAAGCCGCCGCAGGAGGACCACGGTCTCGGCAAGGCCACCGAGCGGATCTTCCAGCCGCTGCTCAAGCTCATGATCCCGGACATCGTCGACTACGACCTGCCGGCCGCCGGTGTCTTCCACAACTGCGCGATCGTCTCGATCCGCAAGCGCTACCCGAAGCACGCGCAGAAGGTGATGAACGCGATCTGGGGTGCCCACCTGATGTCGCTGACCAAGCTGATCGTGATCGTCGACGAGGACTGCGACGTGCACGACTACAACGAGGTCGCCTTCCGGGCCTTCGGCAACGTCGACTACGCCCGCGACCTGCTGCTCACCGAGGGGCCGGTGGACCACCTCGACCACTCCTCGTACCAGCAGTTCTGGGGCGGTAAGGCGGGCGTCGACGCGACCCGCAAGCTGCCCACCGAGGGCTACACCCGCGGCTGGCCGGAGGAGATGACCATGGCCCCGGAGGTCGCGGCCCTTGTCGACAAGCGCTGGAAGGAGTACGGGATCTGATGGCCGTCCTCGACGCACCGGTGGAGAAGCCGGGCCGGGTCAAGTCCTTCCTCAAGCTCGTCGCCATCGAACACTCGGTGTTCGCGCTGCCGTTCGCGTACCTGTCGGCGCTGACCGCCATGCAGGTCAACGGCGGGCACGTGCGGTGGCTCGACCTGCTGCTGATCACCGTGGCGATGGTCGGCGCGCGGACGTTCGCGATGGCCGCCAACCGGATCCTCGATCGGCGGATCGACGCGCGGAACCCGCGTACCGCCGGCCGGGAACTGGTGACCGGGGCGGTGAGCGTGCGGACGGCCTGGACCGGCGCGGCCGTCGCGCTCGTGGTCTTCCTCGCCACGGCAGCCCTGCTCAACCCGCTCTGCCTGGTGCTCGCGCCGCTCGCCGTGGTGCCGCTCGTCGTCTACCCCTACGCCAAGCGGTTCACCAACTGGCCGCACGCCATTCTCGGGATCGCCCAGGCGGTCGGCCCGGTCGGCGCGTGGCTGGCGGTCACCGGCACCCTGGACGGCTCCGGGCCGGCCTGGCTGCTCGGTGCGGCCGTCGGGTTGTGGATCGGCGGCTTCGACCTGATCTACGCCTGCCAGGACTCCGAGATCGACAAGGAGATCGGCGTGCACAGCGTGCCCGCGCGCTACGGCCGGCGCTTCGCGCTGCACGCCTCCACCGCAGCGCACGTGGTGACCTTCGCGCTGTTCATCTGGTTCGGTGCGCTGATCGGCCTGGGCTGGCTCTGGTGGATCGGGCTCGCCCTCACCGCCGTGGCGTTCGGCTACCAGCACCTGGTGGTGACCCCGACCGACCTCAGCAAGGTCAACCGCGCGTTCTTCACGGCCAACGGCTTCGTCGGCATCGCGCTGTTCGTCTTCGCCCTGCTCGACCTGGTGATCCGGCTCGACCTACGCCCCTGAGGTCGGCTGGACGGTGGCGGCCGGATAACGGGCGCTCTCCACGGTCCAGTCGATGGTGCCGCGGACCGCGTACCCGACCCCGTCGAGATGGTCACTCACCGCCTCGTCGAGCGCCGGGCCGAACGACGGCACCGCGGCCCGCAGCGCGACGAAGCGCCGCATCGACTCCCGCCAGCGCCCAGCGGCCAACTCGACCGCCTCCGCCGACGACACGCCGAGCTCGCCCTCGATGGCCAGGACCAGGTTGTGCCCGCCCGCGGTGGCCCGGTCCCGATCCAGCGAGGCCAGGTCGTTGTACCAGGAGAGCAGGTCGTTGCCGACGTGGGCGATCTCGCGCAGCAGCGGGTGATGGTAGACCGGGTCGGGCACCTGTCGACCGTAAGCGAACTCCACAAGCGGGTACGACGCCTCCGCCGCCGACGTCGACCGCCGCAGTTCGACGTACTCGCTGACGCCGGGTCGGTGGCCGGTCTCCTTGTTGACCGCCTCCTGCCAGGTGCCGTCGAGGTGCCGGGCCACCGCGTTGGCGAAGCGCAGCCGCCACCGCGCCGGCATCCGCTGGTGCGGCTCCCGCCAGGCCAGCACCAGCAGTTGCCGCAGCGGACCGGTCAGCCCGGGGTGCGGTGATCGCGGCCCGTCGTGCAGCACCGCCAGCGTGCCGTCGCGCAGTGCCCGGATCTGCTCCGAGGTGAGTCGGTCCGGTCCGTCGCAGGCGTCGTCGACGAGGAAGAACCAGGTGAACAGGGCGGTCAGCACCCGCAGGTCGGCTTCGGTCGCCGCCGGGTAGAGCCGCCCGGCGTACCTGGCGAAGGCTCCCCGGGACAGCCGGTGCAGCGCGGTGTCGTCAAGCGGGAGGTCGAGCGTGGGCAGCAGGTCGAGCAGCCACTCCTGCACCTGGTCGGTGTGCGGTGCGAGCCGTGATGGGATCGGGCAGTCGGCTCGTAGCGCCCAGAGGATCTCGCCGGTTGTCACCCGATGCCTCCTGTGCGAGATGGGTCCGGTCCGAATCGCCAGCGGCAGCATGTCAGGTTGGCGGGACGCCCATGCACCCATCGGACATGTCGGACAGGCAATCTCGGGGGGTGCGTACCAGCGGGTTGGCTGGACCGGGCAGGCTGGGGGCATGCGGGAACCATGGGTGGTCGGGGTCTCGGGGGCCTCCGGCACGCCGTACGCGGCGGCCGTCATCGGCGGGCTGCTCGACGCGGGCGAGTCGGTGGACCTGATCGTGTCCCGGGCGGCCCGACTCACAGTGCTCGACGAGACCGGAAGACCGTTCCGCGACGGGCACTGGGCCGAGGACCTCGCCGGCTGGCTCGACCGGGACCTGACCGGAGCGGACGTGCGGTACTGGCCGGCCGGCGACCTGGCCGCCGGGCCCAGCAGCGGCTCCTACCGGGTACGCGGCATGGCAGTGGTCCCGGCCAGCACTGCGGCCTGCGCGGGCATCGCGATCGGGCTGTCCAAGGATCTGTTGCAGCGCGCCGCCGAGGTCAACCTCAAGGAACGGCGGCCGGTGGTGGTGGTCCCCCGGGAGACGCCGGTGACCCGCAGTCACCTGGAGCACCTGATCGCGCTGCACGACGCCGGAGCGGTGGTGTTGCCGGCCAGCCCCGGCTTCTACGGCGCGGGTGCGGCGGCCAGCGCGCAGCAGTTGGTCGACTTCGTGGCCGGCAAGGTGCTTGACGCGCTCGGCGTCCCGCACAGCCTGTTCCGGCGGTGGTCCGGCCAGCTCGGCGTGGCCCGGGGCTGAGCTGTCGGCTCAGCGCACGTGTTCGTGCTGCCCGACCCGATCCGGTCGAAGCGGGACGCGGACCGGACTGGCGTCCGGTCCGCGTGGCGTAGTCCGCACCAGTTCAGTACATGCCGGCGTTGGCCGGACCCGGCCCGGTGGATGCGGCCGGCCCCACGTTGCGTGGCTTACCGACCTCGTCCACTTCGTCCAGCATGCCCTCCCCCTCAAGCAGGGCTCGCACCTCGGATTCCCGAAACCGGCGATGCCCGCCTGGAGTCCGGATGCTTCCTATCCGGCCGGCCGCCGCCCATCTCGTCACAGTCTTCGGGTCCACCCGAAACAGCGCGGCGACCTCACCCGGTGTCAGCAGGCGATCTCCAGTGTCCACAGCCCCCTCCTCGCGTCGACGAAGCCCCTGGCTGAACACACTGCCCCCGGCTGGTGCGAGCCCAGAGCCGTCATGAGGGACGTATGGCAATTACAGCACCAGGGACCTGGCGTGTCCGCCAAACGCGAAAAATGCACTGAGTGGGAAGTTAGTAAATGGTACTGGTGCAACCCCTGCCTTGACTGTCGGTTCGTTAACAGTTACTCACTGTTTGGTCCAACGGATGCTGAAGGCGTCGCGTTACGCGTAACCGGCTAAGGTCACTCTCCGTGGACGCCATCGACCTGAGCCTCGTCGACCTGCTGCGCGGCAACGCCCGCCTGTCGTACGCCGAGTTGGCCCGGCAGGTGGGCCTCTCCGCCCCGGCCGTGCACGAGCGGGTCGGCAAGCTGGAGAACAGCGGTGTGGTCCGCGGCTACCGCGCCGACGTGGAGCCGGAGGCGATCGGGCTGGGCGTCACCGCGCTGATCGGCATCGTCGAGGACTCCGGCGCCGACAGCGACGACATGCTCGAGTCGCTGCGCGTACTGCCCGAGATCGAGTCCTGCTACTTCATGGCCGGGGTGGAGTCGTTCCTGCTGAAGGCGCGGGTCGGCACGATCGCCGAGTTGGAGCAGTTGATCGTGCGGTTGAACCGGACCCCCGGGGTCGCCTCCACCCGCACCGCCATCGCACTCTCCACCAAATGGGAGAACCGCCCCCAGCGGGTCGGGCCGAACCCGGCCTGACCGCCGCGTACCCCTGGTGTCACCGGATCGGCCGGCGGTAGCGTGCGCCGATGACCCCGCAGGGACGCCGAGTGGCCGTGGTGACCGGCGCGGCCGGCGGCCTGGGCCGCGCCATCGCCGCCGCGCTGCACGACGACGGCTGGTCGGTGCTGCTCACCGACCTTGACGCCAGGGCGGTGGGCGCCGCCGCGGCACCGCTCGGCGGGTGGTCGGCCGTCCTGGACGTCCGGGACGAGGCCGCCTGCGCCGACATCGCCGCGATCGCGGCCGGCCGGGGTGACCTCGCCCTCTGGGTCAACAACGCCGGCATCCTGAGCACCGGTCCGTCCTGGGAGCACGACGGCGCGACCCGCCGCCGGATGCTCGACGTCAACGCCCACGGCGCCATGAACGGCACGCTCGCCGCGCTGGCGATCATGCGCGGGCAGGGCCACGGCCACGTGCTCAACGTCGTCTCGCTGGCCGGGCTGGTCGCCGCGCCCGGCGAGACGGTGTACGCGGCGAGCAAGCACGCCCTGCTGGCGTTCAGCCTCGGCACCCTGGCCGACCTGCGGATGGCCGGGTACCGGCGGGTACACGTCTCCTGCCTCTGCCCGGACGGCATCTGGACCCCGATGCTGCACGACCGGCTGGACGACCCCGCAGCGGTGGCCTCGTTCACCGGGTCGATGCTCACCGCGCAACGGGTGGCCGCCCGTGCGGTCCGGTTGGCCCGCCGGCCCCGCCCGGTGGTCAGCCTGCCCCGCTGGCGGGGAGCGCAGGTGCGCCTGCTGGACGCACTGCCCCGACTGGCCGTCGCGCTCACCCCGCTGGTCCGGGCCGCCGGCCGGGCCGGCCAACGCCGGCAACGCCGCAGGACCGCGTCCCCGGACCGGCGCTGACCACCAGTGGCCTGCTTGCTACGTTTCCGAGCGTGACTCATCTCGACAGGTGTGACGAGGGCAGCCGGGCCTGGGTGACGGCGGCGATCGCCACCGTCGAGGCGGACGCGAACCGCTCGGCCGACACCCACCTGCTGCCGTTCCCCCTGCCTCGGTCCTGGGGGATCGACCTCTACCTCAAGGACGAGTCGTCGCACCCCACCGGCTCACTGAAGCACCGCCTGGCCCGCTCGCTGTTCCTCTACGGGCTGTGCAACGGCTGGATCGGGCCGAGTACCACTGTCGTCGAAGCGTCGTCGGGCTCCACGGCGGTGTCCGAGGCGTACTTCGCCCGGATGCTCGGGCTGCCGTTCATCGCGGTGATGCCTTCCTCCACCTCGCCCGAGAAGATCGCGCAGATCGAGTTCCAGGGCGGCCGGTGTCACCTGGTGGACGACCCGGCGACAGTGGTGGTCGAGGCGCGTTGGCTTGCCGAGGACTCCGGCGGGCACTTCATGGACCAGTTCACCTACGCCGAGCGGGCGACCGACTGGCGGGGCAACAACAACATCGCCGAGTCGATCTACGCGCAGTTGGAGTTGGAGCGGCACCCGATCCCCGCCTGGGTGGTGGTGGGTGCCGGCACCGGAGGCACCAGCGCGACAATCGGCCGGTACGCCCGGTACCGCCGGCTCGCCACCAAACTCTGCGTGGTCGACCCGGAGAACTCGGCGTTCTACCCGGCCTGGTTGGCCGCCGACTGGTCGGTCCGGACCGGGAAGGGTTCCCGGATCGAGGGGATCGGCCGCCCCACCGTGGAGGCGTCCTTCCTGCCCTCGGTGGTGGACCGGATGGTCCAGGTGCCGGACGCGGCGTCGCTTGCCGCGATGCGCACCGGATCGGCGCTGCTCGGGCGCCGCGTGGGCGGCTCCACCGGCACCAACCTGTGGGGTGCCTTCGGCCTGATCGCCACGATGCTCGCCGAGGGCCGGACCGGCTCGGTGGTCACCCTGATCTGCGACCCGGGTGACCGGTACGCCGACACCTACTACTCCGACGACTGGGTCGCCGCGCAGGGCCTCGACCTGACCCCGCACCTGGCCACGCTCGACAGGTTCCTGACCAGCGGCACCTGGCCCGGCTGAGCCGGTCGGCACCGTTCAGCGCGGGTCGATCCGCTCGGCCAGCCCGGGGTAGCGCACCACGTAACCGCTGTCGTCCAGGTCGATCTCGGCGGTGAAGGTGCCGCTGGCGAAACGCACCCGACCCGGCCCGAGCCCGGTGTAGATCTGCTCGGCCGACACCACCTCCAGGCCGGGCAGCAGCACCCACGCCACGGTGATCCGGTGGGCCAGGTCGGCCGGCTCGGCGGCCAACCCCAGCCGGTGGACCGGCAAAGTGTTGAACAGCGGCGAGCCGCTCAGGTCGACGTCGAACGCGTCGGCAAGCCGGTCCGGATCATCCGTGCCCGGCAGGCCGGCCCGAGGGTGCCCGGCGGCGACAAGCGCCGCGTCCAGGTCGCCCTGCTCGGCGGTGGTCACCCGCCACCGGTCCGTGGTCCGCTCCAGCGTCACCCGGCGCAGCCAGCCCAACCCTTCGGCCTCGACCTCGACCCGGGTGGTGGTCCAGTCCGGCGCGGTGGTCAGCTGGTAACGGGCGGTCCAGGGGATCGGGTCCACGGCGAGCATGGTGCCGCGGGCCGCCAACCCGCGGCCGTCGTCGAGCAGCACCTGCTCGCTGCCGGCGGTGTCCGTGCGGGACCAGAAGATCGACTTCGGCATGGTCGGCATGAGCCGGACGTTACGCGACCGCGCCGAACTCGGCAGGGCATGCGCGAACGCCGCCGCGGAGAAGGAACTCCGCGACGGCGTCCGGTGGAACAGTCAGATCAGTGGGTACGCGCCGGCGGTCGCCCGCCGAAACCACGCCGGTCGTCGCGCGGGCGATCGTCGCGGGGCCGGTCGTCACGGGGACGATCGTCGCGAACCCGGCTGTCCGGGCGGAAGCCACCCCGAGTGTCGCGGTCACCGAAGCGCCGCTCGCCGGTCGGCCGGTCACCGTACTGGCGGTCGCCCTGCGGACGGTCGCCGAAACGCCGCTCGCCGCTCGGCCGACCGTCCCGGTCGCCGAACTGCGGCCGGTCACCGAACCGGCGCTCACCCTGCGGGCGGTCACCGTAACCCCGGGTGTCCCGATCGGCGTACCGGCGCTCACCCTGCGGGCGGTCGCCGAAGCCTCGCTCACCGGCCGGGCGGTCGCCGTACCGCCGCTCGCCGGAAGGGCGGTCGCTGTGCTGCCGGTCGCCGTACCGTCGCTCGCCCTGCGGGCGGTCGCCGTACTGGCGGTCGCCCTGCGGTCGGTCCCCGTAACGTCGCTCGCCGGTCGGCCGGTCGCCGTACTGGCGGTCGCCCTGTGGACGGTCGCCGAAGCGCCGCTCACCGGTGGGCCGGTCGCCGTAGCGGCGCTCGCCGCCCGTGCGGTCGCCGAACCGGCGCGGGCCCCGGTCCCGGTCGTCGAAGCGACGGGGGCCGCCGGAGCGGTCCCCGAAGCCCCGGGGCTCCGCCTCGACGCGAACCGGGACGCCGCTGGGCTCGCGGGCGCCGACCAGCTCGGCCAGGGCCTGGTCGCCGACCCGCACCCGGGTCTCGGCCGGCGCGACGCCGGCCTTCTCCATCATCGCCAGCGTGGTGCGGCGCTGCTTGGGCAGCACCAGGGTGGCGACCGCGCCGGACTCGCCCGCCCGGGCCGTGCGCCCCGCGCGGTGCAGGTAGTCCTTGGGGTCCTTCGGCGGGTCGACGTGCAGCACCAGGGTGACGCCGTCGACGTGGATGCCCCGGGCCGCCACATCCGTGGCGACAAGCACGTTCATCCGGCCCTCACGGAACTCGGCAAGCGTCTTGGTGCGCATCCGCTGGGTCTTGCCGCCGTGCAGTCCACCGGCGCGCACGCCGACCGCCGCCAGTTGCTCGACCAGTCGGTCCACCCCGAGTTGGGTGCGGGCGAAGACCATCGTCCGGCCGTCGCGGGCGGCGATCGAAGCCGCCACCGGGAACTTCTCGTGCGGCGGAATCAACAGCATGTGGTGATCCATGGTGGACACCGACGCGGTCGACGGTGCCGTGGAGTGGGTCACCGGATCGGTCATGAAGCGCTTGACGAGCGCGTCGACGTCACCGTCGAGAGTGGCCGAGAAGAGCAGCCGCTGACCGTTCGCCGGGGTCTTCGACAGCAGGTCGGTCACCTCGGGCAGGAATCCCATGTCCGCCATCTGGTCGGCCTCGTCGAGCACCGTGACCTCGACGTCGTCGAGCTGGCAGATGCCCCGCTCGATCAGGTCGCCGAGCCGGCCGGGGGTGGCCACGATGATCTCCACGCCGCGGCGCAGCGCGTCGATCTGGCGGTCGTACGGGACGCCGCCGACGGCGGTCTTGAGGAAGATGCCCACGGACTTGCCGAGTGGCACCAGCGCGTCGTTGACCTGCATGGCCAGCTCGCGGGTGGGGACCAGGACCAGGGCGCGTGGACGCATCGGCCGGGCCCGGTTGCGGTTGGCCAGCCGGGCGATCATCGGCAGACCGAAGGCCAGCGTCTTGCCCGAGCCGGTCTGCCCGCGGCCCAGCACGTCACGGCCGGCCAGCGCGTCCGGAACGGTGGCCCGCTGGATCTCGAACGGGCTGGTGATGCCCTGCTGGGCCAGGGCGCGGACCAGTTGATCGGGCAGGCCGAGGGCGGCGAAGCTGATCGGATCGACGGTCGCCGTCGGCGCGGGCTCGGCCGCCTGGGCGACGCTCCCGGCAGGGGCGGTGCCGGCCTCGCCGGGGGCGGCGACGGGCTGCTCCCGGCCGGTGTCGGTCGTCGCAGCTGAGGTGGAAACGGACGTAACAGTGCTGGGGTCAGCAGAGGTGGTCAACAAAAGCCTTTCGAGCGGGGCGCATCTTCGCGATGGCCTGCCGCGGCTGTGCCGCCGGATCGCCCGCAAGATCGCCCAGGGGCGCACACCACGCGCGCCGGGTCAGTGATCTCAGCCAGTGTACGGCGATCTGGCGAAGCCGCCAGCCGGTTGCCGGACGGTAGTGGGCGGACTCACCATCGTCACCCTCAGGTGTTCACCCGTTGAGGACGCTGCCCACCAGACCGTCGAGCGCGTCACCGGCGAGGAGCACGACCATGATGCTGATCGCCACCAGCAGCCCCAGCGACGCCGCCAGAACGATCATCACCCGGGTGTTCCGGGATCGTTCGGCCGACGTGTCCGACCAGCCCTGGGCCAGGATGTGCCCGGTCAGCGACCCGGAATTCTCCACCGCGTTGGCAGGTATCGCGATGGTGGTGAAGCCCGGCCCATCGCCGCTGCCATAGACGGTGCCGGCCAGGTCGGAGCCGCCGTCGTGCCGACCTCCGCCGGCACCGGTAACGCCCGGAGTGGCAGAACCACCCGAAGGCCTGCCCGTCGACGTGGTCCCGCGCGGGCTCCCGCCGACATTCCCGGGCGTCCGCGCGGCGCCAGCGGCTCGGGTTGGATCGCCACTGTCATTCCCGGCCGATCGGGAGGTGCCGGTGGTGGACGGTGGCCACGTCGGCAGGGCGGGCGCGGGGATCACCGGCGGCGCGGAGACGGGCGTCCCGGCCCACCCGTCGTCGGCTGCCGTTCTTGCCGTCCCGGCGGTGGACGACCAGCCGGACGGCGGTGCGGAAGCCGCAGCGCTGGCCCGTAACCCGGGCGTGTCGATCATCGCCGGTGGCGGCGGGAACGGCGGTGCCGGCATCGGACCGGGCGGGCCGGGTGGCGCGGGCACCGGCGGGCCGGGTGGCGGCACGGGCGGGCTCGGGATGGGCGGTGCCGGCGGGCCCGGGATGGGCGGCATCGGCGAGGGCGGCGGGATGGGAGGACCCGGGACGGGCGGAACCGGACCGGGTGGCGGCGTCGGGCGGGGCCCGGGCGTCGGCATCGGGCCGGGCGGGTACGGCCCCGGGGTTGGCGCGGGCTCCGGCTCGGCTGGCGCCGGCTGGGTCGGCCCAGGGCCGGGTGGCGTGGGTGTCGGCTCCGGCTTCGGGGCCGCCGGCGGCCGGGCGGGCTCGGGTGCCTGTTCCGGGTCGGCTGGCTCGGGACGCGCCGGCCCGCCCCGGTATACGGCGGGCGTGCTGCCCCGCGTGTCCGGAGTGCCCAGGGCGCCGGGTGTGGCCCGACTGCTGCCGGGAACCGTGGCGCTGGCCCGGGCCGGCGCGGTCGAGTCTTTCCGCTGCGCCGGCAACGAGACATCCACGGAGCCGGGCGAGCCGGCGGAGTCGGCGGAACCGGTAGCGCGGTAGGTGGTTGCGCTCACCGGGGTGCTGGCCGGCAGGTCACTGCGCAGCGCTCCGGCGGTCGCGACGCTGGCGCGGGCCCGTACCGGGGCGGCGGCCGGGCCCGGGTGATCGTGGGTGGGGGCCGGCTGGCTGGCGTCGGGGCGGGTGACAAGCGGCTGGCCGGCGTCCGGGCCGGGCACGTCAGCGCCGACACTGCTGCTGTCCGGAGTGGGATCGGCGTCCACGGAGGCGTCGTCACCGCTGGCGGCGCCGTCGGAATCCGGGCCGGCGGCCGAGGCCGGGGACGCATCCGAGGCCGCCGGACCGGCGGCCGAGACCGGCTCTCCGTCCGAGGCCGGGCTGGCGTCCGAGGCCGGACCAGCGTCCGAGGACAGGCTGGCGTCCGAGGTCGGGCTGGCGTCCGAGGTCGCTGCTTTCGTGGCCGCCGGGTCCACGTTCGAGGCCGGGCCGGTGCCGGAGGTCGGGTCCGAGGCTGCGGGGGGCGCTGGGTCGGCCTCGGCGTCGGTCGGGCCGGCGGCACGGGCAGCTGCGGAGGCGTCGGTGGTGGACGCCGGGTCGACAGTGCCCGGCCCGGACGGGTCGGCTTGGACGACCACGGGGTCGACAGTCTCCGCCGGATCACTCTGCTCGGCCATCTCCGCCCTCCGCGCCATGCTCGCACCCGGACCCGAGATGTCGAGTCGGATGTGCCTGGTTGTCACGGTGCCACAGATCTTCCCGAGCGGACAGCCGGAGCCGGTCGTGGCGGATCAGCCAGTGGCGCTGGGACTGCCCGCCGAGCTGCGACTGCCCGTCACGCTCGTGCCGGCCTCCGGTGTGCTCGTCGGCGTCGTGCTGCCCGGCGCGCTGGTGGGAGGCGGGGGCGGCGTCGACGGCGTGTTGTCCGGGGTGGCTGTCGGGGTCGGCGAGTCGCTCTCGGTCGGCGTCGGCGTCGCACCGCCGGTGGGCGTCGGCGTCGTGCCGCCGGTGGGCGTCGGCGTGGCCGGCCCGGTCGGCGTCGTCGAGGGCGTCGGCTTCGTGGTCTGCGTCGGCTTGGGCGTCGGCGTCGGCTTCGGGGTGGGCTTGACGGTGGGCGGCGTGACCGGCGGGGTCGTCGGCACGGTCAGGACCGGTGCTGGCACCGCGCCGATCACCCGGGTCGCTGCGTACAACCGGGACCAGCTGACGACCGAGATCTTGACGACGTCGCCGGTGGTGGGCGCCTGCACCATCTTGCCGTTGCCGATGTACATGGCGACGTGGTGGATCGTCGTCCAACTGCTGCCGGAGGCGAAGAAGAGCAGGTCGCCGGGGAGCAGCGCGCTCTGCGGCACGGTCCGGCTCCGGGTGGCGGCGTACTGGTCGCGGGACACCCGTGGCAGGTCGAAGTAGTCGGCACCCCGGGACCGGTACGCCGCCCACATCAGGCCGGAGCAGTCGAACTCGTCCGGCCCCTCCTCGGACCACCTGTAATCGTCACCGAGCTGAGCGAGCGCGTACCGGACCGCCGCCATGGCCCGGGGGTGGGCGGCCATCCCGCTGATGTTCTGGTTGGTGACGTAGCCGGCGCCGTACTGCTGCTCGGCGGCCTCCTGCTGGCGCTCGATCTCGATCAGCTGGGCGGCGTTGTTGCGGCGCAGCGTGAGCAGGCTCGCCTCGGCCGCGCGGAGTGCCGTCTCGCCCGTGGTGAACTCCGTCTGGGCGGTGCTGAGCAGGTTCTTGGCTTCGGTGTGCTTCTGGTAGGCGGCCTGTTCATCGGCGCGGGCGCGGGCCAACGCCCCGGTCACCCCGGTGGTGCCGCCGTCGACCTTCTCGCCGCGGGTGATCTGTTGCAGGCGGCTCAGCCCACGCAGGTCCTGGGCGAACTCGCCGGGCGGCAGCGCGGCGTCTGCCTTGACGGCGTCCGCGGCGGCCGCGTCGGCGTCCTGCTGGGCCCGGAGCAGGGCGTCCTGCGTGGTCGCCAGCACCTTGCTGGCGGCGTCGAGCTGGGCCTGGGCGTCTGCGCGTTTCTGCCGACTCCTCAGCAGCGCCTCACCGAGCGTGCCGACCTGGGTTTCCGCGGCGTAGATCTGCGCGGCGAGCGGACCGGTGCCGATGCTGCCCACCGGTGGCGACGACGGGACGCCGCCGAAGGGCGGGGCGCCGGGCAGTTGGGGCGTGCCGATCGCCGGCGGGCGGGCGCCGATGTCCGGCACCGTCGTGGGCACTGCCGGGTCGGCGTACGCGGGGGTGGCCAGCACGGCGGCGGCGATCGCGCCGAGCAGGGCGGCCCAGAGCTTCGGGCGCAGGACCGGCGAGATCACCGGGCTCCGTCGTCGCTGCCGTCGCCCGCGCCCGCTGTAGACCATTCCGCTCCCCGTTCAACCGTTCGTCGCCGCGCTCGGTGGGCGCGGCCGCCGGGACGGTACCAGTGTGTGTGTTCCGCCCCACCTTGTTACTACCGCACCTCGCCACTCATGTCGATGCGTTGTCGGGTTACGGGAGGCTGAGAGTCTGGTGAAGTGGGTCGCTGTCGCCGACCGTGCCGCCGGCGTACTCGACCCCTCGACGTACGCTCGATCCGACCGCAGGTGGAAGGGACGTGCCATGGACGCCGGACTCAAGCGTGAGCTCGAAGCGAAGGTGTACGCCGGTGAGCGGCTGACCCGGGAGGACGGTGTCGCCCTCTACGAGAGTGACGACCTGACCTGGTTGGGGCGGCTGGCGCACCACAAGCGGACCGAGCTGAACGGTGAGCGGGTGATGTTCAACGTCAACCGGCACCTCAACCTGACCAACGTCTGCTCGGCGTCCTGTGCGTACTGCTCGTTCCAGCGCAAGCCGGGCGAGAAGGACGCGTACACGATGCGCATCGACGAGGCGGTCCGCAAGGCCAAGGAGATGGAGGACGAGCAGCTCACCGAGTTGCACATCGTCAACGGCCTGCACCCCACGCTGCCCTGGCGGTACTACCCCAAGGTGTTGCGTGAGCTGAAGTCGGCGCTGCCGAACGTCAAGCTCAAGTGCTTCACGGCGACCGAGGTGCAGTGGTTCGAGAAGATCAGCGGTCTGAGCGCCGACGAGATCCTCGACGAGCTGATGGACGCCGGTCTGGAGTCGCTGACCGGCGGTGGCGCGGAGATCTTCGACTGGGAGGTCCGGCAGCACATCGTCGACCATGCCTGCCACTGGGAGGACTGGTCGCGCATCCACGCCCTGGCGCACCGCAAGGGCATGAAGACCCCGGCAACCATGCTGTACGGCCACATCGAGGAGCCCCGGCACCGGGTCGACCACGTGCTGCGGCTGCGGGAGTTGCAGGACGAGACGGGTGGCTTCGCGGTCTTCATCCCGCTGCGTTACCAGCACGACTTCGTGGACTCGGCGGACGGCAAGATCCGTAACCGGATCCAGGCGCGCACCACGATGGCCTCGCCGGCCGAGTCGCTGAAGACGTTCGCCGTCTCCCGGCTGCTCTTCGACAACGTGCCGCACGTCAAGAACTTCTGGGTGATGCACGGGCTGTCGGTGGCCCAGCTCTCGCTGAACTTCGGTGTGGACGACCTGGACGGCTCGGTCGTCGAATACAAGATCACGCACGACGCCGACTCGTACGGCACCCCGAACACCATGCACCGCGAGGACCTGCTGCACCTGATCTGGGACGCTGGTTTCCAGCCGGTCGAGCGGGACACCCGCTACAACGTGGTACGCGAGTACGACAAGGCCCCGTCGCTGGCTGAGCGTCGCGCCCAGCCGCAGCAGGTCTGGGCCTGAGCCACCACGTACCCTCGCAGTCGATGACCGAGCAGAGTGGTTCCGAGCAGCAGGGCGGGTTTCCCCGCCGGGACGCCGAGGGGCGCGTTCGTACCCTTGGTGATCTGCTCGGGGTCTGCCTGGCCGGTCTGGTGATCGGTGCGCTGGCGTTGGTGCTGTTCGACTGGGCGTTCGCCTCGATCGGCGCCGGCGATTTCGGGCACACCAACGGCTGGTTGGCAGTGATCCTGCCGGCCTGGCTGTTCTGGGACGATTTTCGGGCCTGGTCGTTCGGCGCGGCCCGGGTGGTGGCGGCGGTGGTCGCCGCCGCCGTCGGGGTGTTCGTCGGGCTGCTGATCGCCGGTCTGGCCGCAGGCCTGCCGACGCTGCTCTCCGGGACGTTGGCGGCGGGGGCGTTCACCGTGGCGTACGCGATGATCTGGTTCCCGGGTGTCCGCTGGCTTACCCGCCGGACCGGCTGACCGGGGCCGCCCGTCGGGCGGATCGACTGTCCCGCCGGCACCGGTGGGCGACGGAGAGAACGGAGTGGTGCAGGTGAGCGCCGCGCTCAAGTACACGCTGGGCCGGATCGGGCTGTTCGTCGCCGTGCTGGCCGGTCTCTGGCTGATCGACATGAACGTGTTCCTGAAGCTGATGTTGGCGTTGGTCTTCTCCGCCGCGCTCTCCTTCTTCCTGCTGCGCGGCTGGCGCGACGAGATGGCTGGAGAGATGGCCGACGCCACCGAGCGCCGCCGGGCCGAAAAGGAACGCCTCCGCTCCGCCCTAGCCGGCGAAGACCAGCCCTCCACCCCGCCCAGCGCCCCCACCCCGCCCCCCAACCCCCAAAACCCCGACTCCCCGCGTTGATCATGAAGTTATTGCCACGACACGCCGAGTGAACGGGCAATAATTCATGATCGACGCAGCTGGGGGTGGGGGTGGGGTGGGGGTGTGGGTTACCAGGTGGTGGAGGTGGGGGTCTTGGGCCAGGGCTTCGAGGTGGGCTTGATCAGGTAGGCGATGCCGCCGGAGCCGCCGGAGGTGCCTCCGCTGGCGTTCGTGCGCTTGGTCCGCAGCCAGATCTGCTCGAACTGCGTGCGCTTGTAGACGTTGCGCACCACCTCGTTGCTCGACGAGGCGGGGTCGTTGACGATCACGTCGCCGTCGGCGGTGAAGCCGACCACCACGAAGAGGTGCCCGGAGGTGCCGTAGTTCGCCCCGTCCAGCTCGCTGGCGAGGAAGGACTGGCTGGTCACGACGGGAATGCCGGCGGCGATGAAACGCTCCAGATCGTCGAGTGAGTGCAGTCGGGTCACCCGACCCTCCAGTCCGGGGAAGCTCGCCGCGTACGCGGTGTTGAACGGCCAGTTGCCGGCCCCGTCGTACGCGTAGTCGAACGTCATCCGGGCGGCGTGGTTCACCGTCGGGTCGGGGTAGGTCGGGTCCACCCAGGAGGTGTCGGCCGCCGACGGTTTGCGACCCCAGTACTCGACCACCATCTCGGTGGAGGTGGGCGAGCACCACGCCTCGCCGCCGCCGTCGTACTCGGGGTAGTGCCCGGCGTGCACGTTCTGCGAGTAACGCGGCACCGGCAACTCGACGCCCCAGGCGATGTGCCCGGCGCTGGGCGGCACGGTGAAGCGATCCGGCACCGTCGAACTCATCGCGCCGACCATCCGGACCACCGGTGCGGCGGTCTGCCCGGGTGCCCGGTAGAGGGTCAGCCGCAGCTGGTACGACCGCAGCAGCACCCCGGCGTCGGCGTCGTCGATGCTGAAGGTGTCGGTCCAGATCGTCGACCAGGGGTCACCCTGCGGTTCGACGCTGGTCCGCTTGATGTCGGTGTCGCCGGACGCCCAGCGACCCATGACGTACCACGGGGTGCGGTCACCGCTCGTGTAGCCGCCCTGCATCTCCACCTGGATCCAGGTGCCGGCGGGGGTCTCCGCGTTCCATGACGCGATCAGTTCGGTGGCGTCGAAGCCGATCCGGGTCTCCGGTGAGGTCCAGGTGCCGTACTCCCAGGTGCGGGTGCTGCCGGTGTGGGGGTCGGTGTATTCGGTGGTGCCGGCCGGGCGGTCCAGGGTGAGTCCCGCCCGGGCGCCGGGCAGCACGCGGGTGCCGGCCCGGCTGCCCCGGTGCCAGTCGGCGGGCCCGGACCAGTCCTGGAAGGTGATCTGCTCGTCGTGGTCGGCGGTGGGTGGGCGGCCGGCCATCGCGGGCGCGGTGGTGGCGAGCAGGGTGAGCGCGGTGACGCCGGCGAGGGCGCCCGCGCGCAAGCGGGATCTGGCCATGAGTGCTCCGCGGGGGTCGAGAGGGGCATCGTCGCCTGTCAGCTTTCCGTTCGGAAGGAAGTTTCGCCAGACGTTGACGCATGGAAAATCATTGCCGCCACGATGATCCGCCTGGGATGGACCAAGCAACGATCAATGTTGATATGACCATGTGACGGATGGTGAAGTGTTCTTCACCGAGCGGGATCTCCCGCCCATCGAGGAGGTAGTCCATGGCCCTCCGCACGCCCATCCCCCTCCGCCGCGTCCTGGTGCTCGCCGTCGTCACCGGGCTGGGACTCGTCACCGTCGCCGCCGGGCCGGTCGCCGCCCGACCGGCACCCGACCGCAGCACCGAGCCGGTCGCCGCCGCCTACCGGGTGCTCGGGCCCCGCACCCTCGCCGACCGCAACGCGGTGGCCCGCACCGGCGCCGCCATCGACTACTCCGAACACGGCGTCCTGCACATCTCGGCCACCGCCGGTGAGGCCGCCGCGATCAGCAAGCTCGGCTTTCGGCTCGAACCCCTGGCGCCACCGCCCAACGCCGAGCGCGGCGCCGGCGAGATCGGCACCACGGCCTTCCCGCCCGCCGACTCCAACTACCACGACTACGCCGAACTGACGGCCGTCGTGAACCAGGTGGTCGCCGACCATCCGGCGATCGCCCGCAAGATCAGCATCGGTTCGTCGTACGAGGGCCGCGACCTGATGGCGGTGAAGATCTCCGACAACGTCGGCACCGACGAGAGCGAACCGGAGATCCTGTTCAACTCCCAGCAGCACGCCCGCGAGCACCTGACCGTCGAGATGGCGATCTACCTGCTCAACCTCTTCACCGACAGCTACGGCAACGACTCCCGGATCACAGGCATCGTCAACAGCCGGGAGATCTGGATCGTGCCGACGGTCAACCCGGACGGCAGCGAATACGACATCGCCACCGGCTCGTACCGGTCCTGGCGCAAGAACCGGCAGCCCAACAGCGGTTCGTCGAACGTCGGCACCGACCTGAACCGCAACTGGGGCTACAACTGGGGCTGCTGCGGCGGCTCGTCCGGCAGCACCTCGTCGGAGACCTACCGCGGCCCGTCGGCGTTCTCCGCCCCCGAGACGCAGGCACTGCGCAACTTCGTCAACGGCCGGGTGGTCAGCGGTGTGCAGCAGATCAAGGCGAACATCGACTTCCACACGTACTCGCAGTTGGTGCTCTGGCCGTACGGCTACACCACGGCGAACACCGCGACCGGGATGAGCGCCGACCAGTACAACACCTTCGCCACCATCGGTCAGCAGATGGCAGCCACCAACAGCTACACCCCGGAGCAGTCGAGCGACCTCTACATCACCGACGGGGACAGCCTCGACTGGATGTGGGCCACCCACAACATCTGGGCGTACACCTTCGAGATGTACCCCGGCTCGTCCGGTGGCGGCGGCTTCTACCCGCCGGACGAGGTGATCACTGCGCAGACCACCCGTAACCGCGAGGCCGTGCTGCTGCTCAGTGAGTACGCCGACTGCCCGTACCGGGCGATCGGCAAGCAGGCGCAGTACTGCGGCGGTGGTGGCGGCACCACTGTCTGGTCGGACACCTTCGAGACCGCCACCGGTTGGACCATCAACCCGTCCGGCACCGACACCGCCACCCTCGGCGCGTTCGAGAGGGGTGCCGCCCAGGCGACCACGTCCTCCGGTGCCAAGCAGCTCACCCCGTACGCCGGGTCCAACGACCTGGTCACCGGCCGGCTCGCCGGCTCGGCAGCCGGTGACTACGACCTCGACGGCGGCGTGACGAGCGCCCGGTCCCCGGCGGTGACCCTGCCCTCGTCCGGGACGCTCACCCTCTCCCTGGCCTGGTACCTGGCACACGGGTCGAACGCCTCGTCGGCGGACTACCTGCGGGTGAGCGTGGTGCACAACGGCGGCACCACAGCGCTGCTCACCCAGGCCGGCGCGGCGACCAACCGCAACGGCAGTTGGGCGGTGGCCAACCTCAACCTCAGCCCGTACGCCGGCCAGTCGGTCCGCATCCTCGTTGAGGCGGCGGACGCCTCCGGAGCCAGTCTCGTGGAGGCCGCTGTGGACAACGTCACCATCACGTCCTCCTGATCGGGTGGGGCCCCGTTCCGCCCCCGACGGGGCCCCACCACCCGCTCCCGAGCCCGCAGATCCGGGACATATGCCGCCCGGTGGCTGCCCGGGCCGATCGACAAGCGGCGATCAGAGCTTGATCGATCCGGCACGTCCTCGCGGTGCGCTACCGTCTTAGCGACCAGTCCGCAGCGAAGCCGGTGCGAAATCCGGCGCTGTCCCGCAACTGTGATGCCCCACCGTCGGTGGGGACGAGCCAGGTCGCCTGCGGACCGGTCGCGAAACGCGCTCTCGAGGAAGGGCGCCTCGTGGGCGGGCGTACGAAAGTCCCTGTCGGCGAAGCACCACACTCCTCGACCGACAGGAGGCCCCCATGTTCAGACGTACCCCTCGGCTCCTCGCCGCGACCCTCGCGGTCGCCGCGCTCGGCCTCGGCGCCTGCGCCGAGAAGGCCGACGACAAGCCCAGTGCCGGCACCGCGGCGGCCGCGTACCCGGTGACGGTCGGCGCGCTCACTCTCGACAAGCGCCCCGAGAAGATCGTCGTGCTGTCGCCGAGCGCCACCGAGATGCTCTTCGCGATCGGTGCCGGCCCGCAGGTGACCGCCGTCGACGACCAGTCGACCTATCCGGCCGACGCGCCGAAGACCGACCTCTCCGCCTTCCAGCCGAACGCCGAGGCGATCGCCGGTAAGAACCCGGACCTCGTGGTGCTCTCCGACGACCGCAACAAGATCGTCGACCAGCTCACCACGCTGAAGATCCCGGTCTACCGCACCCCGGCGGCGACCACCCTCGACGACTCGTACCAACAGATCGCCGAGCTGGGCACGCTTACCGGACACGCCGACCAGGCCACCGACGTGGTGACCCGGATGAAGGACGACATCGCCAAGCTGGTCAAGGACCTGCCACAGCGCGCCGAGAAGCTCACCTACTTCCACGAGCTGGGTCCCGAGCTGTACAGCGCGACAAGCAAGACCTTCATCGGCTCGCTCTACAGCCAGGCCGGCCTGACGAACATCGCCGACCCGGCCGACGCGGACGGCAAGAGCGCCGGCTACCCGCAGTTGTCCCAGGAGTTCATCGTCAAGGCCGACCCGGACTTCGTCTTCCTGGCCGACGCCAGGTGCTGCCAGCAGAACGCCGACACGGTCAAGGCCCGCAGCGGCTGGGCCGGCCTCACCGCCGTCAAGAACAACCAGGTGGTCGCGCTTGACGACGACATCGCCTCCCGGTGGGGTCCGCGCGTCGTGGACCTGCTCCGGGTGATCATCGACGCGGTCGCCAAGGTGCCCGCGTGAGCGTCGCGGCCAAGTGAGCGGATCACGACAGGTGTCCGAACCGGTACCAACCGCTCGGCCGGCCGGGACCCCACCGGCGGGCACGCCCACTGCAACGCCGACGGTTGGGGTGCCCGGTCGAGCGCCGTCTTCCGTGGCCCGGCCGACCGGGCTGCCGTCGGTGGCCCGACCGGCCGGGCTGCGGATGCGCTGGCTGGTCGCCGGGGTGTTCGCGGTGCTCGTCGCGCTCGTCGTCGGGGTGTCGCTCGGCCCGGTGAGCCTGCCCCCGGGCAGCGTCGCCGCCGAGCTGCTCAACCTGATCCCCGGGGTGCACCTGGACAGTGGGCTGACCGAGCGGGAGATCGCGATCGTCACCGAGCTGCGGCTGCCCCGGGTGGTGCTGGGCCTGGTCGTCGGCGGCCTGCTCGCCATGGCCGGTGGGTGCTACCAGGGTGTGTTCCGCAACCCGCTCGCCGACCCGTACCTGCTCGGGGTGGCCGCGGGCGCCGGCCTCGCGGTCACCGCGGCGATCGCCCTCGGCGGCGCCGGTCGGGATGGCACGCTCTCCGGGTTGCCGATGACGATCCCGCTTGCCGCGTTCGCCGGATCGCTGCTTGCCGTCACGATGACCTACGTGCTCGGCGCGGCCGGCGGGCGACGCGGGTCACCCGCGATGCTGATCCTGGCCGGGGTGGCGGTCTCCGCGTTCCTCTCCGCCGGGCAGACGTACCTGCTGCAACGACACGCCGACACCATCCAGCCGGTCTACTCCTGGCTGCTCGGTCGGCTGGCCACCGCCGGTTGGCACGACGTGCTGCTGGTGCTGCCGTACGCCGCGCTGACCACAGTGGTGGTGCTGCTGCACCGGCGGGAGCTGGACGTCCTCGCGGTCGGTGACGACGAGGCGAGGAGTCTGGGGCTGCATCCGCAGCGCACCCGGTACCTGCTGATCGCCGCCGCCTCCCTGGGCACCGCGGCGGCGGTCTCCGCGACCGGGCTGATCGGCTTCGTCGGCATCATCGTGCCGCACACCGTCCGGCTGCTCGCCGGATCGAGCTACCGGGTGATCCTGCCGATGTCGCTGCTGTTCGGCGGAGCGTTCCTGGCGCTTACCGACGTGGTGGCCCGCACCGCCGCCGCCCCCTCCGAGGTGCCGATCGGAGTGGTGACCGCACTACTTGGCGGCCCGTTCTTCGTGCTCGTGCTGCGAACCGCCCGCCGGGTGCTCACATGAGCGCCGAACCCACCGCCGGCCCGTCCGCCGGCGCGTCCGCCGGCGCCCGGCCGGCCGACCGCGACCTGCCGGCCGTCGAGGTACGCGGGCTGCACGTCAGCCTGGCCGGCACGCCGATCCTTACCGGCGTCGACCTGACCGTCGCCGTCGGCGAATGGGTCACCGTGATCGGCCCGAACGGCGCCGGCAAGTCGACACTGCTGCGCGCCGTCGGCGGCCTGCTGCCCGCGCCAGGGGCGATCACCCTGTTCGGTACGGCGAGCGCCGCCCTGCGCCGCCGGGACCGCGCCCGGGTGGTGGCCACTGTGGCGCAGTCCCCGGTGGTGCCGCCCGGCATGTCGGTGCTTGATTACGTGCTGCTCGGGCGCACCCCGTACATCCCGGCGCTGGGCCGGGAGTCGACGGCCGACGTCGACGCCGCGTACGACGTACTGACGCGGTTGGACCTGACCGGCTTCCAGCACCGCGAACTGGCCACCCTCTCCGGGGGCGAACGGCAGCGGGTGTTCCTCGCCCGGGCGCTCGCCCAGGGCGCGACGCTGCTGCTGCTCGACGAGCCGACAAGCGCGCTCGACATCGGTCACCAGCAGGAGGTGCTGGAGCTGATCGACCAGTTGCGCCGCGAGCACTGCCTGACCGTCCTCGCCACGATGCACGACCTCTCCCTGGCCGGCGAGTACGCCGACCGGATGGTCATGCTCGCCGACGGCAAGGTGGTGGCCGCCGGAACCCCGGCCGAGGTGCTCACCGAGCACCTGCTCGCCACCCACTACCGGGCCAGCGTGCGGGTCGTCCCCGGCACCCACGGTCCGCTTGTGGTCCCCGTCCGCCCCGCTCGCCCTGCTGCCCGGGGGTGAGCGAATAGGGCGGGGGCCACGCAAGATCGCCCTCGATGCAGGAACGAGTGGCCTACCAGCGCACGGAGACCACTGCATCGTGGATCGAGCGCGATCTTGCCCGGCGGAGACCACTGCATCCTGGATCGAGCGCGATCCTGGCGCGCGCTGACCACTACATCCGGCATCGAGCATGATCTTGCCCCGGCGTCTCCAGGTGTGCGCAGGTTTGGGCCGGTCAGCTGCCCAGGTCGATGACGGAGAAGAGGGCGCCCTGCGGGTCGCGCAGTGCCGCGAACCGGCCGGCCGGGACGTTCCGGGGTGGCACGAGGATCGTCCCGCCCAGCTCGGCAGCGCGGGCCGCGGCGGCGTCCGCGTCGGTCACCGCGAAGTACACGGTCCAGTAGGCGGGTAGGTCAGCCGGAAAGTCGTCGGCCAACGGCGGCATCATCCCGGCGACGATCTGCGTCCCGAGCCGCCACCCGGTGTACGTCATCCCGCCCACCGCCTGGTCGTCGGGCTGCCAGCCGAACACCAACTCGTAGAAGACCTTCGCGCCCTCGGGGTCGGGGGTGACCAACTCGTTCCAGCTCATCGCGCCCGGCACGTTGAACACCTCGGCGCCGGGCATCGTCAGTGGCTGCCAGACGCTGAACGTGGCGCCCGCCGGGTCGGCGAAGACCGCCATCCAGCCTCGGTCGAAGACCTCGAACGGCGGCACCACCACCTGCCCGCCGGCCCGTTCGACACGGCCGGCGACCAGTTCGGCGTCGTCGGTGGCGAGGTACGTCGACCAGATGGGCACCTGGTCCGGGATCGCCGGCGGTCCGGCCCCGGCGACCGCCTTGCCGTCGAGCAGGAAGACCGTGTAGCCGCCCGCCTCGGGCTCCGGGGTGACCCGGCCGGTCCAACCGAACAGCTCCGGGTAGAAGCGCCGCGCGTCGGTCAGGTCGGGGGTGGCCAGGTCGGCCCAGCAGGGCGTACCCGGCGGGACGGTGCTCACGGTCAAAGACCCCTCTCGGCCCGGGCGGCCACGGCGACCCCCTGCCGGAATCCTGGCACCGTCCCGCTGCGGCGCGGGGCGGAAATGGACGAATCGTCAGCTGAACCGGCGACCCTCGTCCCGTCGGTACGCCCAGGCGGCGAGCGCGGCGAGCAGCACCACCCAGACACCGAGCATGATCATTGCCAGTGGCTCGACGGGGTAGTCACCGACCGCCGACCACATCAGTTCGGCCGCCCCCCGGGTGGGCAGGAACGGTGCGATCGTCTCGATGAACCCGGGCGCCTCTCCCGGCGCGGAGAGCAGCCCGCCGCCGAACGCGAGCGGCAGGAAGACCACCTGGGCCACCACGATCGCGGCCTTGCTCGGCAGCGAGTAGCCGATGGCCAGGCCCATCAGCGTGAACGGCACCGAGATGACGGCCACCGTGACGGCGGTCAGCAGGAACGCCGCCGGGGTGATCCGGGCCGCGGTGAGCGTCGCGCCGATGACCACCACCGGAATCAGTGAGAGGTACGTGAGTGCCAGACCGGCAAGCACCCGGCCGGCGAAGCGGGGCGCCGACCCGGCCGGCAGGGTCCGGGTGTACGGGTTCCACGGCTGGTCGCGGTCCTCGGCGACGCCGACCCCGTACTGGAAGATGTTGGCGCTCATCACCGAGAAGGTGACCATCGACGCGGTGGCGAAGGTGGCACCGGCCGAGTCGTCGCCGGCGAACGGCACCACGAAGAAGATCATGGCGGCGGCCGGGAAGAAGGCGCTGCCGACAACGGCCACCGGGATCCGGATGATCTCCAGGAGTTGGTAGCGGGCGTGGACCAGGGCGAGCTGCACGGTGGCCTCCTCAGAGGGTGGTGGATAGGCCGCCGGCAGCGGCGGTGGCGGGCTGGCCCTGGTTTGTCGGTTGCTCTCCGCCGGGCGTGTCCCCGCTGGTGATGGCGAGGAACGCCTCCTCGAGCGAGGTCGGCCGTACCTCCAGGTCGGTGAACCTGGTCCCGGCCGTGACCAGCGCGCGGACCAGCTCGTCGGCGTCGGTGGTGAGCAGGTGCAGCCGCCCGTCGACGCGTTCACTACGAACGACCCCGGGCAGGTCGGGGAGGTCGTCGGTGACGAGGCTGACCCGGCGTACGCCGACGATGCCGCGTACCGCGTCCACAGTGTCGTCGGCGAGCACCCGGCCCTGCCCGATGACGACCACCCGGTGGGCCAGCGCCTCCACCTCCTCCAGGTAGTGGCTGCTCAGCAGCACTGTGCCGCCGTCGGCGTGGAACGCGCGGATCGCCTCCCACAGGGTGTGCCGGGCGGCCACGTCCAGTCCGGTGGTCGGTTCGTCGAGCAGCACCAGGCGGGGCCGGCCGACGAACGCCAGCGCCACCGCCAGCCGACGGCGCTGCCCACCGGAGAGCCCACCGGTCTGCCGTCGGGCCAGCTCGCCCAGACCGAAGCGGTCGAGCAACTCCGCGCGGGGGACCGGGTCCGGGTAGTGCGCGGAGACGAAGTCCACGACCTCACCGACGCGCAGCGTGCCCGGCAGGCCGGTCTCCTGTGGAGTGACCCCGATCTGCCGGCGGCTCGCCGGGTCGCGGGGGTCCTGGCCGAACAGTTCGACCCGCCCCGAGGTGGGACGGCGCAGGCCGACGAGCAGGTTCATCAGGGTGCTCTTGCCGGCACCGTTGGGCCCGAGCAGGCCGACCAGCTCACCGGCCCGGACTTCCAGGTCGACGCGGTCGAGGGCGAGGACGTCGCCGTACCGGCGGCTGGCCTGGTCGGCGCGGAGGAGGGTCATGACTGCTCCTTTGACGGGGTGGGGTCGAGCAGGGCGCGGATCGCTTCGGTGTACTCCTCGAACGCCAACCGGCCGCGCCGGCTGAGCCGGACCAGGGTCGCCGGTGTACGCCCACGGTGGGTCTTGCTGATCTCCACGTAGCCGGCCTCCTCGAGCTTGCGCAGGTGCACGGAGAGGTTGCCGGCGGTCATCTCCAGCAGTTCCTGCAAGCGCGGGAACGCGATCCGATCGCCGTCGCCGAGGGCGGAGAGGCTGGCGACCACCCGCAGTCGGGCCTGCGCGTGGATGACCGGATCCAGTTCGGTCACGGGCGCGTACGCTGTCGCCGTCGGGCGAGTGCGCCGGCGACCAGGATCCCCCCGCCGCCGGCCACCGCGACGACAAGTGCGTGCCAGCCCGGACCGGCCAGTGCGCCGACCAGGTTGATCACGCTGATCCAGACGCCCAGCCGGAACAGGTCCCGGTCCAACCAGACCGCCCCGCCGGCCATGTGCAGCGCGCCGGTCAGTCCGACGGCGGTGGCCGACCAGAGTAGTGCCGCCAGGTCGTGTGGCAGGTGCTCGGAGATCTGGCCGAGCCCGGCGTAGATGCTTACCGAACCCAGACCCCAGGCGCACCCGTACCAGCGGCCACGCCGGGCGGAGTCACCGATCACCTGACCGTAGGCGCGGGTGCTGACCACCGCCTGGATCGCGCCGGCGACCACGAGCAGCGTGAAGAGAACCGTCAGCGGCAGCCAGGTGGGCAGGGCGAGCAGTTCCCGGTCGCCGGGCGGGAACCGCAGGAAGAACAGCCCGAAACCGACGAGCCAGGCGATTCCCCACGGCCAGTAGAGCATGCGGGCGTCGGGGTCGAGCCGGCGTACCGTCGCCGACCGCTGGTCTTCGATCAGTCGGAGCGCCGCCGCGGCGTCGGTCGGCGGCAGATCGTCGTCTGGGTTCACGCAAACTACTTTACGGGACAAAGTCGAGACGGATTGCCCCGTACTCGCGGGCGGGTCCCCGGTCGCGGCGGTCAGTGCCTATGGTGGTGAGTCGTAGCGACTGATCCGTCGCACAGGCCACAGGGGAGGATCCGTGTCGAGCCCGAGGGAGCTGTCGGTCCCAGCCGGAGGCGCTGACGGCGCCACCCGGGGACGCGAACTGGTGGGCGTGGTGACCGCCGACGCACCCGACGGCAGTCGCCCGGCCGACGATCGCCCGGGCTGGTGCTGAGCCGATGTCCGAGGTGATCTACCAGGAACGACTCAACCAACTCGTCGAGCCGGGCGAACGAGTCCTCGCCATCGCGAAGACGTCGATCGCGCAGGGTGTCCTGCCGGCGGATCCTCCGGTCGAGGTGAGCCCGGAGTCGTCGTCAAAGATCAGTCGGCGCGGCGTCGCCCTCGGGGCGCTGCTCAACCTGGTCTCGCCGTTGATCTCCTTCTCGGCCGGGGACCGGATCGTCGACCGCGTCGCCTACGGGGTCGCCGGGCGAGGTGCACCGGGCTCGGCCGCGTCCACCCTGCGATACTCCCGGCGTCCAGTGCCACCGGTGACCACAATCGACGACACCATCCTCGCCGTCACCGACCGGCGGTTGCTCGTGTGCGCGTCCGGTCCGCTGAAGCTCTGGTCGAGCCAGGCCGACGACGATCGGGCGGCAGCCGAGACCCAGGTGGTCTGGTCAGCGCCCCGGTCCGCGGTGGCGGACGCGCGGGTGGGCTGGCACCGGCTCAACCCGAAGCGACTCCGAATCGAGTTCACCGACGGCTCCTGGTTGGCGTTCGTCGTGCCGATCGCCGAGCCGGGCAAGCCGCTACGCGGGATCGCCTCGGCCCTGACGACCCGCTAGCCCAGACCCCGCACGGGCCGGTCAGCCGTTGGCGGTCGCTGGGCTGGTCACCACGTGTGTGGTCAGCAGCGGGGCCGGAAGCGGCTCGTGGTGCAGCACCGCCAATCGGGACACCGCCCGGGTGAGTACCACGTACAACCGGTGCAGCCCGCGCGGTTCGGCCGCGACGATCGCGGCCGGCTCGACCACCACCACGTGGTCGTACTCCAGGCCCTTGACGAGCGTCGCGGGCACCACGGTGACCCGCTCCGCGGTCGCCACGTCGTCGGCGGTCGCGGTCGCGACACCGGCGTCGGCAAGCGCCGCGCGCAGCCCGTCGACAGCGTCCTCCGCGGCGATCACCCCGACCGAGCCGTCGTGGGCGAGCGCCGCCCGCACCTCCGCCACCGTCTCCGCGACCAGGTCGGTCACGGTACGCACGTCCAGCCCGCCGTCGTGGCGCAGCGACTCGGCCAGCGGTACGTCCACCGCGAGCGCCGGCAGCAGCAGGTTCGCGAACGCGACCACAGCTGCGGGCACCCGGAACCCGACAGTCAACGGGACCACCACGGCGTCCGGCTTGCCCAGGTGGACGAGGGATTCCCGCCAGTCCGTCGCGGCCCACGGCGCGGTGCCCTGGGCGAGGTCGCCGAGGAGGGTGACCGAGCCGTGCTCGCTGCGCCGGGCGATGGCCCGACACTGCATCGGGGAGAGGTCCTGCGCCTCGTCCACCACCACATGCCCGAAGCCGGAGGGCCGTTCCAACAGCCCGGCCGCCTCGTCGATCAACACGGCGTCGGCGGCGGTCCACCGGGTCGCCTTCGCGGTGCGGGCCGGCTTCGCCCAGCTCAGCAGCGCCTGCTCGTCCTCACTGAGCAGCCCGTCCGCCGCCGCGGCGAGCCGGGCCGGGTCGGCGAGCAGACCGTGCACCAGCCCTTCCGGGGTGAGCACCGGCCAGACCGCGTCCAGGAGGTCGACCACCGGTCGGCAGCGGCCCATCCGACGCAACCAGGCATCGCTCGGCGACTCCGCCCGCCGTGCCTCGGCCTGTCGTTGCAGCAGGCTCACCACTCTGGCGCGGACCCGCTCCCGACCGGTGCCGTACGGCAGCCCTTCCCGGCGGGTCTCCTCGATGATCCGGTGCAGCGGCTCCAGCCCGATCCGCCACCGGAAAGAGCCGTCGGACACGGTGATCGACTCGGTCGGTGTGGCGATCTGCGCCTGTACCGCGCGCCGCAACACCTCGGCCATCCGCACGTCATGCTTGAGCGCGGCGACCGCCGGCGCCTCGACCGCCCGGACCGGCACCCGCGAGATCAAATCCTCGACGGTGGCCTGCTCGACCTCCACCTCACCGAGCGCCGGCAGCACCGCCGCGATGTACGACAGGAACGCCCGGTTCGGCCCGACGATCAACACACCCGCCCGACGCAACCGCTCCCGGTGCAGGTAGAGCAGGTACGCGGCCCGGTGCAGGCCGACAGCCGTCTTCCCGGTGCCCGGCGCGCCCTGCACGCAGATCGAGTCGGCGAGGTCGGCCCGGACCAACTCGTCCTGCTCCGGCTGAATCGTGGCCACGATGTCCCGCATCGGCCCGACGCGCGGTCGCTCGATCTCGGCGGTGAGGATCCGACTTGTCGTACCGAGCTCTTCGCCCCGATCGAGCCGCTCATCCTCGAAACTGGTCAACACCCCGTTGCTGAACCCGAACCGTCGCCGGACCGCCACTCCCTGCGGGTCCCGAGCGCTGGCCTGGTAGAACGACCGCGAGACCGGGGCTCGCCAGTCCAACACCAACGGCTCGCCACGGTCGTCGGCGACATGCCGCCTCCCCACGTGGTACCGCCGACCGTCATGATCCGAACTGCGCACACCCGCGTCGGGATCCCCGTCGCCGGCCCTGCTCCCGGTGCTGCCGGTGGCGGTGCTGCCGTGCGCGGTGCTGCCATGGGTGGTGCTGCCATGGGTGGTGCTGCCATGGGTGGTGCTGCCGTGCGTGGTGCGGCTGCCACCGGTGCTCCCGCTGCTGGTGTCGGTGCTCGTGCCGTCGGGGTCTGTGGACTCGGCGAAGTCGAGACGGCCGAAGAACAGGGGCGTCGTCGGGTCGTCGGCCAGCTCGGCTACGCGGCGGGCCAGGGTGCGGCCGAGTGTCTCCGCCGCGTACGCGTCGCCGGCCACCTGGTCACCGGTGGCGAAGAGGGCTTCGGCCCGGTCCCGCATTCGCCGCAGCGCGTTCCGCGAAGCTGCCAGGTGTGCGCGTTCGGCGGACAGATCGTTGTCGAGGTCAAGTGCGGGCATGCTGACGTCCCATCGTTCACATCTGCTGCGCGCTCGCGTGTCCGGGGGCGGATGGCCGGCCGCCCGGCGCGATGACGTCCGTTCCGGTGCAGCTCACCTCGGCCGTCAAGCGGGCTGCAACCCTACGCTCTCAAGCCCGTCTGATCCACCGAATTACCCACGCAACCATCCGTAGGAGAGGGCGTGGCCGGGCGCGGCGCACGAAAGTGGGCGCGTCGTCGGGCAGTAACGCGGTGGGCGTCTCACCGGGTACGGCGGTGCGGCGCAGTGGCTGCCCGGTGCGGTGGTTGCGCGCTGCGTGCCCTGCGTGCCCTGCGTGCGCTGCGTGCGCTGCGTGCGTGGCGCGCTGGCTTGGTGCGGTGCGGTGCGGTGCCCGGTGCGGTGCGGTGCCCGGTGCGGTGCGGTGCGGTGCGGTGCGGTGCGGTGCATGGGGCGTGCGGTGCGGTGCGTGGTGTGGCGCGGCGCAGTGCGCGATACCAGGCGGTTGGCACGCCCGGACAGGCAGGCTGCTGGCCGTGGAAGCACCTCCATACGAGTACGCCGGCCATCCCTGCCCGGACGTCATCGGTCGGGCCCGTGTGGTTGATCTCGCTCTCGGCTGGCGGCGGCATGTGTGCGCCGGGTATCAGCAGCGCCGGTGATAGAGGTTGCGGCGTGGTGTGCGCAGGGGGTCGAGCCAGCTGGGCGGGAGAAATTCCGGCCCGCCATCGGGCCCGATGCGGACGGTCCAGTCGCCACGATGGACGAACCGGTGGTGGTAGCCGCAGAGCAGCACGGCATTGCCCAGCGCTGTCGTCCCACCGTCGGCCCAGTGCCGGACATGGTGACCGTCGCACCATCGCGGCGGCCGATCACAGCCAGGGAAGGCGCAACCGCCGTCGCGTAGCACGAGCGCACGCCTCAGCGGGCCGGTGAAGAGCCGGCGTTGGCGACCGACGTCCAGGACCTGACTGTTGCCGCCCAGCACAGCCGGCAACAGGTTGGCGTCGCAGGCGAGGCGACGGACCGCACCCGGCGTGAGGCGGGCTCCGGTCTCCAATGTGCCGGCGCGTACGCCGTTGACCAGATCGTCGAGCGACACGGTCACCACGAGTTGCGGCCGGTCTCCGCCGCTGTCGGGCAGCTGACCCGTGCGCAGCGCCAACCGACAGATCTCGCCCAGCGCGTCGGCGCGGCGCTGACCTGGACTGCGGTCATCGTGCTCACCGGCCGGGGCGCAGAGCGGGTCGATCGCCTCACGTAGCAGGCTCGCGGTTTCGGTGTCGAGGTTGCCGCTGAGGCGTACCTGACCGTTTTGTTGCTCGGAGAGCGTGACGTGCCGGCGGGCCTCGGCCCGCTCGGTGGCCCGTTGGAGAGCCTTCAGCTCAGCCTGGTCGGCGAGATCCGGTGCGACGTGCGTGAGGACGCGCTCGCCGAGCCGGCTCAGGATGGTCGGGTCGAACCGGTCGGCCCAAGCGACCAGGAGTTGGGTGGCCTTGTCCGCCACCTCCGGGCCGGCCTCCACCGGGAGCGCGGCAATCGTCTCGGCCACCACTCGACCCTGCTCGACGGTGATGGCGCCGCTGAGCAGCGCGTCGCGCACCGCTGCTGGCGCGGCATCGACGGTGGTGGCGAGCTGGACCAGTTGGCGCGCGGAACGACCGGAGAGTCGGAGCCGCTCCCGCAGCCAGACGGCGGTGGACGAAGCGCCCTGGGTGACCGCCAGGCCACGGCCGTCCACCTCGCGGATCAGCCCGAGCTGAATGGTGGCCAACCGCTGCGCCAACACCTGGGTCGCATCGAGTGCGGCGAGCAGCTCGGCGTCGGAGAGCCCCCAGAGAGCAGTCTCGGCGCAGTCGTCCACCGCACCGCCGAGCTGCGCCAACGCCCTCAACATGACACCACAATAGAACTGGTGTACGACACTTTCGGGGGGCCGGCCAGCACGGAATGGAACCGGATTCGTCGATCTTTGAGCGCACAGATCACGTCGCGCCGGGTCAGCGCCGCGCCGGGCCAGCACTGCGCCGGCCAGCGCCGCGCTGAGCAGCCCACCAGCCCGGGTGGCGACGCCGGGTGGAACGGGTCGGAACATGGGGGTGATGGCAGGTTGGGGAGCCTGCCGGGATCATGGGTTCATGACCGAGGCTCGGCCCGATTCGCGCCGGACGGCGATCAGTGATCCGCAGGTGATGCGGGCGCTGGCCCATCCGGCCCGGATAGCCCTCATGGAATACCTGGCTGCCCGCGACGGTGGCGGCACTGCCACCGAGTGCGCGGAGGTGGTCGGGCTGTCGCCGAGCGCGACCAGTTACCACCTGCGGGAGTTGGCGAAGTTCGGCCTGGTCGAGCAGGCGCCGAGCCGGGGGGACGCGCGCGAGCGGGTGTGGCGCGTGCGGAGTGCCGGTTTGCGCGTCGACGCGGGACGCGACGCCGGGCCTGCGGCGCGTGCGGCCGAGCAGGCGGTGGTGGAGGCGTACGCGGCTCGTGCCATGGAGCGGGTTCGGGACTGGTCGCGGCGCGCTGGGGACGAGCCCGCCGAGTGGTACGACAACGCGCTGTTCAACGACACGCTGCTGCTGCTGACGGCCGAAGAGTTGGCGGGGCTGAACGAGGCGGTCCTGGCGTTGCTGCGGCCCTACCAGGCGCGACGACGCGAGGCCGATCCGCCGCAGGGCGCGCGCACTGTCGCTGTGCAATACCGGACGGTGCCGCTGGCGTAGCCGGGGGATTGCGCTGGGCAGTTGTGAAGGATTATTTTCGAAGTATGTCCTTCGCATCTGAGGAGTCGCGCTGGTCCGACGTCTGGCTTGCCGCCACCGCTCGGGGCACCACGATCTGCGGCGACTTCCTCGCCGCCACGGCGTTGGCGCTTGCCCTGCAGGGCGCCGGAGCCGGCGGGCTCGCCGTGTCGGGGCTGCTTCTGGCGGCCACCCTGCCCCTGGTGGTGCTCGCCCCGCTTGCTGGCCGGGTCGCCGACCGGGTGGACAGTCGTACCCTGCTGGTGACCATCGGCCTGCTCCAGGCCGCGGTCTGCGCGCTCCTCGCCGTCGTCGAGCGCCCGGTCCTCGTGGTGGGGCTCGTCGCCCTCCTGGCCTGCGGGCTCGCGGTGACCCAACCCTGCCTGGCAGCGCTCCTGCCGGCGATGGTCCGTCCGGCCGACCTGCCACGCGCGAGCGCGATCAGCCAGACCGCGGTCTCGCTCGGCGCGCTCGGCGGCCCGGTGCTGGCCGGGCTGCTGGTCGGGCAGTTCGGCACCCGCGTACCCCTGCTTCTCGATGCCGCTACCTACCTGGCGCTCGTGGTCGCGGGCCTGCGGCTGCGGACTCGGCGCGGAGGTCGCGGGCCCGTCGCCGTGCCGGGCCGGACCGTCCCCGGCGGCACGGCAGACCCGGTGGGCACGGCTGTCGTCTGGCGGCTGCGCCAGGACCCGCTGATGCTCCTCATGGTGGTTAGCACCGCCGTGGTGATCGCGGCGATCGGCTGCATCAACGTGGTCGAGGTCTTCTTCATCCGGGAGACGCTGGGCGGATCAGCCACCACGTACGGTCTGGTCACCGCCGCGTGGATGGCCGGCATGCTGCCCGGCGCCTGGCTCGCCGCGCGGGTCGCCAACCGGCTCGACGACGACGGCGCGTTGGTACGCGGGGTGCTGGCCACCCTCGGCGTGTGCAGCCTGATGGTGCTGCTCGCCTCGACGGTGCCGGGGGCGTTCCTTCTGGTGCCGCTCTGGCTGGTGGGCGGCGCGGCCAACGGTGGCGACAACGTCTTCGCCAACCTGCTCACCACTCGGCGGGTCCCGGAGGCGGTGCGCGCCCGGGCGTACGCCAGCTACGGCGCGGCGGTCCAGGGTGGTTCGATTGTCGGGTTTCTCGGCGGCGGGGCGTTGCTCACTGCCGTCGCGCCGCGCCCACTGATCGCCGGTGCCGGAGTGTTAGGGCTGCTTGTGGTGCTGCTGTTCGTGCCGGTCGCGGCCGTGGCGGTGCGACGCCGGCGGCCGGTAGCGCCGGACCGGGGACAGCCGCCGACGACCAGGCCCGATGGGGGCTTTGCCACTCCGGGGCGACCCGCCGAGCCGGATCCGGAGGCCGGGGATACGGTCGGGTCATGGCTGAGCGCATCGCACGCCCGCGGGTCGGGCACATCCAATTCCTGAACTGCCTGCCGATCTACTGGGGTCTGATGCGCTCCGGGGCCCTGCTCGACGTCGACCTGCAGAAAGATTCGCCGGACCTGCTGAGCGCGGCGCTGGTCGCCGGTGACCTCGACATCGGCCCGATCACCCTGCTGGAATACCTGAAGCACGCCGACGAGCTGCTCCTGCTGCCGGACCTGGCGGTGGGCAGTGACGGGCCGGTGCTCTCGGTCAACATGGTCTCCACCCGGCCTCTCGCCGAGCTGGACGGCGCCCGGGTGGCGCTCGGCTCGACCTCGCGGACCGGCGTGATGACGGCGCAGTTGCTGCTCGCCGAGCGGTACGACGTGCGGCCCGAATACTTCCGTTGCCCACCGGACCTGACGCAGATGCTGCTGGAGGCCGACGCCGCGGTGCTGATCGGGGACGTGGCGCTGCGGGCGTACTACGAGGCGCCGCAGCGCGGCCTCATCGTCACCGATCTCGGGCAGGCGTGGCGGGAGTGGACCGGTCTGCCGATGGTCTTCGCCGTCTGGGCGGTCCGTCGCGATTTTGCCGCCGCCCACCCGGGTCTGGTCAAGGAGGTACACGAGGCGTTCCTGCGCTCGCGGGACCTCTGCCTGGCCGAGCTGGACCAGGTCGCCGAGGCCGCGGCCCGCTGGGAGACGTTCGACGCGGCGACGCTCGCCACGTACTTCCGGACCCTGGACTTCTCCCTTGGTGACCGGCAGGTCGCCGGGCTGCGCGAGTGGGCCCGGCGGGCCACCGCGATCGGCGAGGCCCCGGCGCTGCCGGACGGCGGCCCCGAGTTCTTCGCCGGCTGAGCGCCGGGGCGGCGGCGCGCTGAGCGATCGGCGCTTTCCGGGGTACGGCCGGCGCGAACCGCCCGACCAGCAGCCTGGTCGGGCGGGTCGACGGGAAGGCGTACGGCTCAGGTGCCGGGGCGCAGCAGCGCCTCGGTGATCTTTTCGCAGTTCTTCATGCCGTAGTCGTAGCCCATGTTGATCGGGTACTTGACCATCACGCCCATCGTCCAGGTGTCGCCGATGGCCAGGCAGTTGATGTGCATCTCCTGCTCCTGGGTCCGGTCGATCCACCCGTTCTTGATGGCGATCTGCTTCTGCTCGGCGGCCGGGAAGGCCTTGCGGATGCCGAAGTCACCGGCGCCGCGGACCAGCTTCATCTCGTTGAGCAGCCACTTGGTCCACTTCGGCCCGGCGGCGGTGCCGGCGGCGATGCAGTTGCCCAGCCGGGCGGTGTCCCGGGGTGAGAGCGCCGTCCGGCTCCAGCCCTTGTCGGGGGCGACGCTGCTGTCGGTCAGCTCGCACATGGAGATCAGACGCTTGATCGAGGCGTCCCGGCCGACCAGGTTGTAGAACTGCTCGGCCCGGGTGTTGTCACTGTCCCGGATGATCCGGGTCGCGTCGGCGAGCTTCGCGTCGCTCGGGGTCTGGCCGGCGTCGGCCGCGCGACGCAGGTAGTCCGCGACGATCCACGCCTTGATCATGGAGGCGGTCGTGCTGGTCTCGTCCATGTTCTTCGAACCGATGATCTTTCCGGTTCGACGGTCCAGCACGCTCCAGGCGTACCAGCCCTCGATGTCGAGCTTGAGGTCCTTGGCGACGAACGGCAGCGGCTCCAGCTCCGGGCTGGGGCTCGGTGCCGGCGAGGACGGCTGGCGGGCGCTTCGGTTGGCGCCTGCGCCGGTGGGGCGGTCGCTCGTGCTGGAGCCGGCGTCGCCCCACTTGGCGACGGCTGCCGACTCGAACGGCGACCCGGGCAACAGTCGCAGCGACACCAGCACCAGGCCGATGAGGATGACCGCGATGGCGATCAGCCGCATCGGGGAGGCATCGCCGTCGCCGCGGCGGTTTCCCCGACGGGTGCCGGCCATCAGAGCTTCCCGACCGGCTGCTGCGGCACCTTGAGCGCGGCACCGGGCTGCGGGGTGACCAGTTGGGTGGCCACGCTGGCGCAGACCTTCGCACCGTAGTCCAGGCCGGCCCGGATCGGGTAGCGCAGCATCACCGCGAGGCTCCACCTGCTGGTGACGGCGAGGCAGTTGACGTGCCAGTTGCCTTCGTCATAGATCGGGGTCCAGCCGTTCTTGATGCTGACCGGCCCCTGCGAGGTGATCGACGTGGGGAGACCGTCGATGATCCCCCAGCGGCCGCCACCGGAATCGGACTTCTGGTCCTTGGCTGCGGTGCTGCCCGTGACCTTGCTCATCTCACTGAGCACCCACTTGGTCCACTTCGGGCCGGCGGCCTTGCCGTCGGCGATGCAGTCACCGACTCGGACCGCGTCGCGGGGGGACATCCGGGTGTAGCTCCACCAGCCCTCGTACTTCGGCACGTTGCCACGCTTGGTGTCGGTCAACCCGCAGATCTTGATCGCCCGCTGGATGACCGGACCCGGCTGCCCGTTCGGCGGCACCCGGTACGAGCCACCCGCGGCGGCGTAGACCTGGTTGGCCGCCGTGTCGTTGCTTTCCCGGATGGCGAGGCTGGCGGCCTTCTTCAACGGCGGGGGCGGCTCCCGGTCGCCGAGCTGGCGCAGATAGTCCGACACGATCCACGCCTTGATCATCGACTCGGTGGAGCTGGTCGCCGTCATGTTCGGTGACCCGGAGATCTTGCCGGTCTGCCGATCCAGCAGTGCCCACGAGAAGAAGTCGCCCTGGAAGTTCACCGACACCGGACCGGCCGCCAGGGTGGGCGGCGGCGGTGGCGTGGGTGCGGGCGCGGCGACGTTTGACGTGCCACCACCGCCACCTCCGCCGCTGTCGTCGCTGGCGAGTCGGGCGTACGCGGTGGGGACCAGCAGGACGCCGCCGAGCACGACTGCCGTGATGGCGAGCACCAGGGTCACGCGAGATCGCATGAGTGGGTGAACTCCAGGTGTCAGGGCCGGGGGGACCGGCTTGTCGTCGGGACGAATCGGGTGCGATCGCCAAGGCCGGGGGAGATGGCCTCAGTAGAGATGTCGATGTTCGGCAGCCGATCGGTTGTCCGGCAGAAGTCTACGTCCGGACCGTCCGGACGCCAGGCTTCGACACTAGGCAACCTGCGATAAAGGCGGGATATGGGGCCGGTATGAGGTTTTTGCGGGGCTTCACCTTTGTTTCGTGGCCCAAGTCACGGCGTTCCGACGACGCCCAGGCAGCACAAAGCAGTCATACGACTACGGAAGGGATGCGCGGATTCCTGTTACACAGCCCTGGTGCAACGAGGCGCAAGCTGTAACACTTAGCCTCATGTATGGCAACGACTTCTCCGCCCCGAACAGCGCCCCGGACGAGGCGCCCGGCGGTCTGCTGGGTGAGGTCGAGGCCGCCGAGGCGGAGCTACGCGCGGCGGCGGCGCGCGGCCGGCGTGGCGGACCCGCGCCCGACGAGGACCTCGCGGCGTACTTCGCCGAGGTGGTCGACGCCGAGCAGAAGATCGAGCCACGCGACTGGATGCCCGACGCCTACCGCCGGACGCTGATCCGGCAGATCGCCCAGCACGCCCACTCGGAGATCATCGGCATGCAGCCGGAGGGCAACTGGATCAGTCGGGCGCCGTCGCTGAAGCGCAAGGCGATCCTGCTGGCCAAGGTGCAGGACGAGGCGGGTCACGGCCTCTACCTCTACGCCGCCGCCGAGACCCTCGGCATCAGCCGTGACGAGCTGGTCCAGCTGCTGCTCGACGGCCGCCAGAAGTACAGCTCGATCTTCAACTACCCCACCCTTAGCTGGGCTGACGTGGGCGCGATCGGCTGGCTGGTGGATGGCGCGGCGATCGTCAACCAGGTGCCGCTGTGCCGCTGCTCGTACGGCCCGTACGCCCGCGCGATGATCCGGGTCTGCAAGGAGGAGTCGTTCCACCAGCGGCAGGGCTACGAGATCCTGCACACCCTCGCGCACGGCACCCCGGCGCAGCAGGCGATGGCCCAGGACGCGGTGGACCGCTGGTGGTACCCGTCGCTTGCCATGTTCGGCCCGCCGGACGGCGACTCCACGCACTCCGCCCAGTCGATGTCCTGGAAGATCAAGCGTTTCTCGAACGACGACCTGCGGCAACGCTTCGTCGACATGTGCGTCCAGCAGGCCGAGATCCTCGGCGTGCGCATCCCCGATCCGGACCTGCGCTGGAACGAGGAGCGGCAGGCGTACGACTACACCCAGCCGGACTACGACGAGCTGCTGCGGGTGATCTCCGGCGACGGGCCGTGCAACCGGGAGCGGATGGCCCACCGCCGGGCGGCGCACGCCGAGGGCGCCTGGGTCCGCGAGGCCGCCGCGGCGTACGCCGCGAAGCGGGCGCAACAGAAGGAGAAGGTGGCCGCGTGACTACCGAACACTCGCCGCTCTGGGAGGTCTTCGTGCGGGCCCGTCGCGGGCTGTCGCACACCCACGTCGGCAGCCTGCACGCCCCCGACGCGGAGCTGGCCCTGCGCAACGCCCGGGACCTGTATACCCGCCGCCAGGAGGGCGTGTCGATCTGGGTGGTGCCGGCCGGCGCGATCACCGCGTCCAGCCCCGACGAGAAGGACGCCTTCTTCGACCCGGCCGCCGACAAGGTCTACCGCCACCCCACCTTCTACGAAGTGCCGGACGGGGTGGCCCACCTGTGAGCGAGCGAACCAGCCGGCTCAGCAGCGGGGCGCTTCGCGCGGCCGCCGAGCGCAGCGAGGTGGTTGCGGGAAGCGAGCGGAGCGAGCGAACCAGCCGGCACAGCGAGGTGGCAGCGTGAACGGGCCGTACGACTTCACCCTCGCCCTCGCCGATGACGCGCTGATCGCTGCGCAACGACTGGCCGAGTGGACGACCCGCGCGCCGGAGATGGAAGAGGACATCGCGCTTGCCAACATCGCCCTCGACCAGCTCGGCGCGGCCCGGCTGCTGCTGTCCTACGCGGGTGAGCTGGAGGGCGCCGGCCGGGACGAGGACGCGTTGGCGTTCCTGCGCGACGACCGCGAGTTCCGCAACGCGCTCCTGGTCGAGCTGCCGAACGGCGACTTCGCGGTGACCATGGCGAAGCTGTTCCTCCTGGCGGCCTACCAGCTGCCGTTGTACACGGCGCTGGCCGACTGCGCCGACCAGCGGCTGGCCGCGATCGGTGCGAAGGCGCGCAAGGAGTCGGCGTACCACCTGGACCACGGCGCGCTGTGGGTGAAGCGGCTCGGCGACGGCACCGACGAGTCGCACCGTCGCATGCAGGCGGCCGTCGACCAGGTGTGGCCGTACACCCACGAGCTGTTCGCCGCGAACCCGGCGGCGCCGGTCGACCCGGCCACCCTGCGGCCGGCGTTCGACGAGACCGTCGGCGCGGTGCTGGCCGAGGCGACGCTCACCCGACCGGAGGGCGGCTGGGCGCCGGCCGGTGGCCGGGACGGTGTGCACACCGAGCACCTGGCCTACCTGCTCGCCGAGATGCAGGTGCTGCACCGCGCCCACCCCGGAGCGACCTGGTGAGCGGGCGGAGCGCGAGCCCGGTGCTCGCCGACGGCGGCCCGGTGAGCGCGTGGGACGCCGTCGCCAGCGTCGTGGATCCGGAGATCCGGGTGATCACCGTTGCCGAGCTGGGCATCCTGCGGGCGGTCGAGGAGGACCCGACGAGCGGTCGGGTCACCGTCACCATCACCCCCACCTACACCGGTTGCCCGGCGATGGACGTGATCCGCACCGACATCCGCCGTGCGCTGGCGGCCGCCGGCCACCCCGACGCCGAGGTCCGCACCGTCTACAGCCCACCGTGGAGCACCGACTGGATCTCCGACGGTGGGCGGGCCAAGCTCGCCGCGGCCGGGATCGCCCCGCCGGCCCCGGTGCCCGCCGCCGGCGTCGTCCCGTTGACCCTCGCGGTCCGTTGCCCGCAGTGCGGCTCACCGGAGACCGAGCAGGTCAGCCGGTTCGGCTCCACCGCCTGCAAGGCGCTGTGGCGGTGCCGTTCCTGCTCCGAACCCTTCGACCACCTGAAGGCGCTGTGACTGTCACCATCACCCGCCCGGTCCGCCGCCGGCCGGTCTTCCATCCGCTGCCGGTCGCCGCCGTCGACCGGCTCACCGACGACGCTGTCGCGGTGACCTTCGCCGTACCCGAGGAGTTGCGGGAGATCTTCGCGTTCCGCGCGGGCCAGCACCTCACCGTGCGGCGGGTGGCCGAGGACGGCGCCGACGTGCGCCGGTCGTACTCGATCTGCTCGACCCCCGACGACCTGGCCCGGCACGGCCGGTTGCGGATCGGGGTGCGGGAGATCCCCGGCGGGGCATTCTCGGCGTTCGCGTGCGGGGCGTTGCGTGGTGGCGACACTGTCGAGGTGCTGCCGCCGTTGGGCACCTTCACCACGGCGTTCACGCCGGACCGGGTGCGGCACTACGGCGCTGTCGTCGCCGGCTCCGGGATCACCCCGGTGCTCGCGCTTGTCGCGACCGCGCTAGCCGTCGAGCCGGCCAGCACCTTCACCCTGGTGTACGGCAACCGCACGGCGAACACCGTGATGTTCGCCGAGGAGCTCGCCGATCTGAAGGACCGCTATCCCACCCGGCTGCACCTGGTGCACGTGCTCTCCCGGGAGCAGGGCGAGTCGGCGCTGCTCTCCGGGCGGATCGACGCCGAGCGGCTGGGCCGGTTGTTGGGCACCATCGTGCCGGGGGACGTGATCGAGGAGTGGTTCCTCTGCGGCCCGTACGCCATGGTGCTCGACGTCCGGGACGTGTTGACCGCACGCGGCCTGCCCGAGTCGGCGGTGCACACCGAGCTGTTCCACGTCGACGCCCCGCCGGAGCCGGTGCGCCGTCCGGTGGACCAGGCGGGCGCCGGGGCGGAGGTCACCATCGTGCTCGACGGTCGGTCGTCGAGCTTCACGATGGGCCGCGAGGAGCGGGTGCTGGACGCCGCGCTGAAGGTGCGCGGCGAGTTGCCGTACGCCTGCAAGGGCGGGGTCTGCTCGACCTGCAAGGCGAAGGTCGTCGACGGGTCGGTGACGATGGCCCGCAACTACGCCCTGGAGCCGGACGAGTTGGCCGCCGGTTACGTGCTCACCTGTCAGTCCAGCCCGACCACCGACAAGCTCACTGTCGACTACGACGCCTGAACCGGTGCCGGGTCACAGCCCTGAGCACCCCTCAGGGCGTAGGCGTCCGGCCGGCGTAGGCTCGGGGTGTGACGGTGAGCCGGGAGATCGATGACATCCTGCAGCGTGGCGCGGACGGCGGGCGGATCACGCCCGAGGAGGCCCTGCTGCTCTACACCGAGGCGCCCTTCCACGCGTTGGGCGAGGCGGCGGACGCGGTGCGTCGGCGGCGCTACCCGGACAACGTCGTCACGTACCTGATCGATCGCAACATCAACTACACGAACGTCTGCGTGACGGCGTGCAAGTTCTGCGCGTTCTACCGCGCGCCCAAGCACTCCGAGGGGTGGACCCACCCGACCGAGGAGATCCTGCGCCGCTGCGGCGAGGCGGTCGAGCTGGGCGCCACCCAGGTGATGCTCCAGGGCGGGCACCACCCGGACTACGGCGTCGAGTACTACGAGGAGCTGTTCTCCTCGGTCAAGCAGGCGTACCCGCAGCTGGTCATCCACTCGATCGGCCCGAGCGAGATCCTGCACATGGCGAAGGTCTCCGGGGTGAGCCTGGACGAGGCCATCGCCCGGATCAAGACCGCCGGTCTGGACTCGATCGCCGGCGCCGGCGCGGAGATGCTGCCCGAGCGGCCCCGCAAGGCCATCGCGCCGCTGAAGGAGTCGGGCGAGCGCTGGCTGGAGGTCATGGAGCTGGCGCACCGGCAGGGCATCGAGTCGACCGCCACCATGATGATGGGCACCGGCGAGACGCACGCCGAGCGGATCGAGCACCTGCGCATGATCCGGGACGTGCAGGACCGCACCCGTGGTTTCCGGTCCTTCATCCCGTGGACGTACCAGCCGGAGAACAATCACCTGAAGGGTCGCACCCAGGCCACCACCCTGGAATACCTGCGCCTCGTCGCGGTGGCCCGGCTCTTCTTCGAGACCGTGCCGCACCTGCAGGCGTCCTGGCTGACCACCGGCAAGGACGTCGGGCAGCTCGCGTTGCACATGGGCGTGGACGACCTCGGTTCGATCATGCTGGAGGAGAACGTGATCTCCTCCGCCGGTGCGCGGCACCGCTCCAACCTGCACGAGCTGATCGGCATGATCCGTTCCGCGGATCGGATCCCCGCGCAGCGCGACACTCTCTACCACCGGCTCGCCGTGCACCACACCCCGGCCGACGACCCGACCGACGAGCGGGTCGTCTCGCACTTCTCCTCGATCGCGCTCCCCGGCGGTGGTGCGGGCCGATCCCTGCCACTCGTCGACGCCAACTGACCCGCTTCGACACCCGGCCGTTCGGCTGATCGAGGCTCATGCTCCCGCCGGCCCACCCCGGCGGTACGGGTGGTCCCGGCCACCGCAGCGTCAGGCTGTCCGCTGCGGGGTGGTGAAGGTGAACGTCGGCGGCTAGCGTCCCGGCTCGTATCCGTCACCAACCCCGATCGGTGAACCACAGCGATCGTGCTGGTGGCGGGTGGTCTGATGGTCGTTCGTGGGCTGTCCTCCATCGGCCCGTTGCGGGTCGTTTATATAACGCACGGCGGTACGGGCGGGATGGGTGACCATCCCGCCCGTACCGTCTGCGGACCCCGGGCCGGACGGTTGAAAAGGGCCGCGCACGCTGGCGTGCGTGATCGAGCTCCGATAACGTCCGCTCGTTCCGCAACCAATCTTTCTTCCCTACCCCCGGGGGACCGATGACAGCGTTCCACCGCTCGGCCCTGGCCCGCGCCGGCGTTGTGGCAGTGCTCGCGGCCGGTGGCCTGGCCACCGTGGCCGCCCCGGCGCAGGCCGCCGACCAGGCCGACCTGGCACTTGTGCCGCTCAGCTCCGAGCTGGCCAAGGGCGTCAAGGCGGCAAGGGCCAAGCCGTTCAAGTTCCTTGTCGACAACACCCGGAGCACTGTCGCCGCCAAGGGCGTCAGCTACACCGTGGACACCAGCAACCTGTTGAACAGCGTGATCGGGTTCGTCGTGCCCGACGGCTGCCAGGTCAAGGGCAAGACGTTCACCTGCCCGCTCGGCGACGTGCCGGCCGGCACCAGCGAGGACTTCGGCGTTCCGCTCTTCTCCACCGGTAAGCGCGGCGAGGCCGGCACCCTGGTGGTCACCATCAAGTCGGCCACCGCCGATCCCCACCGCAAGGACAACAAGGTCGAGCACGACATCACCGTCGGCAAGCCGGGCTACGACCTGACCAGCTGGGTGCAGGACGTCTACGCGAACGTCGTGGTGAACGGCGTCAAGGACGATGACCCCGACCTCCGGCCGGTCAAGCGCGGCGAGACGGTGCCGCTGGACTGGGCGGTCTACAACCACGGCAGCCGCCAGGCCACCGGCCTGTCCTACGTGCTCACGCTCCCGGCCGGCGTCACCTTCGCCACGCTGCCGGACGCCTGCACGGCGCAGACCTTCGGCGGGGTCGCCCAGGCGCTCTGCCAGGACGACGGCGCGGTGATCAAGCCCGGCGAGTACTACACGGCGGACGTCCAGGTGACGGTCGGCGCGAACGTCACCCAGCCGGTGCTGCGGGTCGGTGAGCTTGTCGCGCAGGGTCTCGACGGTGCGTCGGGTCAGGCCGAGGAGCAGCCCGAACCGGCGACGAGCGCCCAGCGGAAGGCCTTCACCGAGGTCGACGAGGTCGACAACCAGGCGGTCTTCGACGTGTTCGTCGACCTGACCGCGCAGCCGACCCCGACCCCGACCGCCACCCCGACCCTGACCGCCACCCCGACGGCGATCCCGACGCCCACCGCCACGCCGACCCCGGGCGGGACGGCCACCCCGACGCCGGGCGGTACGCCCACTCCGGGTGGCACGCCGACGCCGGGCGCGAGCACCTCGCCGGCTGCCGGTGGTGGCGGCTCCGGTGGTGGCGGCCTGCCGGTGACGGGTGTGCAGGTCGGCCTGATCGGCGGCATCGGCGCCATCATCCTGCTGGCCGGCGGTGCGCTGCTGGTGCTCTCCCGCCGGCGCAAGGTCGTCGTGGTCGCCCCGAGCGACGAGACGCCGAACGACTGACAGTGGCGCCGGCAGTCGGCGTCGGAACGCGAGGGCGGGGTGGGCGACCACCCCGCCCCTTCGCGTACCGGGCCGGTCGCCACGCCACCCCACGGGTGTTGGTTGGCGGGCGGCTGGCAGAGTGAAGGGGTGAGCCGTTTCCCGCAGGGCCAGCGCGCCAGTCTGGACAAGCAGCCGCACGAGGTCGCCGCGATGTTCGACGGCGTGGCGGAGCGCTACGACCTGACCAACACGGTCATCTCCTTCGGCCAGGACCGATCCTGGCGGCGGGCCACCCGGGCGGCGCTCGGGCTGCGGCCGGGCGAGCGGGTGTTGGACGTGGGCGCGGGCACCGGCGTCTCGACCCGGGAGTTGGCGCAGTCCGGGGCGTACGCGGTGGGGCTCGACCTGTCGTTGGGCATGCTGTACGCCGGCAAGCGGGTCCGGTCCGAGGTGCCGCTGCTGGCCGGTGACGCGCTCCGGCTGCCGTTCGCCGACGGCAGCTTCGACGCGGTGACCATCTCCTTCGCGCTGCGCAACGTCAGCGACACCGATGCCGCCCTGCGGGAGTTGGCCCGGGTCACCCGCCCGGGTGGGCGGTTGGTGGTCTGCGAGTTCAGCACCCCGGTCAACCCGGTCTTCCGGACGGTCTACCTGTCGTACCTGATGCGGTCGCTGCCGGTGGTCGCCCGAACGGTGTCGAGCAACCCCGACGCGTACGTCTACCTCGCCGAGTCGGTCCGGGCCTGGCCGGCGCAGGCCGCGTTGGCCGGCCGGGTCGCCGCCGCCGGGTGGGGCCGGGTGGCGTGGCGCAATCTGACCGGTGGTGTGGTGGCGTTGCACCGGGGGATCCGCGAGTAGTCGGCGCGACCGACACGGACATCTTTCAGGTTTCGCGAATATCGGTCTTTAGTCCACTTTGCGCCGTACGCTCGTCCGCATGACCGGAGCAGACCCGGCGGACGCGGTGGCCGCCACCGACGACGACGCGGCCGAACTCGTCGCGCAACTGCGCGCGTTGGCCGGCGCCGATCCGGTGGAGGTCCGGCAGGTGGTGGCCGAGGTCCTCGCGGCGCTCGACCGGGCCGCCGGCGGCGCGCTCCGGGAGCACCTGCCGGAGGCCATCCGGGTCGATGCGGGGCTGGACGCCTCCAGTCCGGCCTGACACTCGACCGCTGTGGACGGTCGAGAGCTGTCACATCGGCGAGTTAGGTACCCCTGATCCTGCGCTGGTATGACGCCGGTCATACACTCGTCCCGTCTGGCTTGTGAAGCATTTCACGAGCGTGCGGGAGGAGGCGCGAATGACCCCGGTGGAACACGACGCCGACGTCATTGTCGTGGGCGCCGGTCCCGGTGGATCAGCTACTGCGTACCACCTGGCCCGGCACGGCGTACGGGTGCTGTTGTTGGAGAAGACCGAGTTCCCCCGGGAGAAGGTCTGCGGCGACGGGTTGACCCCGCGCGCGGTGCGCCAGCTCATCCGGATGGGGGTGGACACCACCCCCGAGGCCGGCTGGCTGCACAACCGTGGCCTGCGGGTGATCGGCGGCGGGGTGCGCCTCGAACTGGACTGGCCGGAGCTGGCCAGCTTCCCCAACTACGGCCTGGTGCGCACCCGGCTGGACTTCGACGACCTGCTCGCCCAGCGCGCTGTGGCCGCCGGCGCCAAGCTGCGGACCAGCGTCAACGTGCTGGGCCCGGTGCTCGACGGCGACGGCCGGGTCGCCGGCGTCGAGGCGGAGGTCGGGCCGGGCAAGGAGCCGACCACCTTCCACGCCCCGCTTGTGGTCGCGGCGGACGGCGTCTCCGGCCGGTTCCCGCTCGCGCTCGGGCTGGCCAAGCGGGAGGACCGGCCGATCGGTGTGGCCGTCCGCCGCTACTACCGCTCGCCGGCCAAGCACGAGGACAACTACCTGGAGTCCTGGCTGGAGTTGCGCAGCAAGGACAGCGGCGACAACCTGCTGCCCGGGTACGGCTGGATCTTCGGCCTCGGTGACGGGCGGGTCAACGTCGGGCTCGGCGTGCTCAACTCGTCCTCGGCGTTCGGCAAGACCAACTACCGCCGGCTGCTCACCGACTGGCTCGCCAACACCCCGGAAGACTGGGGGATGACCGACGAGACAAACGCCGACGGCCCGATCCTCGGTGCCGCGCTGCCGATGGGCTTCAACCGGGTGCCGCACTACACGCGCGGCGTGCTGCTGGTCGGCGACTCGGGCGGCATGGTCAACCCGTTCAACGGGGAGGGCATCGCGTACGCGATGGAGTCCGGCGAACTGGCCGCGGAGGTAGTGGTGCAGGCCCTGGCCCGACCGGCGGGGCCGGAGCGGGAGCGGGCGCTGCTGGCGTACCCGAACGAGCTGAAGGCCCGCCTCGGCGGTTACTACCGGCTGGGCGGCATCTTCGTGAAGCTGATCGGCCGTCCGGAGATCATGCGGATCGCCACCAAACACGGCATGCCGCACCCGACACTTATGCGTTTCGTGCTCAAGCTGTTGGCCAACCTGACCGACCCGCGTGGCGGGGACGCGATGGACCGGGTCATCAACGCGATGACGAAGGTCGCCCCAGCTGTCTGAGTAGGACGGCATCGGTGCTGGTCACGGCCCCGACGCTGCCAAAGATCGACCCCCGCCGACTGCCACGGCGAGGGACGTGAATAGTGTGATTTTCGTCAAGCACCGAGGCAGGGAAGGACGAGCAGGAGAAAACGATGTCGCTCTCGCCTTACGCACCGATCATCGGGCTGTTCGCCCTCGCCGCGGCGTTCTCGCTATTTTCCGTTGGCGCCGCCCGCTTTGCCGGTCCCCATCGCTACAACAAGGCCAAACTCGAGGCTTACGAGTGCGGCATCGAGCCCAGCCCGCAGCCGGTCGGCGGCGGCCGGTTCCCGATCAAGTTCTACCTGACGGCGATGCTCTTCATCGTCTTCGACATCGAGATCATCTTCCTCTACCCCTGGGCGGTCTCGTTCGACGCCCTGCCGATCTTCGGCTTCGTGGAGATGGTCCTGTTCATCGTCGCGGTCTTCGTTGCGTACGCCTACGTGTGGCGGCGCGGCGGCCTGGACTGGGACTGAGGAAGGAACGTCAGATGGGCATCGAGGAGAAGCTTCCCGCCGGCGTCCTGCTCACCTCGGTGGAGAAGCTGGTCAACTGGTCCCGGAAGTCGTCCGTGTGGGGCGCCACCTTCGGCCTGGCCTGCTGCGCCATCGAGATGATGGCCGCCGGTGGTCCGCACTACGACATGGGTCGCTGGGGCATGGAGGTCTTCCGGGCGTCCCCCCGGCAGGCCGACCTGATGATCGTGGCCGGCCGGGTGAGTCAGAAGATGGCTCCGGTGCTGCGCCAGATCTACGACCAGATGGCCGAGCCCCGCTGGGTGCTCTCCATGGGCGTCTGCGCCAGCAGCGGCGGCATGTTCAACAACTACGCGATCGTGCAGGGCGTCGACCACGTCGTGCCGGTCGACATGTACCTGCCCGGCTGCCCGCCCCGGCCGGAGATGCTCATCGACGCGATCCTCAAGCTCCGCGAGAAGATCATGTATGAGCCGCTCGGACCGAACGGCCGCAAGATGCTTGCCGCCCGCCAGGAGCGCGGCGACGTCCCGGTGGTGCCCTACGGCTCCATGCCCTCCTCGTACCGCAGCGACAAGGCCCGCCGGGCCGAGTGGACCAAGGCGGTCCGCGAGGGCCGCGAGGAGCAGTTGCGGATCGAGAACTGGATGAACGCTCAGAACCACCTCCACCCGCAGGCAGGTCCCAAATGACGTCTCCCACGGACAAGCCCAACGACGGCGGGGTGCCGGTGCCGGTCACGCCGGCCGGCGCCAGCAGCACCGCCCCGGCCGAGTACCCGCCGGCCAGCCCGGCGGGGCGCGGCATGTTCGGCAACCAGGGCACCGGCGACGTGTCCGGCTACGGCGGCCTGGTGCGCCAGCGCCAGCCCGTCGAGGAGGCGTCCCGGCCGTACGGTGGCTACTTCGACGAGGTCCGCGACGCGTTGGAGGAGGCGTACCCGGCCTTCGGTGACGCGATCGAGAAGGTCGTCGTCGACCGGGGCGAGCTGACCCTGCACGTCCGGCCGGAGCGGATCGCCGAGGTCTGCCAGGTGCTGCGGGACGACCTGGCGCTGCGGTTCGAGCTGTGCTCGTCGGTGTCCGGCGTGGACTACCTCGGCGCCGACGAGCGCCGGCTGCACGTGGTCTACCTGCTCACCTCGATGACCTACCGGCGGAGGGTCCGGCTGGAGGCCGCGGTCTCCGTCGAGGCGCCGCACCTGCCCAGCGTGACCGCCATCTACCCGACGGCGGACTGGCAGGAGCGGGAGGCGTACGACATGTTCGGCATCGTCTTCGACGGCCACCCCAACCTGACCCGGATCCTGATGCCGGACGACTGGGAGGGCCACCCGCAGCGCAAGGACTACCCGCTCGGCGGCGTGCCCGTCGAGTACAAGGGCGCGGAGATCCAACCGCCGAACGAGCGGAGGTCGTACCAGTGACGACGTCGAACTACGCGAGCGAGCGCGAGACCGACGAGGGTCGGGTCTTCACCGTCACCGGTGGAGACTGGGACACCATCGTCTCGGGCACCGACCCGATCAACGATGAGCGGATCGTCGTCAACATGGGTCCGCAGCACCCGTCCACGCACGGGGTGCTGCGGCTGATCCTGGAGCTGGAGGGCGAGACGGTCCGCGAGGCCCGCTCGGTCGTCGGCTACCTGCACACCGGCATCGAGAAGAACCTCGAATACCGCAACTGGGTGCAGGGCTCGACCTTCGTGACCCGGATGGACTACCTCGCCCCGATCTTCAACGAGACGGCGTACGCCCTCGCGGTCGAGAAGCTGCTCGGCATCACCGACGACATCACCGAGCGGGCCACCACCATCCGCGTGCTGATGATGGAGCTCAACCGGATCTCGTCGCACCTGGTCTGGCTGGCCACCACCGGCATGGAGCTGGGCGCGATCTCGATCATGCTGTACGGCTTCCGCGAGCGGGAATACATCCTCGACATCTTCGAGACCATCACCGGCCTGCGGATGAACCACGCGTACGTCCGGCCGGGCGGGGTGGCGCAGGACGTGCCGGACGCGGCGATCGTCAAGATCCGCGAGTTCCTCAAGATGATGCCGAAGAAGCTCAAGGAGTACGAGGACCTGCTCTCCGGCCAGCCGATCTGGACCGAGCGGACGAAGAACGTAGCGGTGCTGGACGTGACCGGTTGCGTGGCGCTCGGCATCACCGGTCCGGTGCTGCGCTCCGCCGGTCTCGCCTGGGACCTGCGCAAGACCATGCCGTACTGCGGTTACGAGACGTACGAGTTCGACGTGCCGACCCACCCCGACGGCGACGTGTGGGGCCGCTACCAGGTCCGGCTGGCCGAGATCCGGGAGTCGATGAAGCTTGTCGAGCAGGCCCTGGACCGGCTTCGTCCGGGCCCGGTGATGGTCGCCGACCGCAAGATCGCCTGGCCGGCGCAGCTCGCCATCGGCGTCGACGGCATGGGCAACTCGCTGGAGCACGTCGCGAAGATCATGGGTCAGTCGATGGAGTCGCTGATCCACCACTTCAAGCTGGTGACCGAGGGTTTCCGGGTTCCGCCCGGTCAGGTGTACGTCGCCATCGAGGCGCCCCGCGGCGAGCTGGGTGTGCACGCGGTGTCCGACGGTGGCACCCGGCCGTACCGGGTGCACTACCGGGAGCCCAGCTTCGTCAACCTCCAGGCCCTCCCGGCGATGGCCGAGGGCGGTCTGATCGCCGACGTGATCGCCGGCGGTGCCTCGTTGGACCCGGTGATGGGTGGTTGTGACCGATGAGTGTTGTTTTCACTGACGAGACCCGGGAGCGGGCGCGCGAGATCATCGCCCGCTACCCGACGGACCGGTCCCGCTCGGCGTTGCTGCCGCTGCTGCACCTGGTGCAGGCCGAAGAGGGGTACGTCTCCCCGGCCGGGGTCGCCTTCTGCGCCGAGGTGCTGGGGCTGAACAAGGCCCAGGTCGGTGCGGTGGCCACCTTCTACACGATGTACAAGCGCAAGCCGACCGGTGACTTCCTGGTGAGCGTCTGCACCAACACCATGTGCAACGTGCTCGGTGGCCAGGAGGTCTACGACACCCTGTCCGAGCACCTGGGCGTGGGGCACGACGAGACCACCGCCGACGGCACGATCACGCTTGAGCACGCCGAGTGCCTGGCGGCGTGCGACTACGGCCCGGTGATGACCGTCAACTACGACTTCTTCGACGGTGTGGACTCCGCCACCGCTGTCGGTGTCGTCGACGAGCTGCGGGCGGGCGGGCGGCCGATGCCGACCCGAGGCGCCCGGCTCTGCACGCTCAAGGAGATGGCGGTGCAGCTCGCCGGCTTCGCCGACGAGCGCGACGGCGCGGTCGCCGACGGCGGGCCGGGCGAGCCCACCCTGCGCGGTCTGCGGCTGGCACAGCAGCACGGCGTCTCGGTGCCGGGCTTCGACCCGAACACCCCGATCCGGAGCAAGGCGGAGGCGGACCGGGCCGCCGCCGAGGCGAAGGCGAAGGCCGAGGCCGCGAAGCCGGCGCCCGTCGAGGCCACCGCCGCCCCGGTCAAGGGCGGCGACGGGGCATCCGCCCCGACGGGCACGACAGCCGCCGCCGAACCGGCGGACGCCACCGGGCCGGCGGACGCCACTCGGACCGCCGAGCCGGCGGACGCCACCGGCAGCACCACCCGGGACGTGCAGGCGCCGGACGCCAAGTCGCCGCAGGTGCGTACCGCCGAGACCCGGCAACCGGACGCGGGCACCGCGGTGCCGGACGCGCCCGGCACCAAGGTCCCGACGGACGCGCCGCGGCCCTCCGGGCGCGACGCGCAGGAGGCGGAGGCCGCCGGCGTGGCGGACAACGCCCCGGCCGGCGACGGCAAACCCGCTGGTGACTCCACCGGCGCGCAGGAGCGCAACCTCAACGAAGCGTCGGCGAGCGCCAGTGGCGCGGACTCCGCCGCCGCGAACGAAACGGGGGCCCAGAAGTGACCACTCCCCGCCCGGAGACCGTGGCCAAGCTGACGCCGGTGCTCACCAAGCGCTGGCTGTCGCCGGACGCCTGGCGCATCGGCACGTACGAGCAGCTCGACGGCTACGCCGCCCTGCGTAAGGCGCTCAAGGCCCACCCGGACGACCTGATCCAGCTGATCAAGGACTCGGGGTTGCGGGGCCGGGGTGGCGCGGGCTTCCCGACCGGTCTCAAGTGGGGCTTCATCCCCCAGGGCGACGGGAAGCCGCACTACCTGGTGGTCAACGCCGACGAGGGCGAGCCGGGCACCTGCAAGGACCTGCCGCTGATGACCCACGACCCGCACGCGCTGGTCGAGGGCGTGATCATCGCGTCGTACGCGATCCGGGCCAGCCGCGCCTACATCTACATCCGGGGCGAGGCGGTGCACGCCGCGCGTCGGCTGCGCAACGCGGTCCAGGAGGCGTACGACAAGGGCTACCTCGGCCGGAACATCCTGCGCAGCGGTTACGACCTGGAGCTGGTGGTGCACTCCGGCGCCGGGGCGTACATCTGCGGCGAGGAGACGGCGCTGCTGGACTCGCTTGAGGGATTCCGGGGCCAGCCGCGGCTGCGCCCGCCGTTCCCGGCCACCCACGGCCTGTACGCCAGCCCCACGGTGGTCAACAACGTCGGCACCATCGCCAGTGTGCCGCCGATCGTGCTCGGTGGGGCCGACTGGTGGAAGTCCATGGGCACCGAGAAGTCCTCCGGGCCGATGATCTACTCCCTGTCCGGCCGGATCGTCAACCCGGGCCAGTACGAGTGCTCGATGGGCATCACGCTGCGCGAGCTGCTGGAGCTGGCCGGCGGGATGCAGCCCGGTCACAACCTGCGGTTCTGGACCCCGGGCGGGTCGTCGACCCCGCTGCTCGCGGCCGAGCACCTGGACGTGCCACTCGACTTCGAGGGCGTGGCGGCGGCCGGCTCGATCCTCGGCACCACCGCCACCCAGATCTTCTCCGACCAGGACTGCCCGGTCTACGCGACGTACCGGTGGCTGGAGTTCTACCACCACGAGTCGTGCGGCAAGTGCACCCCGTGTCGGGAGGGCAACTACTGGATGGTCCGGGTCTACCGGCGGATCCTCGCCGGTCAGGGCACCCACGAGGACCTGGAAACCCTGCTGGACACCTGCGACAACATCCTGGGCCGCTCGTTCTGCGGCCTCGGTGACGGCGCGACCAGCCCGGTGACCTCGTCGCTCAAGTACTTCAAGCAGGACTACCTCGACTACATCGAGGGACGGACCGCGCCGAAGCTCTCCGACAAGCAGCTGGTTGGAGCTCACTGATGACGGACGTAGCCAAGCAGACCGACACGGTCACCCTCACCATCGACGGAGTCGAGGTCACCGCCCCCAAGGGGACGCTGCTGATCCGGGCCGCCGAGCAGATGGGTACCGAGATCCCCCGGTTCTGCGACCACCCGCTGCTGGCCCCGGCCGGCGCGTGCCGGCAGTGCCTGGTCGAGGTGGAGGGTCAGCGCAAGCCGGTCGCCTCCTGCACCCAGACCGTCGCCGACGGCATGGTGGTCCGGACCCAGCTCACCTCGCCGGTCGCCAAGAAGGCGCAGGAGGGGGTGATGGAGCTGCTCCTGCTCAACCACCCGCTGGACTGCCCGATGTGTGACAAGGGTGGTGAGTGCCCGCTGCAGAACCAGGCGATGTCCACCGGCCGCACCGACTCGCGCTTCCACGAGCACAAGCGGGAGTACGAGAAGCCGATGGCGATCAGCAGCCAGGTGCTGCTGGACCGTGAACGCTGTGTCCTCTGCCAACGGTGCACCCGGTTCTCCGAGGAGATCGCCGGCGACAAGTTCATCGACCTGATGGGCCGGTCGTCCGCCGAAGAGATCAACATCTATCGGGACGACGCGTACGGCGAAGAGGGCGACGCCGGCGACGTGCCGTTCAACTCCTACTTCTCCGGCAACACCGTGCAGATCTGCCCGGTGGGGGCGCTTACCGGTGCCCAGTACCGCTTCCGGGCCCGCCCGTTCGACCTGGTGTCCAGCCCGAGCGTGTGCGAGCACTGCTCGGCCGGCTGCGGGCAGCGCACCGACTGGCGGCGCGGCAAGGTGCTGCGCCGGTTGGCCGGCGACGAGCCGGCGGTGAACGAGGAGTGGAACTGCGACAAGGGCCGGTGGGGCTTCCAGTACACCCGGGCCACCGACCGGCTGACCACCCCGCTGGTCCGCGACGAGCGCACCGGTGAGCTGCGCGAGGCTTCCTGGAGTGAGGCACTCACCGTGGCCGCCGAAGGCCTGCACACCGCCCGGGAGGGCGGGCAGGGCACGGCGGTGCTCACCGGCGGCCGGCTGACCGTCGAGGACGCGTACGCGTACGCGAAGTTCGCCCGCGTCGCGCTCAACACGAACGACATCGACTTCCGGGCCCGGCCGGTCTCCCGCGAGGAGGCCGACTTCCTGGCCAGCTCGGTCGCCGGGGTCACCGACGTCACCTACACCGACGTGGAGAACGCGCCGGCGGTGGTGCTCGTCGGCCTGGAGCCGGAGGAGGAGTGCCCGATCCTCTTCCTGCGGCTGCGCAAGGCGTACCTGAAGAAGACCCTGACGGTGTACGCGCTGGCGCCGTTCGCCACCCGCGGCCTGGAGAAGCTCGGCGCCAAGCTGGCCCGGGTCGTGCCGGGCGAGGAGGCCAGCGTGCTCGCCGAACACGCCACGGTCACCGAGGCGCTGAGCGCGCCGGGCGCGATCCTGATCGTCGGCGAGCGGCTGGCCGGGGTGCCGGGCGGGCTCTCCGCCGCGGCGGACGTGGCCCGGCGTACCGGCGCGAAGTTGGCCTGGGTGCCGCGGCGCGCGGGTGACCGCGGCGCTGTCGACGCGGGCTGCCTGCCCAACCTGCTCCCGGGTGGACGTCTGGTAAACGAGCCGGCCGCCCGCGCCGAGCTGGGTGAGGCGTGGGACATCCCGGCCGGGGTGATCCCGAGCCAGGCCGGTCGGGACACCGACGGCATCCTCAACGCCGCCGCCAACGGGCAGCTCGGTGCGCTCGTCGTCGGCGGGGTCGACCCGAACGACCTGGCCGATCCGCGACTGGCCGAGGCCGCCCTGGACGCGGTGCCGTTCCTGGTCAGCCTGGAGCTGCGGCCCACCGCGGTGACCCGGCGGGCGAACGTGGTGCTGCCGATCGCACCGGTGGCCGAGAAGGCCGGCAGCTTCCTGGACTGGGAGGGCCGGCTGCGCCCGTTCGAGGCGGTGCTGAACACCGCCGCGATGACCGACGGTCGGGTGCTCGACGCGCTGGCCGCGCTGCTCGACGTGCGGCTCGGGACCGCGGACGTGCCGAGCGTGCGTCGTGAGCTGGGCTCGCTGCCGGCGACGCGTACGTCGCGACCGTCCGCGCCGTCGGTGGCACCGGGCCGGGTGCCGCACCCGGGCGCCGGGGAGGCCGTGCTGGCCACCTGGCACCAACTGGTCGACCTCGGCAGTCTGACCGAGGGTGACGAGAACCTCGCCGGCACCGCTCGTCCGCCGGTGGTCCGGCTGGGCAAGGGCACCGCCGACGCGCTCGGTGTCGCCGACGGCGACGCGGTCACCGTCGGCACCGACCGGGGGGCACTCACCCTGCCGGCCGAGCTCACCGAGATGCCGGACGGCGTTGTCTGGCTGCCGACCAATTCACCCGGCTCGACCGTGCGACGCAGCCTCGGGGCGACGTCCGGCGCGGTTGTCCGGATCTCCGTCCCCGCACCGAGCGCGGTCGTTCCGGCCGGGCGGGTAGCGGCGGACGAGACCGGTCTCCCGGGTCCGCTCCTCAACTCCGGGGGTAACCAGTGAGTCCGATCGTCCTGGCTCAGGACCCGACGCTTGCCGATTTCGGCCGGGATCCGTGGTGGCTGGTTCTCGGCAAGATCGTCTTCGCGTTCGCCTTCGGTCTGCTGGCCACCCTGCTCGGTGTCTGGTTCGAACGGCGCGTGGTCGGCTACATGCAGGTGCGGCCCGGCCCCAACCAGGTCGGCCCGTTCGGTCTGCTGCAGACCCTCGCCGACGGCCTGAAGATGGCCTTCAAGGAGGACATCCTGCCGAAGGCGGCCGACAAGGTCGTCTACTTCTTCGCCCCGACCATCTCGGTGATCTGCGCGGTCACCGCCCTGTCGGTGGTGCCGTTCGGTCCGATGGTGAGCATCTTCGGCCACCACACGCCGTTGCAGGTCACCGACGTGCCGGTGGCGGTGCTGCTGCTGTTGGCCTGCTCGTCGATGGGCGTCTACGGCGTCGTGCTGGGCGGCTGGGCCTCCGGTTCGACGTACCCGCTCCTCGGTGGTCTGCGGTCGAGCGCCCAGATGATCTCCTACGAGGTCGCCATGGGCCTGAGCATCGTGGCGGTCTTCATGACCGCCGGCACCATGAGCACCAGCGGGATCGTCGCCAAGCAGGCCCACGGGACGCAGCTCAGCATCGGTGGCTTCGACCTGCCGGCCCCCGGCTGGTACGCGATCCTGCTGCTGCCCAGCTTCGTCATCTTCTTCATCGCCACAGTGGGTGAGACCAACCGGGCGCCGTTCGACCTGCCCGAGGCCGAGTCCGAACTGGTCGCCGGCTTCATGACCGAATACAGCTCGCTGAAGTTCGCGCTCTTCATGCTCAGCGAGTACGTCGCGATGGTGACCATGTCCGCGGTCACCACCACGCTGTTCCTCGGCGGCTGGCGGGCACCCTGGCCGATCACCATCTGGGAGGGCGCCAACTCCGGTTGGTGGCCGATGCTCTGGTTCTTCGGCAAGGTGATCACGCTGGTCTTCGTCTTCGTGTGGCTGCGCGGCACGCTGCCCCGGCTGCGCTACGACCAGTTCATGCGCCTCGGCTGGAAGGTGCTGCTGCCGATCAACCTGGTCTGGATCCTGGTCCTGTCGGGCCTGCGTTCCATCGAGGACTGGGACTCGCGCAGCAAGATGATCGCCGTCGGCGTTCCGGCCGGCATCCTGCTGATCGCCACGATCTTCTGGCCCAGCCGGAAGCCGCAGCCGAAGCCGACGACGCAGGAGCAGGTCGACAACCGGCCGTACGGGAGCTTCCCGCTGCCGCCGATGGATCTTCAGGTACCACCGAGCCCGCGCATCACGCGCGTGGTCGCCGAGCGGGAGCCGGCAAACATCGTTGCCGGCTCGGACTCCAGGGAGGTGTGACGTGGGCGCGATCACCGGAACGTTCAAGGGATTCGGTGTCACCTTCTCGCACATGTTCAGGAAGGTCGTCACGACCGACTACCCGTTCAAGCCGCCGGTGTCGGCGCCGCGCTACCACGGGCGGCACATCCTCAACCGGCACCCGGACGGCCTGGAGAAGTGCATCGGCTGCGAGCTGTGCGCCTGGGCCTGCCCGGCGGACGCGATCTACGTCGAGGGTGGCGACAACACCGACGAGCAGCGCTTCTCGCCGGGTGAGCGGTACGCCAGCATCTACCAGATCAACTACGCCCGGTGCATCTTCTGCGGACTGTGCATCGAGGCCTGCCCGACCCGGTCGCTCACCATGAGCAACGAGTACGAGCTGGCCCGGGACAACCGGCAGGACCTGATCTTCACCAAGGAGCAGTTGCTCGCGCCGCTGCTCGAGGGCATGGAGCAGCCGCCGCACCCGATGCGGCTCGGGGACAGCGAGAAGGACTACTACGTCGGCGCGCTCGACAACCCGGGCACCTCCGCCGGTGCGGAGACGTCCCCGATGGGTCCCGGCCGCTACCAGGTCGAGGAGCACCCCGGCGTGACGTTCCCGGGCGCCGAGCAGGCCGCCCAGCGCGCGGCGGCCGGCAAGGGAGAGCAAGCATGACCACGTCTACGGTGCTCGCCGCCGCCGGCTCGGTGTCCAGCGGCGAGGCGGTCACCTTCTGGATCCTCGCCCCGCTCGCGCTCATCGGCGGGATCGGGATGGTGGCCGCGCGCAACGCCGTGCACTCGGCGCTGTGGCTGGTGCTGACCATGCTCTGTCTGGGCGTGTTCTACGTGCTCCAGGCCGGTCCGTTCATCGGCATGGTGCAGATCATCGTCTACACCGGCGCGATCATGATGCTGTTCCTCTTCGTGCTGATGCTCGTCGGTCGGGACTCCACCGACTCGCTGATCGAGACGCTGCGCGGCCAGCGGGTCGCCGCGATCGTGCTCGGCCTGGGCTTCGCCGGCCTGGTCGCCACCGGCCTCTACCAGGCGCTTGACGGCACCCCCGCGGTCGGGCTGGAGCAGGCCAACGCGGAGGGGAACGTGCAGGGCATCGCCCGGCTGCTGTTCACCAAGTACGTCTTCGCGTTCGAGTTGACCTCGGCACTGCTGATCACGGCGGCGGTCGGTGCCATGGTGCTGGCCCACGTCGAGCGGCGTAAGCAGGACAAGGTCGACCAGGTGTCGACGATGCGGGCGCGCTTCGCCCCGGGCAACTACCCCGGTCCGAAGCCGGGCCCCGGCGTCTTCGCGACCTCCTCTTCGGTGGCCACCCCCGCCCGGCTGCCCGACGGCCGGCTCACCGACCGCAGCACCCCGGCGATCCTTCCGCAGCGTGAGCTGACCGCCGAAGAGACCTCGCTGAAGGGGACGGACAAGTAATGGAATCGTTCTTCTCGGTCGAGCCGACCTACTACCTCGTTCTCGCCGCGGTGCTGTTCACCATCGGCGCCGCCGGGGTGCTGGTCCGACGCAACGCGCTCGTGCTGTTCATGTGCGTGGAGCTGATGCTCAACGCGGCCAACCTGACGCTGGTCACCTTCAGCCGGATCAACGGTGATCTCAACGGTCAGATCATGGCGTTCTTCGTGATGGTGGTGGCGGCGGCCGAGGTCGTGGTCGGGCTCGCGATCATCATGTCCATCTTCCGGACGCGACGCTCGGCGAGTGTCGACGACGCCAACCTGCTCAAGTACTAGAGGGGTCCACCGGTGGAAGAGACTGTGGAATACGCCCAGGCCACGGGGCTGCTCGGGGGCGTCTGGCTGCTGGTGGCGATCCCGCTGCTCAGCGCGGCCATCCTGCTGCTGCTCGGCCGCCGGGCCGACCGCTGGGGGCACTGGTTGGGCGTCACCGCCATCGGTGCCGCGTTCGTGCTCGGCCTGACGTCCTTCCTCCAGCTTCGCGGCCTGGAAAACAAGTCGGTCGAGCTGAGCCTCTGGGACTTCATCGCGGTCGGTGAGTTGCGGGTCGACTTCGGCCTGCTGTTCGACCCGCTGGCCGCGGTCTTCGTGCTGCTGATCACCGGGGTGGGCTTCCTGATCCACCTGTACGCGGTGGAGTACATGGCGCACGACGCCGGCCGTCGCCGGTTCTTCGCGTACTTCAACCTGTTCGTCGCGGCGATGCTGCTGCTGGTGCTCGGCAACAACTACGTGATGCTCTACGTCGGCTGGGAGGGCGTCGGTCTGGCGTCGTACCTGCTGATCTCCTTCTGGTACGAGCGGCCGAGCGCGGCCACCGCCGGCAAGAAGGCGTTCCTGATGAACCGGGTCGGCGACGCCGGCCTGGCCATCGCGATCTTCATCATGTTCGCCACCCTGGGCACCACCCAGTACGACGAGGTGTTCAACGGGGTCGGCTCGCTCACCGGCGCCACCGTGCTGGTCCTCGGCCTGTTGCTGCTGCTCGGTGCGGCCGGCAAGTCCGGCCAGTTCCCGCTCCAGGCATGGCTGCCGGACGCGATGGAGGGCCCCACCCCGGTGTCGGCGCTCATCCACGCCGCCACCATGGTCACCGCGGGCGTCTACCTGATCGCCCGGTCCAACCCGATCTTCTCCGCCAACTCGACGCTCCAGCTCGTGGTGGTGAGTGTCGGCGCGCTGACGCTGCTGATGGGCTGCATCATCGGCGCGGCCAAGGACGACATCAAGCGGGTGCTCGCCTGGTCGACGGTGAGTCAGATCGGCTACATGTTCCTCGGGGTCGGCCTGGGTGGCGGTGCGTACGCGCTGGCCATCGTGCACCTGCTGGCGCACGGCTTCTTCAAGGCCAACATGTTCCTGGGCGCCGGTTCGGTGATGCACGGGATGAAGGACCAGGTCGACATCCGCCGCTTCGGTGGGCTGTCGACGTACATGAAGGTCACCTGGCTGACCTTCATGATGGGCTGGCTGGCCATCATCGGCATGTTCCCGTTCTCCGGCTTCTTCTCCAAGGAGCCGATCATCGTGGCCGCCTTCGAGCGGGACGACTGGACCGCCTGGCTCTTCGGCGGGGCGGCGCTGCTCGGTGCGGGGCTCACCGCGTTCTACATGACCCGACTGTTCGTGCTCACCTTCCACGGCCCGAAGCGCTGGACCGACGACATCGAGCACCCGCACGAGTCGCCGAAGCTGATGACCGTCCCGCTGATCCTGCTGGCCGCCGGATCGGTCGGTGCCGGTTTCCTGCTCTCCACGTCGGTGCCCGACTGGCTGACGGCGACCGCCGGCCTGGGCGACGAGCACGCGGAACACGGGCCGGTCCTCTCGCACGCTGTGATCACCACGCTGTCGCTGCTGGTGACGGTGCTCGGCGCAGGGCTGGCCTGGTTCTTGTTCCGGGCCGGCACGGCCACCGCACCGCAGCCGGCCGGGGTGCTCGTCACCGCCGCCCGGCGCAACCTGTACGCGGACGCGGTGAACGAGGCGGTCTTCGAGAAGCCGGGCATCTTCCTCACCCGGGCGCTCGTCTACCTCGACAACCGGGGTGTCGACGGGCTGGTCAACGGGCTCGCCGCCGCGGTCGGCGGTGGCTCGGGTCGGCTCCGGCGGATGCAGACCGGTTTCGTCCGCTCGTACGCCACCTCGATCCTGGCCGGTGCGCTGCTGGTGATGGCGGCGTTCCTGGCGGTGCAGGCGGGGTGGTTGGCGTGATCGACCTGTTCCCGGCCGCCCCCGCCGGCGGACCACGCAGTGACGACGGAGGTAAGGCCGCATAATGTCCAACTTCCCGTTCCTCTCGGTGCTCACCGTGGCGCCACTGGTGGGCGCCCTGGTGGTGGCCTTCCTGCCGCGCCATCGGCCGGAGCTGGCCAAGCAGGTGGCGTTCGTCTGGTCACTGCTGGTGCTGGTGCTCTCGGTGGTGATGTGGGTCAGCTTCAAGGCCGGCGGTGACCGGTTCCAGTTCCGCGAGTCGTACTCGTGGATCCCGGACTGGGGCGTCAGCTTCACCTTCGCCGCCGACGGCATCGCGTTGGTGATGCTGATGCTGATCGCGGTGCTGGTGCCGCTGGTGATCCTGGCCTCCTGGCATGACGCGGAGTCGTCGAAGCGGTCGGTGCCTGTCTACTTCGCACTGCTGCTGGTCCTCGAATGCACGATGATCGGTGTCTTCGCGGCCGCCGACGTCTTCCTGTTCTACGTGTTCTTCGAGGTCATGCTGGTCCCGATGTACTTCCTGATCGGCAGCTACGGCGGCCACCAGCGGCAGTACGCGGCGGTGAAGTTCTTCCTCTACTCGCTCGTCGGTGGTCTGTTCATGCTGGCCGCCGTGATCGGGTTGTGGGTGGTCGGTGGCAAGACCTTCGACTGGCAGGCGCTGTCGGAGGTCGACATCAGCACCGGCACCGGGCGGTGGCTGTTCCTCGGCTTCTTCCTCGCGTTCGCCATCAAGGCGCCGTTCTTCCCGTTCCACACCTGGTTGCCGGACGCTGGTGGCGCGGCCCCGGCGGGTGCCGCGGCCCTGCTCGTCGGGGTGTTGGACAAGGTCGGCACGTTCGGCATCCTGCGCTACTGCCTGCCGCTGTTCCCGGAGGCGTCGAAGTGGTTCGCGCCGTGGGCGCTGGCGTTGGGCGTGATCGGCATCGTCTACGCGGCGCTGCTGGCGGTCGGTCAGAACGACCTCAAGCGGCTGGTGTCGTACACCTCGATCGCGCACTTCGGTTTCATCGGGGTGGGTATCTTCGCCTTCACCACCCAGGCCGGCACCGGCGCGGTGCTCTACATGCTCAACCACGGGCTGGCCACCGGCCTGCTGTTCCTGGTGGTGGGTATGTTGATCTCCCGGCGTGGGTCGGCCCTGATCAGCGACTTCGGTGGGGCGGGCAAGCTGGTCCCGGTGCTCGCCGGGGTGCTCTTCTTCGCCGGTCTCGCCTCGCTCGCGCTGCCCGGTACGGCGCCGTTCATCTCCGAGTTCCTGGTGCTGATCGGCACCTTCACTGTGAACAAGCCGGTCGCGATCATCGCCACGCTCGGCATCATCCTGGCCGCCGCGTACGTGCTGTGGATGGTGCAGCGCACCACCCAGGGCACGCTCAACCCGACACTCACCGAGGTCGACGGCATGCGGCGGGACCTCAACCTGCGCGAGAAGGTAGTGGTCGCGCCACTTATCGCACTGATCGTGCTGCTCGGCTTCTTCCCCAAGCCGGTCACTGACGTGATCAACCCGGCCGTCCAGGCGACAATGGACGACATCGGCAGAACCGACCCGGCCCCGTCGGTCGGCACCGTCCAGGAGGCGGCAAAGTGACCGATTTCAAACTGCCGTCGATCGACTACGCGGCGCTCTCCCCGATCCTGATCATGTTGGGCACCGCCCTGCTCGGCGTGCTGGTCGAGGCCCTCGTGCCCCGGCGCTGGCGGCACGTCGTGCAGTTGACGCTGGCGCTGCTCGCGGTGCTCGCGGCGTTGACCATGGTGGTGCTCAACGCGGACGAGCGGATGATCACCGCCGGCCAGGCCCTCGCGATCGACGGCCCGACGCTGTTCCTCCAGGGCGCGATCCTGGTGCTGGCCGCGATGGCGCTGCTGCTGATCGGTGACCGCTCGGTCGAGCTGGGTGGGGCGTTCGTCGCCCAGGCGGCGGTGACCGCCGAGTCGGCCGACGACCGGCGGCAGGCCGAGGGCCGCAACGGCCTCACCGAGGTCTACCCGCTCACCACGTTCGCGATCGGCGGCATGCTGATCTTCGTGGCGGCGAACGACCTGCTGACCATGTTCATCGCGCTTGAAGTCTTCTCCCTGCCGCTCTACCTGCTCTGCGCGCTGGCCCGTCGCCGCCGCCTGCTGAGTCAGGAGGCCGCGATGAAGTACTTCCTGCTCGGCGCGTACGCCTCCGCCTTCTTCCTGTTCGGCGTGGCCCTGATCTACGGCTTCACCGCCGGTATCCCGGGCCGGGTGGCCGGCGTCGACTTCGCCACCATCAACGCGGCGGTGAGCGAGTCGCCGGCCAGCCGGGTGCTGCTCTTCGCCGGTATGGCGCTGCTCGCCATCGGCCTGCTCTTCAAGGCCGCGGCGGCACCGTTCCACGTCTGGACCCCGGACGTGTACCAGGGTGCGCCGACCCCGGTCACCGGTTTCATGGCGGCCTGCACCAAGGTCGCCGCGTTCGGTGCCCTGCTGCGCGTCTTCCACGTCGCGTTCGCCGACGCCAACTGGGACTTCACCCCGGTCCTCGGGGTGGTGGCGGTGCTGACCATGCTGCTCGGCGCGGTGCTCGCGGTCACCCAGACCGACATCAAGCGGCTGCTCGCGTACTCCTCGATCGCCAACGCCGGCTACCTGCTGGTCGGGGTGTTGGCGCCGAGCCGCGACGGGCTGGCCGGCACGATGTTCTACCTGGTCGCGTACGGCTTCTCGGTGCTTGCCGCGTTCGCGGTGGTGACCCTGGTGCGCGACTCCGACGGGGAGGCCACCCACCTGTCCCGGTGGGCCGGGCTGGGCCGCCGCTCGCCGTTCTTCGCCGGCCTGTTCACCTTCATCCTGCTGGCCTTCGCCGGTATCCCGTTGACAAGCGGCTTCATGAGCAAGTTCGCGGTCTTCGGGCCGGCGCTGGAGGGTGGGCAGACCTGGCTGGTGATCGCCGGTGTGCTGACCAGCATGGTGCTCGCGTTCCCGTACCTGCGGGTCGTGGTGATGATGTGGCTGTCCGAGCCGGGCGAGTCCACCCCGACCGTCATGGTGCCCGGTGGGCTCACCGCTGCCGCGTTGATGATCGGTGTGCTGGCGACCCTGGTGCTGGGCGTCGCCCCGGCGCCGTTGCTCGATCTGGCCACCGGAGCCGCCGAATTCGTTAGATGACCGAGGGATCGATCACCGGGGGTCGGCGCGTGTCCACGTGCCGACCCCCGGTGCGTATCCCCGACCCGGAGCAGGTAGAACGGGTGTGGCATGGTTGATAGCGTGGTGAATCCGGCGGGCGAGCGTTCAGTTTCCTCCGGCTCCGGCGGTCGGCGGGGTCGGGCGAGCACGAGTCAGTTCGGCGCGCTCGGGCTCCACCTCGCCGATCCCCGCGTCGAGGCGTCCGTGCTGGGTGTGCTGGACACGGTCGAGGTCGAGTTGCGAGCCAGTGTGGCAAGCGCCGACCCGTTCGTCACCGAGGCTGCCCGGCATCTGCTGGAAGCCGGCGGGAAGCGCTTCCGGCCGCTGCTGGTGGCGCTCGGTGCCCAGTTCGGTGACCCCGGCAGCGCGCAGGTGGTCCCGGCCGCTGTGGTGATGGAGCTCACGCACCTCGCCACCCTCTACCACGACGACGTGATGGACGAGGCAGTCGTCCGTCGGGGTGCGCCGAGTGCGAACTCCCGCTGGACCAACTCGCTCGCCATCCTGGTCGGTGACTACCTCTTCGCCCGCGCGGCGGACATCGCCGCCGATCTGGGCCCGGAGGCGGTCCGGTTGCAGGCGCGCACCTTCGCCCGGCTGGTGCACGGCCAGATCGCGGAGACCGTGGGGCCGCGCGCCGAGGACGACCCGGTGACCCACTACCTGAACGTGATCTCCGACAAGACCGGCTCGCTGATCGCCACGTCGATCCGGTTTGGCGGCATGTTCGGTGGCGCCGCTCCGGAGCACGTGGAGGCCCTCGCCGGGTACGGCGAGACGATCGGCGTCGCCTTCCAGCTCACCGATGACCTGCTCGACATCGCCTCCGAGTCGGGTCAGTCGGGCAAGACGCCCGGCACGGACCTGCGCGAGGGTGTCCCGACGTTGCCGGTGCTCTACGCCCGCGCGGCGGACGACGCCGACGCGTCCTCGATGCGGCTGCGGGAGATCCTCGCGACCGGCCCGCTCACCGACGACGCGCTGCACGCCGAGGCGTTGGGGCTGCTGCGGGAGAGCCCGGCCCTCAAGCGCGCCCGGGAGACAGTGCGCAGTTACGCCGAGGACGCCCGGGCGCGACTGGCCCCACTCCCGCAGGGCCCGTCCCGACAGGCGCTCGAGTCGCTCTGCGACTACATCGCCGACCGCACCAGCTGAGGGCGCACCCCGTCCGCTCGGGCCGCTACCGGGGCACCACGCCGTCTGACCGGGTCACCCCACCCTGACCACCGTCGGCGGTCAACAGCCGACTGCCGGCGAGCATGAGGGCGGCGGCGAGCAGCATCGCCACCGCCGCCGTGGTCCACATGGCGGGGTAGCCGAGGTGGGCGGCGAGTGGGCCCAGGCTCAGCGGGCCGAGGCAGCCGCCCGCGTACACCCCGGTCTGGGTGATCGAGGTGGCGGTGGCCGGTGACTGCGGGTGGAGCCGGACCACCGCGAAGGTCATCAGGCCGGGCCAGGCCCACCCCAGGCCGAACCCGAGCAGCACGCCGGCCACCAGCGGCACCGGGCCGGCCCACGCGAGCAGGGCCAGCCCGGCCGCGCCGACGACAAGCATCGCGGCGATGACGGCGACGTGACCGGTGTCGCGCCGGTCGGCAGACCAGCCGGCGCCCACCCGGGCCGCCAGGCACACCGCGCCGCCCATGGTCAGGGTGAGACCGGCCAGGCCGGGCGGGAGACCCCGAGCCGCGGCGGAGTCGACAAGGAAGGTGCCGAGCGCGTTGGCGGCGGCAGCGGCGAACGTCGCCGCCGCGCCGAGCACCAGGAGCGCCATCGTCGCCCGGCCCGCACGCGCCGCTCCGGTCCGCCGCGCCGGGCCGGGCAACTGCCGGGGTACGGCGGGCAGCGTCGTCAGCGCGGCCCCGGCGGCAGCCACGAACGCCCAGCGCCAGCCGACGGTGAGCGCGAAGACGGGCACCGCCGCCCCGGCCAGCAGGGTGGAGGCGGGGATGGCGGCCTGTTTCACGCCGAACGACAACCCCTGCCGTCGGGCCGGTACGTGCTGGGCCAGCGCCGTGTTGCTCGCCAACTGGCCGAGCGCGTTCGCGGCGGCGCTTACCGCCAGCAGGCCGACAAGCGCCGGATACGACCGGGCGAGAGCGGCCACCGCCAGCATCGACCCGGCGGCCAGCACGATGCCGCAGCGGGCCACCAGGGCCGGCCCGTACCGCTCGACGAGCCGGCCGGAGGGTACCGAGGCCAGCGCGCTGACCCCGAAGTAGACGGCCACGGCCAGGCCGAGACCGGCAGGGGAGAAACCGAGGTCCGCGCCCATCTGCACGGCGAGACCGCCGAGCAGGAAGACGGGCAGCACGCAGGCCACTGTGGTGGCGACCGCGCCGGCGCTGGCCCGTACCGGGTGGGGGCGGACGACTGTCAGGTCGGAGGTGGAGACGGTGTTTGTCATCGTCCGGCAAAGCTACGTGAACCCTGCTCGGGCAACGCTTGGTGACTACCGGGGTACACGCTGTGGGTGATGATCTGGCATCCTCCACCCGAACAGGCATTTCGCAGTGGGCCTGTATTTCATATGGTGTAAGTCCCCGGCGGCGGAGGTGGTTGTGCGCGACCCCTTGGCAGAACCTTCGGACCTGATTCGCAGCGTGTCCCGAGCGCTGCGGGTGCTGGAGTCGGTCGGTCGTGCCCCGAAAGGCCTGACGGTCAAGCAGATCGCCCGACGGTGCGAGCTGACCGTGGCCACCACCTACCACCTGGTCCGCACGCTCGCCTACGAGGGCTACGTGATCCGTCGCGAGGACGGCACGTACATCGTGGGGTTGGAGGTGGCCGACCGCTACCGGGAGCTGGTCACCGCGTTCCGCGGCCCGCCAGTGGTCGGTGAGACGCTCCGGCGGGCCGCTCTGGACACCGGCTACAGCCACTTCCTGGGTCGCTTCGTCGGTGGGCAGGTGGCGCTCACGGCAGTCGCCGAGGGCCACCGCTCGCCCTACCTGGAGGACCTGGTCCCCGGCTTCGACGAGGGGGCGCACGCGACGGCTCTCGGCAAGTCGCTGCTCGCCACCCTGACCGCCGATCAGCGCTACCGCTACCTGCGGGAGTACGGCATGCGTCAGTTCACCAACGCCACGCTCACCACGACCGAGGCGTTCGAGGCCGATCTGGCCGCCGGTGACCGGCGCGGCATGCAGCTGGAGCTGGGTCAGTTCCGGCAGGGGGTGGCGTGCGCGGCGGTGCTCGTCGCGCCGGACAAGGACATGGAGCGCCGCGTCGTGCTGGCCTGCGCGTTGCCGGCCAGCGAGATGATGACCTCCGCCCGGGTGGTCCGCGCCAAACTGCTCACCGTCGCCCGGAGCGTCGCCGACGGCATCGCCGCCGACACCTGACCCCGCACCGACGGCGAGAGGCCCTCTCCCGGGCTGGGAGAGGGCCTCTCGTGGCGGTCCAGCGCCGGACCCGCCGTGAGTGAGGTTCAGCGGTCCACCGCCCGCGGCGGCACCGTCAGCTGCCCACCGGGCCACCGTCGAGACGCCAGGTGACCACCACACCCGGCTTGGCGTAGTCACCGTCGGGCCAGTTCGAGGCCGGGTTCTCCACCGAGGCGCCGGTGATCTCACCCGGGTGCTGCACGGCGACGAAGACCGAGCGGTTGTCGCCGGTGATGAACGGCCCACAGGTCTCCGCGCCGACCGGTACGGTCAGGAACTGCTTGAGGTGACCCCGCTCCGGACCCTCGACGGCGGTGGCGAACAGGCCGTCGTTGCTGCCCAGCGCGTTGCCGTCGGTGGAGATCCACAGGTTGCCGGTGGCGTCGAAGGCGACGTTGTCCGGGCAGGAGATCGGCGAGACGCTGGTCTTGTCGTACCCGGCGAAGAAGGTCGACGCGTCGGTCGGGTCACCGCAGACGATCGGCAGCGACCAGGCGAAGGTCTCGGCGGTGTTGTCGTTGCGGTCCTCGACCAGCTCCAGGATCTGCCCGTGCTTGTTGGCGTTGCGCGGGTTGGCCTCGTCCGCGGCGGCCTTGCCGGCCTTACCGCGGTCGGTGTTGTTGGTGAGCGCCACGTACACCTTGCCGGTGAGCTGGCTCGGCTCCACGTCCTCGGGGCGGTCCATCTTGGTCGCGCCGACCTTGTCACCGGCGAGCCGGGTGAAGGTGAGCACGTCCGCGGCGGTCATCCCGTCGACGAACGACCGGTTGCCGCTGACCAGCTTGATCCAGCGACCTCGGCCGTTGAACGCGCCGTCGGTGGGAAGCTGGCCCGAGCCGTCGATCTCGGCGGCGCTCGTCTGGTCGAGCTTGGCCACGTAGAGCGTGCCGGATTCCAGCAGGGTCAGGTTGTGCTTGCGGGCCGCCCAGGAGTTGCCCTTGAGGAACTTCTGATCCGAGACGAACTTGTACAGGTAGTCGAACCGCTCGTCGTCGCCCATGTACGCGACCACGTGGCCGTCCCTGGCGACGATGACGTTCGCGCCCTCGTGCTTGAACCGGCCCATCGCGGTGTGCTTGCGTGGGCGGCTCTCCGGGTCGAACGGGTCGATCTCGACGATCCAGCCGAACCGGTGCGCCTCGTTGGGGTGCTTGGCCAGGTCGAAGCGTTCGTCGGCGCGCTCCCACCTGCGGCTGCCGCTGGGGTAACGGCTCGCGGTGCCGATGCCGTAGCGGTCCAGCTTCGGCTTCAGCTCGGCCGGGGCGGCGTCGGCGCCCACGAAGTACTGGTTGAAGTTCTCCTCGCCGGACAGCACAGTGCCCCACGGGGTCACGCCACCGGCGCAGTTGTTGAGCGTGCCGACGACAGTACGACCCTTGGGGTCGGCGGCGGTCTTCAGCCACGCCGAACCGGCGGCCGGGCCGGTCAGGTCGAACTTGGTGCTCAGCGCGGTGATCCGACGGTTGTACGGCCGGCGGCCCGCGTCGACCGGCTGCCACTGCCCGGTGCCCGCGACCCGCTCCAGCTCCACCACCGACATGCCGTGCGCGGCCATCGTGGTGCGAAGTTGCTCGACGGAGAGCCCGTCCAGGCCGGGGAATCCGGGGAACATCAGGTCCTCGTTCGTGTACTCGTGGTTGACCACGAGCAGTGCGCGCCGGCCCTGCTTGTCGAGCGGCAGCACGCCCACGAAGTCGTTGTTGTAGCCGAACTGCTTGGACTGCGCCGCGGCGCTCTGGTGGTGCAGGTCGAACGTCGGCGCACCCGGCAGCACCGGGTCCCCCCACTTGATCACCACGGCATGGTCGTAGCCGTTCGGCACGACAAGGGTGTCCAGCTTGTTCGGTGGGATCGGCTTGAAGGTCAGCGCGCCGTTGCCCACTCCGGTGCCGGGCCGGCCGAATCCGAATGCCTCCGGGACGTCCGGGGTGGCGGGGGCCGCCAGGGCCGGGGCCGCCCCGGCAACGGCGCCGCCGAAGCCGAGGACCAGCGCGCCGACCGCGCCGGCCCGGACCACTCCGCGCCGCGAGACCTCCGCGCTCACCACGTCGCCGAAGTACGCGTTGTCGGAGGTGTTCGGGACCGGGTGGTCGCAGGCGTTTCCGCAGCGGTACAGGCAGGTCATGGCGTCACGGGTGCCGTGGCGGCTGCCGGTCAGCAGCGGCAGCAGCCGGGGACGGTCGCTCATGGGGGAAGCCTCCAGAGGAGTCGGTGGCGCGGCAGGCGGCGTACCAGGCGGACGGTAGGAGGACGTGGTGAGCGCGCGTCGGCCACGATGTGAACCGGCAGTGAACACCTCCCCGGGCGGCTACCGCGGGTAACCGGTCTGACCTCGGGCTGAACCGATCGGCGTGACCGCACGTATTCCCGAGCGGACGCACCGCCGGACGCGCGCCGGAAGCGAGGGAGACCGCCATCAGCGACCACGACGCCCAACTGCTGCGCGCGCTGCACGACGAGCACGCGGAGGCGCTGTACGCGCATGCCCTGCGGCTGGTCAACGGCGATCGGCAGCGAGCCGAGGACCTGGTGCAGGAGACGCTGTTGCGGGCCTGGCGACATCCGGAGTCACTCGACCCCCGGCGCGGATCGGTGCGGTCCTGGCTCTTCACCACCGCCCGCAACCTGGCGATCGACGCCTGGCGGCGGCGGTCCACCCGGGTCGGCGAGGTCTTCACCGACGACCTGCCCGAGCCGCCCGAGGTTATCGACGAGGCCGAGCGGGCGGTGGAGGCGTGGACCGTCGCCGAGGCGCTCAACCGGCTCAGCCCGACCCACCGGGAAGTGCTCGTCGAGTGTTTCTACCAGGGACGGTCGGTGGCCGAGGCGGCCTCCCGCCTGGGCGTGCCACCGGGGACCGTGAAGTCCCGCACCCACTACGCGCTGCGGTCCCTACGGTTGGTCCTGGCTGAGATGGGAGTGACGGGATGACCCGGTGCGAGTTCGCGCACGACGACGGCGCGTACGTGCTGGGTGCCCTGGCCCCCGCGGAGCGGGCGGCCTACGAACGGCACCTTGGCGGCTGCGCGTCCTGCCGGGAGGCGGTCGCCGAGATCGCCGTCCTGCCCGGGTTGCTCGGCCGGCTCGACCCGGTGGGGTTGGAGCAGATCCTGCCGCCACCGGCCCCGCCCCGGGTGCCCACCCTGCTCGACGAGGCCCGGCGTCGCCGGCGTCGGGATCGCGCCACGGACCGGCGACGGTACGCGCTGACCACGCTTGCCGCCGCCGGGCTGGCCGTGCTTGTCGGTGTGGGCACCGCGATGGTGCTGCCCCGGCCCGTTGGGCCGCCCGTCGCCCAGGGCACGCCGACGCCGCAGGTGTCGATGGTCGCCATGCGTCCGGTGGCCAGCACCGGGCCGGTGCACGCCGACATCGGGCTCGTCGGCACCAAGTGGGGCACCCAGGTGACCATGCGCTGCGGGTACGACGCCCGGGCCAGCTACGGCAAGGCGTACCCGTTCCGGCTGGTGGCCCACGGCCCGAGTGGCGCCAGCGAACAGATCGGCTCCTGGCTGGCCGCGCCGGGCGACGCCCTCCAGGTCACCGGTGCCACCAGGTTCACCGATGCCGAGCTGGTGAGCGTGGAACTCCAACGGGCCGACGGCACACCCATCCTCACCTACGCGGTCCCCTGACCCCCCGCCCCCTGACCCCCCTGACCCCCCTGACCCCCTGACCGTCTCGCGGCCCGACCGCCTGCCGCGTCGATCATGGAGTTGTGGTGGGTGACAAACCCCCCGAAACTAGGGCTGTGCGGGCACCACAACACCATGATCGGCCGCAGGGTCGGGGCGGCGGGACCGGGTTCGGCGGGAGCTGCGGACGGCATCTGCGGTGAAGACGATGAGGGCGAGCCAGACCAGCGCGAAACCGGCGAGGCGGGCCGGCGGCATCGGCTCGTGGAAGATCAGCACGCCGCAGCCGAGCTGAAGGATCGGCGCCAGATACTGGATCATGCCGAGACCGCTCAGGGGGAGCCGGTTGGTCGCCCCGGCGAACAACAGCAGGGGGACCGCGGTGGCCGCGCCGGCAAGCACCAGCAGCGCGGTGTGCCCGGCCGAGACGTGGCCGAAGGTGGACTGGCCGCGGCTGGTGAGCCAGGCCAGGTAGCCAAGCGCCGGCAGGGCCAGCACCGCCGACTCGACGAAGAGTCCCTCCGCCGCCGGCAGTCCGAGCCTCTTCTTGACCAGGCCGTAGCCGGCGAAACTGAACGCCAGCGTCAACGCCAGCCAGGGCAGCCGGCCGTAGTCCACGGTGAGCACCACGACCGCCGACGCGCCGATGCCCAGCGCCAGCCACTGCGCCGGGCGGAGCCGCTCCCGCAGCACCGTCACCCCGAGCAGCACCACGACCAGCGGGTTGATGAAGTAGCCGAGCGCGGTCTCCACCACCCGGCCCGAGTTGACCCCGTAGATGTAGGTGCCCCAGTTGACGGCGATCAGCACGGCGGCGGCGACGATCCCGGCCACCGCCCAGGGGCGGCGTGCCAGCGCCCGCAGGAAGCCGACGTTGCGCAGCGCCGCGAGCAGCAGGGCCACGAAGACCACCGACCAGACGACCCGGTGGGCCAGGACCTCAAGCGGCCCGGCCGGCCGCAGCAGCCTGAGATAGAGCGGAAAGAAGCCCCAGAGCAGGTACGCGCCGAAGCCGTAGAGGTATCCCAGGCGAAGTGGCGTCATCTCGCTACCGTAAGGGCGTGCTGCGGTGTTGCTCCTTTCCGGTGACCGGGGTCACCGGGGTGCGCCGGTCGAGTTGCATCCACCGCCGCGGCTCGTCCAACGGGGCGAAGCCCACCCGGGCGTACACCTTGTGTGCGTCGTGTGTGGTCAGCAGGATCCGGCGTACGCCGAGGTCGTCGAGGTGGTCGCGGATCGAGCTGACCAACCAGCCGCCCAACCCGCGGCCTCGGGCGGCACGGTCGACGTACACGTCGGAGAGCCACGCGAAGGTGGCACCATCGGTGACCACCCGGGCCACCGCCACCTGCCGGTCGTCCTCCGGCCGGTAGACGCCGAACGGCAGCGAGCCGGCGAACGCCCGTGCCGTGGTCTCCCGATCCCGACCGAGCGCCCAGTACGCGTCGGTGGACAACCAGAGGTGCACCAGGGCCAGATCGAGTCGGGCGGGGTCGGTGCTGAGCAGATGACCATCGGTGCGGGTAAGCGAGAACACGCTGCGACGCTAACCGCCGAGGTGGGCGGCCAGACCGGCCAATTCCCAGATCCTGGTCATTGGCCGGCCGTCGTGGCAGCCCCGGCGGGCCGGCCCGGTGCCGGCCCGTGGGCGGTCAGTCCCGGTCGAGGACGGCGCCGAGGATCCAGGTCACGATGCTCACGAACAGGGCACCGAGCACTGCGGCCGGCCAGAACCCGTCCACGGTGAACGGCAGCCCGGCCTGGTCGGCGATCCAACTGGTGAGCAGGAACAGCAGCCCGTTCACCACGAGCGCGATGAGACCCAGGGTCAACAGGTAGAAGCCACAGCCGACGGTCTTGATGACCGGTTGGAGGACCGCGTTGACCACGCCGAAGATCACCGCCACCAGCAGCAGCGTGGTGACCGTCTCGACGGCGGAGTCAGACTCCAGCGAGATGCCCGGAATGAGGAGTGTGGCCAGCCAGAACGCCAGCGCTGTGCTGGCCAGCCGAATCAGCAGACCTTTCAGAAAACCCATGGCGGGGATCGTGCCACGGACCCCGCACCGACGTAACCCGCCAGTTGACCATGCGGGCCGATCAGCTGCGGCCGGGCCGACCGATCAGTTGCGACTCGATCGGCGTGGGGGAGAGCAGCGCCCAACGCAGCGCCCGCCGGTTGACCACGGCGACCATGTCGTCCCGGATCCGGGTCAGCCACTCGGCCGAGCCACCCAGCCCGAGGGCGGCGCCGGCCAGCGCGGCCTCGGTGTCGTCGAGCGGTTGCAGCAACGCGAGGTCGGCCCGACTCAACGCGTCGACGTCGGCCGGGGTCAACTCGTCCCGTACGACAAGCGTGGCCCGCCACGGCGGACCCGGCTCGGCCTCGGCCGACACCGGCCCGGCGTCGACGACAAGCAGCAACGGACGCAGGGCCGTGCCCACCCCGGCGGCGACCGGTCGACCGGGCGGGAGCAGCGGAATCGTTCCGCCCGGAGCGCCCACCCCCCGGACGAACGGCTCCCAGGCACGCGGCCGTGCGGTCTGCACCACCACCAGAGCGCCGAGCGCCAGCGCGCGCAGGGTCACCAACTGGGCCGCGCGCACCCCGCCGACCAGCAGCACCCGGGTGCTCTCCGGCCGGAAGAGTCGTACGGTGACGGCCCTGCCGTGCCGGTTCGTGCCGACCATCATTCCCGCGTCGCCGAGGGTCAGCTCCCAGTCGTCCATCGCGATGCGGGTCCGCGTCCCGGGTGCGGCAAGCGCCAGCGGCAGCGTCGCGGCCAGTCCGGGCAGGTGTGCGCCGTCGAGGCGTCGCAACTCCCCGCCCAGATCGGTCACCAGACGGTGCAGCGCCTCGGTGGCGGCGGTCAACTCGCTGGGTGTCGTGGCGGCCAGCCGCACGGTCAGCTCGGTCGGCGCCGGGCCGGAACCGGTGCTCGGCGAGGGGCCCGCGGTGATCGACACAGTCGTCGCGGTCGCCGGCAGGGCGAGCATCCGGTGCACCAGCCGCGGACCACCCGCACCGCCCGCCGCCGGCCATTGGACCAGCCGGAAGGTGGCCTGCACCAGGGTGCCCGACCGCAGCGCCAGCCAGGACTCGCGGACCGGCTGGCCTTCGTGGTGGGCCAGCTCGGCCAGGACACGCAGGGCCGCGGGTACGCCGAGGGGCCGCGCGGTAAGCGATCCGAACCGGCGGACGACGCGACGTACCGTGCCGGCGAGCACCCGGCGCAGGTCCTCCTCGGACCAGCCGTCCACCCGTAGCACCCGGATCGCCACCACCGCCCGCTCCCGGCCGGCGAGCCGCCCATCGGTGAGCTGCCGGTACGACGTGCCGGCCGTGCCGCCCGCTGCCGGCACCGGCGCCGGTGCCCCGGCGAGCAGCAGTTGGATCCGCAGCGGGGGCACGTCCGGGCCGGCCGGGGGCAGCAACGCGGTTGGCGCGGGGATCGCCCGGGACACGTCACCGAGCAGGTCACCGGGGTCGCCGAGCTCCAGTAGCGCCACCATGCCGTCGGTGTCCTCAAGAACGGCGGCCGGGCCGCCGGTCAGCTCCGTCGGGCGGACGACGGTGCCGGGAGCGACAAGGTCGAGCAGCTCGGCAGCTCCGGCCGGGCCGGCGAGCGCCCGACGGCGGGTCAGGTGCCCGACCGCGGTGCCCAGCCACTCGAAGAGCCAGCGGCCCCGGAACCGGACCCCGGCGACCGCCAGCAGCAGCACGGCTACCGGTGCGGCCACGACGATCAGCGGTGCCGGTCGGCCGACGGTGGTGAGCACGAGCGCCGCCGCGACCTGCGCGGCGACCAGTTGACCGGCCCGTACCCCGGCGACGGCCCTTCGATCGGACCGAACCCAGCGGTCCGATGCCGACCGGCGACGGGGTGCGCGCGGGCCGGTCGGGTCCAGGCTGACCTCGGTGGGTCGTGTCGATCCGGCCGCCTCACCCGCCCCGGCCGCTCGCCGGATGGTGTCCGGCCCGGACCCGACCGGGGTCGCCGGGTGCGGCCCTCCGGTGGTGATCGCCGGCACCGTGCCTCCTCGACCAGTGGGGACCTGTCGGGCGGCCGGCCCGCCGGCGGCCCGTCACACGCCGCGACGCGGCTGCAGCACATCGTAAGTGACCGATGGCTCAAGCGGTTGTCCACAGGGGAGACGGCAGGGGTAGCAGAACCGCAACGAGGCCGCTACCGTCAGCCACGAAGTCATCGCTGACCCGCGTCTCAGTGCTCGACGACCGGGCCAAGCGAGCGACGCGTTCCCAGGACGGGCGCGTCGAGACGGCCACGGTGCGATCAGGGAGACGAGGTGACGTCCGGGTGTCCCAGACCCAGGCAGAAGCCGCGGTGATGCAGCAGACCGCCGCGAAGTTCGAGCAGGTGGACCAGTCGTTGCAGGCCATGCTCACCGGCCTGCTGGCCGAGCTGCAGGTGTTGCAGCAGGCCTGGCGCGGCGCGGGTGGCAGGTCGTTCGAGCAGGTCAAGCAGCAGTGGTCACAGGACCAGGCGGCGCTGCACCGGGCGCTGCGGGAGACCGCCGGGGCGATCCGCACCGCCGGCCGGCAGTACGACGTCTCCGACGACGAGGCGGCCAGCCGGGTTGCCGGCACCAATCGCGGCGGCATCCAGCTTCCGCTCTGATCCCGTTCGGGAGGGAAATCCGATGGACCAAGGTGTGCTGGTTGTCAACTTCGCCGCGCTCCAGCAGGCCGGCGCGGACATCCAGAAGGCGCTGAACACGCTCGACTCGCAGCTCGGTCAACTCGAACGGGACGCCGCCCCGCTGGTGGCGAGCTGGACGGGTGAGGCCCGTCAGGCCTACGAGCAGCGGCAGGCGCGGTGGCGGTCCGCCTCGCAGGACCTCCAGGCGATGCTGCGCGACATCAGGGTGGCGGTGCAGGACTCGGCCACCGACTACCTGGACACCGAAAAGAAGAACACCGGGCTGTTCCAGTGAACGGGGTGGGTCGGGAGCCCTGACCATGTCCCGGTCAGCCGCCCGGCCGCCGCGGGTCGACGGTCCGGGCGGCCAGCCGTCGAGGGCCGACGGTCCGGGCGGTCAGCCGTCGAGGTCAGGCCGGGTCGGCCGGGCGCCAGCGTCGCCGGGCCCCGCGGGGCACCACCAGGGCGAACAGCGCCACGACGGCCGTCACCGTGCCGACCGCCGCGCCGACCAGCAGAGCACGTCGCTGCGCGGTGGCCCGGCGGGCCTGGCGGGCCAGCAGCGCCGGGTCGGTCCGGTCGTCGGCGAGCACGGCGACCGGTCGTGGATCGGCCGCGCGGCTGCCGCTGGTCTCGGTGACCGCCCGGTACGGGTTCAACACACCGGCACCGTATCCGCCGCCGTGGCCCGCGCCGGGAGCCGGATCGGCGGTGGCGATGATCCGTTCCGCGACCTGAGCGGCGGTCAACTCGGGTCGATACTCGCGCAGCAGTGCGGCGGTGGCGGCCACGAAGGGCGCGGCGTAGCTGGTGCCCTCGACCTGATGATGGCCCGACCCGGGGGCGGCGGTCAGCACCTCACTGCCCGGTGCGACCAGGTCGACGTACGAACCGGTCTGCGAGAAGGACGCCCGTGCACCGTCCGCGCCGATCGCCCCCACGCCGAGCACCCCGTCGTAGGCGGCGGGGAACGGTCGGGGATCCCCGCCGTCGTGCAGGTTGCCAGCAGCGGCCACCAGCACCACGTCCCGGTCGACCGCGTACCGCACTGCCGAACGGACTTCCGGGTCGTCCGCGTACAACACGACCGACAGGTTCACCACGTCGGCGTCGTGGTCGACGGCCCAGCGGATGGCCTGGGCGAACTCGTCGGCGCTGACCGTGCGCCCGGACTCGCGCCCCTGCACCACCTGCTGTTCGCTCACCCGCACCGGCTTGATCCGGGCGCCGGGCGCCACGCCCCGGAAGGCGATCCCGGGCTGAGGTGCCGCCGCGATGATGCTCGCCACACCGGTGCCGTGCCCGGCGCAGTCCCGACTGCCGTCGCCGCCGGGGTCGAGCAGATCGGTGCCGGCCAGCACACGGCCGGCCAGTTGGGGATGCGCCCGGTCCACCCCGGAGTCGACCACGGCGACGGTCACCCCGGCGCCGGTGGCCAGTTGCGCGAGACGGGTCGGGTCGTACCGTTGCTGAGGCCACGGTGTGGCAGTGACCGGCCGGACCGGGGCGAGTGGGGTCGCGCACACCGGCGCCGTTCGGAGCCCGGCGGTGACGGTCGCGCTCGGGAGAGCCGGTACGGTCAGCAGGCCCGCGGCCAGACCTGCGAGGACCGGGCGCGTGATCGATCGAGACATCGACAGCCTCCGTATCGTGTCGGCTCCGGGACGGGATGTTATCGCCTCACCCGCGCCCCGGTCGGCCGCCGACGGTCAGCCATTGTGATCTTGATACCACCTTGTAGGTTGTACGCGATACCTGTGGCCTGTTCTCGGAAGGGGAGGTGGCCGTGACCGCATGGGAGCCGGCCACGGAGGCCGAGGTGGCGATGCACGACGCGCTGCGCGCCAACGACCAGGAGCTCTACTTCCGACTTCTGTCCCGGACCGATCTGTTGCTGCCGGTCTCCGCGCCGGCGCAGCCCGGTCAGGCACCCCCCGGGTGGGGCACCTGGACCACAGGTGGTCGGACGCACGTGCTCGCCTTCACCTCCGCCACCGCCCTGCGGGTCTGCCTCGGTGAGCACTCTGGCACCAGTCGACGGGTCTCCTTCGCGGACCTCGCGCTCGGCTGGCCCAACCAGGAGTGGTGGCTCGCGGTCAACCCGGGCCTGCCGGTCGAGGGCTACCTGCCGGCCTGGTTCGTGTCCCAGCTCTCCCGGGGCGACGTACGCCTGCCCGGCCGTGCCATGGGCGCCCGCGCCCGGTTGGAGCGGGCGGAGACCCTGGCCCGCACCCGCACCGGCACGCCCGGTCGGGACGCCGCGCCGGCTGCCGGATCGCCTCCCACCACGGGTGCGACGTTTGCTGGCCCCACCCCGGTCCCGCCGGCCCACGTTCCGCCTGCCCCGGTTGCACCTGCCCCGGTTCCGCCTCCGCTGGTTCCGCCGGCCCATGTCCCGCCTGCCTCGATCCCGCCGGCCCACGTCCCGCCCCGCCGGGCCGCGTGGGGTCCGGCGGGTCGGGCGGCCGGTGCCCCGCCGGCGCCCGGCCCCGCGTCGCGGACGCCCGGCCTCGTCGAACCGTCGCACCGGCCGCACGAGGAGGACCTGCCCGCCGCCGGTCAGCGATACCCGAGCGACCCGCCCCGACCGGGCGCGTCGGGCACCGGCGCGCTGCCCCGCACCGGCCGGCCGTCCCGGTTCAGCCCGTTGGCCCCCGTCGACCGTCCCGGTGTCGGCCCGGCCGATGCCGCCGGGCCGGGTGTGGGCTGGCCGGCAGCGAATCGGCCGGGCGACGCCGACAGCCTGACCGTGGGCAACGGCAACGGCGGTCCGCAGGACGGACGTCGTTCCTTCTTCGAGCCGAGCACCGCCCGGGAACGGGCGTCCGACCCGACGCCGGGCGTCGGGCGCTCCGGCGACCGGGCGGCCCCACCGACCCGATTCGGGCGAGGTAGCCAGCCCTTCCCCCGCCGACGTCCGGCCGACGCGCCGGCCGAGGGGGACGCGACCCGGGCCTTTCCGATGACGGATCCGGACGCCACCCGGCCGCTGCGTCCGCCGGGCGGCGACCTCGGTGCGTCTCGCGGACTACGCGCACCGGCAACCGGCGAGGAGATCACTCAGCCCTTGCCGCCGCGCCGGCCCACCCCGCTGGCCGAGGAGCCGACCCGCGCCTTTCGGATGACGGGTGAGCCACCGCCGCCCCGGGCGTCGGAGCGGCCCAGCGCACCGGCCGACCAGACCCAGGCGATCCCCCGGGACCGGCCGAGCCGATTCGGGCCGGTGGAGGAGTTGCCGGCGTCCGTGGCCGAACCGGTCTCCGGCCCGCCCGCGCCGCGGCGCGGCTTCACGCCCATCGTCATCGAGGGCACCGTCATCGAGTCCCGGGACCTCCCCGACCCGGTGGAGACCAACGGCCTGTTCGACGCGGCCCGGCCGCTCCGCCCCGCCGAGGCCGCCCCGCGACCGTTCGACTCGGCGCCCTCCGGCCCGGACCTGTTCACCCCGTCGTCCCCCAGCCCCACCCCGTCCGGTCCCGCGTCGGCCAACCCCGGTCCGAGCCCTTCGGGGCCGCCCGTCGGCGGGCCGATGGCCGGAGGCCCCGCTGCGGACGTCCGGAGTGCTGCCGGCACGGGCGGTGGGCACACCGATGTCCACGATGGCGTCCCGGCCAGTGCCGATCACACCGACGTCGACGGCTCGTCGGCTGGTGCGGATCGGGTCGGCAGCGGCGGGAGCGCGACAGCGGACGGCGGCGGGCAGCCGCCACCTGTCGACGAGCCGGCCCCTGTCGAGTTCGAGCCGGCCAACACCGTCGAAGAAGACCTCCTCGGTGCCGCCGGCGCCGGCAGCACCGACACCTTCCTGTCCACCCTGCTGCTGGCCCGGGTGCTGCTACCGGCGGCCCCGGATTCTCTGCCGGGCAGCCGCCCCGGTGATGCGGGCTTCGTCTGGCGGACGGCGCAGCTCGACGGCGAGACGTACGTGGTGGTCTACACGTCACCGGAACGCCTCGCCGACCACGTCGAGGACGACGTGGCCACCGTCCGGGTGAAGTTCGCCCAACTGATCCGGCGGTGGCCGGACGAGGACTGGTCGTTCGCCGTCAACCCGGGCACCCCGGTCGGTGCCAAGCTGCCCGGTGAGCAGATCGTCGCCTTGGCCAACTGGGCCGCCGAGGTGGGGCTCGGTGACGACCTGGAGGTGGACCCGGAGGAAGCGCCGGCCGTGGCGGAGCCCACCGCCCGCCCGCGGTACGCCCCAGCGGCGGTCGACCCGACCCGACCGACGGTCATGCAGAAGGCTGTCGCACCCAGCCAACTCGCCTACTACCTGGATCGCGGGTACGACCGGGTGTCCGGGTTCGTGCACCGGGCCGGTGAGCTGGCCCACCTGACCACGCCCGCGCAGGTGTACGACGCTCTCGGCCTCAGCTACCCGGGTTCGCCGTTCGCCAGAGACGCCGACGAGATCTACGTGCTGCGTTGGCCGGCGCACCGGCCGAGCCTCTACCGGATCCCCTACGGCGGTCAGAACGAACCGGCGATGCGGGCCATGGAGGGTTGGGTCATCGAGCGGCCCCCGTTCCGGGGCAACGGCTTCGCCCCGGGCGAGAGCAGCGACGTGGTCGCGGAGTTCAAGGTGGACAGCGCGCGACTTCCGCACGGTGCGCAGCTCTGGCGGATCGGCGCGGACGGCACCGAGCGGGTGATCGCCGAACTGGACACCGACACGGTGGTCTGGCGACGGGTCGGTGAGGCGTGATGCGCGACGGTTACGTGGCCCGGTGGCAGGGTCGGGAATACCAGGCCAGCCCGGATGGCGACAACATCCGCCTCTACCAACGCGAACCGGGGGAGGGCTTCGAGGAGGTCCGGGCCGGCCGGTACGTCCGGGTGCTGCCGACGAGCGAGATCGAGGACCTCGCGTACGTGCGGACCACCTGCACCTGGCAGGGGCAGCCGTTCATCGTGCTCGGCGAGCACGATGCCTGGTTGCGGGTGGAATACACAGGCGGTCGTTGGCCGGTGGCCGAGGCGATGCGGTTGGAGGTCTTCGACTTCGGCGTCTACCAGGGGTGGGCGCCCGCCGCCGAGGTCACCAACCTGCGGGAGCAGCGGGTCTGACCGGTCAGCTCTTGGCCCAGCGCAGGATCTCGCCGAGCACCAACTCGGGCGCCTCCAGGTGCGGAAAGTGCCCCACCCCGTCGAGCAGCCGCCACTCGTAGGGGGCGACGACGTAGCGGCCGGAGCCCAGGGCGGTACGCGGCAGGGAGGCGGCGTCCAGTGCGCCGTGCAGCTGCAGGGTCGGGGTGGCCAGCGGCTTCTGCATGAGCCGGACGAACCGGTAGCCGTGCAGCCGCAGCAGCGAGCGGAACGCCCAGCGGTAACCCTCAAGTGCGCAGAACGCGGCCTGGGGGATGCACATCGCCTCCCGGCACCGCTCGGCGTACGCCTCGAAGTCCGGTCCGGCGACCCAGCGTGGCCCGCCCCAGCGGCGCAGGATCTCCGCGACGGCCGCCGCGCCGTCCCGGGTCAGTACGTGCTCGTAGCGGGGTAGCTGGAACTTCAGCGCCGGGGTGGAGGCGGCGAACTGCCCACGTGGGTCGGCGAAGATGCCGGCGCGCAGTCGCAGTGGGTGTGGTGCCCCCAACACCACGAGTCGCCGGACCAGGGCCGGATGGAAGGAGGCCACCGTCCAGCCCACCATGCCGCCGACGCCGCTGCCGACGATGGTCGCCGACCGCTCACCGAGCGCCCGGATCAGCCCGGCGATGTCGGCCGCGAGGGTGTAGCCGTCGTACCCCCGGGGTGGCTTGTCGCTGGCGCCGTAGCCGCGCAGGTCGACGGCGACCGCCCGGAAGCCGGCGTCGGCGACCGCCGGCAGCATCTGGTGCCACGCCCACCAGTGCTCCGGGAAACCGTGCAGGAAGAGCACCATCGGCCCGGTGCCGGCTTCGACCACATGGAACCGGGTGCCGTTGGCGCCGACGAAACGGTGCGTCCACGGCCCCTCGGTGAGGACACAGGACTCGTCGACGACTCCGCCGCGCTGGTCGGTCATGGCAGACAGCCTAGGACCCGGATACCGCGGGCGGCCCTGGCGGTCGCGTTGAACAGGGAGAAGCCCGGGTTGTCCCCTACCGGGAAAGCTGGACGAAGGGCGGCGCCCGGGCAGTCGAGCTGCCCGGGCGCCGCTGGGTGGTGCGGGATCGTCGGTCAGAAGATCCGGATCTTCATCGAGGTGCCGTCCTGCTCCAGAACCTTGATCTTGACACCGGTCGCGGGGAGCTTGACGCCGTGGTTCGGCAGCTCCTCGTAGAAGTACTTCTTGGTGTCGTCGAACAGGGGCTGCGCGGCCTCACCGCGGATGTACTGCGGCTGGCTGTTGAGACGCAGGGTGAACGAGTCGGCCTTCTTGAGGCTGAACGGCGCGTCGTAGACCTGGATCCGGGCCCGCCACGGAGCACCGGTCAGGTTGTAGATCGGCTCCGGGTGCGCGTCGATGTACAGGTTGCGACCCTCACCGGGGTGGCCACCCGGGTTCGTCTCCGGGTCGTATGGCGCGGTGTTGTTGTCGGAGAACCGGGTGTTCCAGTACGAGATGAGCAGGCCCTCCTGGTACGCGTAGTGGTCCACCCAGTCCGGGCGGGTGTTCGCGTAGCCGAAGAAGTACGGGCCGGTCTTCAGGTACTTGTCGTACGAGACGTACGACCGGTTGCCGGCGATGTAGAAGTTGTCGAACAGCCGGGTGTAAGTCGCCCCGACCACCTCGAACTCGTCGAGCGTCCAGCCGGCGTCGGTCTCGGCGCCGTCGCTGAACACGGTCTGACCGTCGGCGGTCACGGTGATCGCGTCACCGAAGAAGCCGCCCTCGGAGACACCACCGTCGGTGACGTAGTGCAGGCGAACCTGCGCCGACTTGCCGGCGACAGCGGTCAACGGGATGTTGATGTCGGTCCAGGCGCCCTTGCTGCTGCCGGAGAGGGCCGGGCGGCCGTTGCCGTCGACGCCGATCGGCTGGCCGTTGACGGTGCCGTTCAGGTCGATCCAGGACTGACCGCCGTCGGTCGACGCCTCGAAGTAGAGGTAGTCGTAGTTGGCTTCGATGCTGTACTTGCCCTTGAGCGACAGCGCCGCGGTGGACTTCCCGGTGAGGTCGAACGTCCTCGTCATCTTGCTGTCGAGGTTGTCGTCGTTACCGGAGAAGTACTGTTTGGCGCCTTCGATCGGTGCGCCGTAGTTGAAGGTGTACTCCCGTTGGGGCAGCACCACCACGGCGGCCTGTGCCTTCTCGGAGTTGTACTCCTGTGGCCCGAGATCCAGCTTCTTGTCCTGGCCCGCGACGAACACCTTGTAGTCGAGCCAGCCGAGCTGGAGCTTGTTCCACGCGCCGAGGTCGCCGCCCCGGTCGCCGATGCCGACGTCGTTCTTGGCGCCGAGCCGGCTCTGGGCCATCAGGGTCCAGTGCTCGTTGTTGTTGTCCGCGGGGCCGTAGTCGTCCGGCAGGCCCAGGTCGTGGCCGTACTCGTGGTAGAAGACGCTGCGGCCGCCGTTTTCCGGCTGGATCGTGTAGTCGCGGATCCAGACGCCGGTGTTGCCGATCTCGGTGCCGCCGATCGGAAGGTTCGGCGGGCCGACCGGCGAGCTGTTGTACGCCGACCAACGGTGGCTCCAGATCGCGTCCTCACCCTGCTGCGGGTCACCGTCGGCCTGGTCGCCACCGGAGTGGACGATCTGGAAGTGGTCGATGTAACCGTCCGACTCGTTGAAGTCGCCGTCACCGTCGTAGTCGAATCGGTCCCACTGGTCGAAGGACTTCATCTCGGTGGCGATCTGCTCGTCGGTCCGGCCCTTGGCCTTCTGGTCGGCGACCCACTGGTTGGCGGCGTCGCGGACCAGCGCCCAGGTGTTCGAGCAGACGTTGTCCGCGCAGACGGCCGGGTCGTCCCCGGGGTTCGGCTCCTCGCCGGGCTCCGGGTCCGGGATCGGGTCGTCGGAGCGACCGTAGCGGGCCTCGTTGTACCGGACCTTGACCCAGTCGGTCACCTCACCGTCGACGGTGTAGCGACCCGAGGACTGCGCCTCGTAGTACTGCTTGAGCGACTCGTCGCCCGGGTTGGTGCCGAAGTAGACCTGGCGGAAGTGCTCCGGGCTGAAGTCCGGCTGCCAGATGGTGGAGTTGTCCACGGCCCGGTTGGGCTCGGGGATCTTGTTGTGCAGCGGCCCCTGGAAGGTCGTCGGCCCGGCGATGTCCGGGTTCATGTCCTTGTCCGGGTAGGACGGGTGCCGCTCGTCGCCGAACTCGGCAAGGATCACGAAGATCTTGTCGGTCCGCTCACGCTCAAGCTCGACGTACTGGTCCCGGGGCTCCGGGTCGGTGCCGGCCGTGCGGGCGTTGGCCTTGGCCGTGCTCGCCTTGCCCACCTGGCCGACCTTGACGACCTTGCTGCCGTTGCGCTCGATGGGCTTGCTGCGCCCACTCAGCACGTCGGCGAGGCCCTGCTCACGCAGCTCGCGGCGCTTGTCCTCGAGCTTGTCGGGGAGTTCGTCCTGCAGCGCCTGCGGCTCTGCGGCGGCCGGTGCCGCCGGCAGTTTGGGCTGCGGCGCCGCCGAGGCGGACGGACCGTAGAACAGGCCCGTCGCCGTCAGTGAGAGCCCGAGCAGACCCACTGCGACTTTGCGCACGTGGTACCTCCGGTGTGAGGGAACCGGCCCCACGGGGGTACGGGCCGGTGGGAGATCGATCCCACGAGTGGGACCAAGGGTGAACATAGTTACTGCTGGGACGGGTGGGAAGACGAACGCGTCGATTTGTTGCAAGATTTTGTTGAGAATGCTTTTCACCGTCACACCCCGGCGCTTCATCAGCCACATTGGCCTGCGGCGGGCCGGCCACCCCCGGTCCGCAACGACGTATTTCGATAGACCCGATCGATGTACGACAGTGGGGCCGGCGGCGTCTCCGCCACCGGCCCCACCAACCACTGTTATCGGTTACCGCTCAGCAGAGCGTCACTTCGTCGCCGGGGTGACGAAGATCGTCGCGGAGGTGTTGTCCTTCGCGGCCTTCTTGACGGTGAGCGACACGCCGTAGTTCACGCCTGCGTCACCGGGGTTGCCGGTGCCCAGCACGATCGCGCCGCCGCCCAGGGTGGTGCCGTAGAACTCCGGCGCCGGGCTGCCGTCCGGGTGGGTGACCCGGGTGGTGTACGGCGCGTTGTTGCGCGACGGAACGACCACCGACGCGTCGTTGTCCCGGGCGTACGCGGCCCCGTCGCGCATCTCGATGCCCGGGTACCACGTCTTGGCATCGGTGAAGGCCTTCACCGGCGCCTGCGCCTTGAACTTGGTGCAGTACGCGCTGTACGGCTCGTCCGGCGCTTCCAGGCACTCCGTGAAGGGGTACGTCTTCTGGAGCGTGAAGGCCGCGTTCGCCGACTGCGGACGGCTGGGCAGGTTGTCCGTCACCGACGGGTCCAGCGCGGCCGCCTCGCCCGTGCGACGGTACGGGTCGAAGTGCGAGTCCACGATCAGCAGCCCGCCCTTGGCGCCGTAGCTCGGCAGGGCGGTCATCTGCCCGGTGACGTGGTTGACGTCGCCGAGCGCGCTGTCCCGGTACCACACGAGCATGCCCGGGGCGTTGTAGGAGATCCGGTCGACCTTCCACGCCTCACGCGAGTAGATGGTGTCGTAGGCGTACTTCAGGCCGTTGTCGAAGCCGTCGAAGTTGCGCCACTCGGCCAGGTAGTACTGCGCGTGCGTCTCGGTGCCGCCGGAGACCTTCCAGCCCGCGCCGGTGGTGTCGACGAAGGTGCCGCCGCTGGTCTCCCAGCCGTTGGCGCCGCCCTCGACGTCGTCACTCCAGGTGGTGGCGCCGCCGCCGGTGACCGAGAAGTCGTCGACGAACCAGTTGCGCTCCTCGAACGCCTCGTCGGTGGCGAGCCGCAGTCGCACCTGGACGGTGGTGCCCGCGTACGCCGACAGGTCGACGTAGTCGTGGCGCCAGCCGTCGGTGCTGCCGGTCAGGCCGTACTTCTTGCCACCGAAGTCGTTCATCCGGCCGTTCGGGTCACCGTAGTTGTCCGGCGTCGTGACGACAGTGCCGCCCTCGGCGTACACCTTCTGCTCGGACCAGGTCGTGCCGCCGTCGGTCGAGAGCTCGACGAAGCCGAAGTCCCAGTCTTCCTCGATGATGTAGTTGTTCCACATCCAGAACTTGGCGTCCGCGGCGTTGGGCACGTCGACCGAGCGGCTCAGCTTGACATCGGCCCAGCTCTGGTCGTTGTTGCTGTGCCACATCTTGGTGCCGCTGTGCGGGATGGCGAACGTGGTGACCTTGTCCGGCAGGTCGACCTTGATGCCGTCCTCGGCGTCGATCGGGGTGCGGGAGGTCTGCCCGAGCTTCACCTCGCGCGGGTTTGAGCCGGGGCGGATGGTCAGCGGGTCGGCCCAGCCGAGCACCCACTTGTCCCAGATGCCCATGTGCGTGGGCAGCGCCTGGAAGATCTCACCCGAGTGCGAACCGGAGGCCATCAGGTCCCAGAAGTCCACGTCGGAGTCGGCGTTGCCGGAGGTGTCGTAGAGGTCCGGCAGGCCGAGGTCGTGACCGAACTCGTGGGCGAAGACGCCGACCCCGGCGTCCTCCGGCTGCACGATGTAGTTCGACACCTTCAGGCTGGTGCCCGGGATGGTGTAGCCACCCGGAACCGAGGAGGAGTGCGCCCAGACGGCGTACACGCCCTGGTCGCCGCCGCCGCTCGACTTGCCCTTGCCGGCGTGCACCAGCACGAGGTGGTCGATCACGCCGTCCGGCTCGAAGAGGTTGCCGTCACCGTCGCGGTCGGCCTGGTCTTCCTTGTCGTAGTCGGCCCACGGGAAGGTGGGGTCCTTCGCGGCGAGCGCGTCGATCGCGTCGGTCGCCAGCCGGCCCGCGCCGGCCGGGTTGTCCGGGTGGCCGTTCATCGACTGCTCCCGGCCGGGCACCCAGTCGCCGTTCTCGTCCTGGGTGCAGCGGTTGGCCGCGTACCAGCCCTCGGAGTGCGGCACGCTGATCCACGGGCTGGCCTGCCCGTCGACCGTGTACGCGTTCTTGGACATCTCCAGGTACATGTTGTGCATCGTGCGACCGGAGATGTCGATGCCCTTCTTGCCGTCCGGGCCCTTGAGGTCCGTGCGGACCCGCTCGGTGATGCCCTTCTTGCTGTACAGCATCTTGTTGTAGTGCGACGGCGAGAAGTCCGGCACCCACATCGAGTTGTTGTCCTCGTGCGCGAGGCGCGACGGGTCCGGGATCTTGTTGTGCTTCGGCCCGTTCTGCACGGTGCCGGGAACGCAGGTCCGGTCCTCGAACACGGTCTTCGGGACCATCACGTCTGTGAAGTCGTCGTTGGCCTTGTCGTTGAACTCGACAAGCAACGTCAGCAGCTTCGCGGTCTGCGTGGTGGGCGCCTGCTTGATCTGGCGCGGGCTCTTGCCCGTCTTGATCGACTTTGCCTCGATCTTGGCCAGCTGCTTGGCGGTGACCGGGTTGCCTCGCGCGTGCTTCTGGTCGAACGCGCGGGCGTCGTTGCCTGCGGGGGTGTAGACGCCGTTCTTACCCTTGACCTCGCGGCCGGCGGTGTCCGGCTGCACCTCGGGCTCGGCGTAGTTGATGTAGTACTCATCCGCGCCGATCACCGCCCGGGGCGTCGGGGACGACGACTGGGCCGCTGCGCTGCCCGTCACGGTCAGTGACGTGGCCGCGAGGGCGATGGCGGGCAGTGCGACGAGTAGTCGTCGTCGCGACCCGGACTGCGGTTTGTGGTTCATGCCGCTCCATTTCTCGGGCATGGGGGGAGGACGCTGGCCCGGCCGACCGTCGATGCGACGACCGTCGAACTGTGCCAACCTGCGTGAACCTAAATCACAACCGGCCGAAAGGACAGAGGTGACCCACCGCTTGGTCCGTTCAGCTTCTTTTTGCTCCCCCGACCGACCGATGTGACAGCAGGGCGACGCTGTCGGCCGTGCCCGTAAGAAATGACTGAGGGTGGCGGTCCGCACGGACCGCCACCCTCCGGTGTGTACGCCTGCCGTCAGTCCTCGTCGGACTTTGCCCCGCTCATCCCCGAGGAGATCAACTCCATCACCGAGGAATCCTGCAACGTGGTCACGTCACCGAGTGACCGGTGCTCCGCGACATCACGCAGCAGCCGGCGCATGATCTTGCCGGAGCGGGTCTTCGGCAGCTCCGGCACCAGCATGATCTGCCGCGGCTTGGCGATCGGCCCGAGCGTCTTCGACACGTGGTTGCGCAGGTCCGCGATCAACTGCTCGCCGGCCTCACCCGCGATGTCGGCGCTGCCGCGCGGGATGGCGAACGCGACGATGGCCTGCCCGGTGGTCGGGTCGGTCGCGCCCACCACCGCCGCCTCGGCCACCGACGGGTGCGACACCAGCGCCGACTCCACCTCGGTGGTCGAGATGTTGTGCCCGGACACCAGCATCACGTCGTCGACCCGGCCGAGCAGCCAGATGTGCCCGTCGTCGTCCTTCTTGGCCCCGTCACCGGCGAAGTACATGCCGTCGAACCGGCTCCAGTAGGTCTCGATGAACCGGTTGTCGTCACCCCAGATGGTGCGCAGCATCGACGGCCACGGCTCACGCAGCACCAGGTAGCCGCCACCGCCGTTCGGCACCGACTGGCCCTGGTCGTCCACCACGTCGGCCACGATGCCCGGCAGTGGGGCCATCGCCGACCCCGGCTTGGTCGCGGTCACGCCCGGCAACGGAGAGATCATGATGGCGCCCGTCTCGGTCTGCCACCAGGTGTCGACGACGGGCAGCGTCCCACCGCCGATGAACTCCCTGTACCACATCCAGGCCTCGGGGTTGATCGGCTCGCCGACGCTGCCGAGCAGCCGCAGCGACGACAGGTCGTGCCCGGCCGGGATGTCCTCGCCCCACTTCATCATCGTGCGAATCAGCGTGGGCGCGGTGTAGAGGATGCTGACCTTGTACTTCTCGACGATGTCCCAGAACCGGCCCTTGTGCGGGGTGTCCGGGGTGCCCTCGTACATCACCTGCGTGGCACCGTTGGAGAGCGGGCCGTACACGATGTAGGAGTGGCCGGTGACCCAGCCGATGTCGGCGGTGCACCAGTAGACGTCCGTCTCCGGCTTGAGGTCGAAGACCGCGTGCGTCGTGTACGACGCCTGGGTCAGGTAGCCGCCGGTGGTGTGCAGGATGCCCTTCGGGCGGGCCGTGGTGCCGCTGGTGTAGAGGATGAACAGCGGGTGCTCGGCGTCGAACGGCTGCGCGGTGTGCTCGGCCGACGCGGTCTCCACCGTCTCGTGCCACCAGCGGTCCTTCGCCGACCAGGCCACGTCCTCGCCGGTACGGCGGACCACCAGCACGTGCTCCACCGACGGGCAGTTCGCCACCGCCTCGTCCACTGTCGGCTTCAGTGCCGACGGCTTGCCCCGCCGGTAGCCGCCGTCGGCGGTGATCACCACCTTGGCGCTGGCGTCCTGGATCCGGTTGCTCAGCGAGTCGGCGGAGAAGCCGCCGAAGACCACGCTGTGCGCCGCGCCGATCCGGGCGCAGGCCAGCATCGCGACCGCCGCCTCCGGGATCATCGGCAGGTAGATCGCCACCCGGTCGCCGGCCGTGACACCCAGGTCGGTGAGCGCGTTCGCCGCCCGACAGGTCAGCTCGTGCAGGTCGGCGTAGGTGATGGTCCGGGTGTCGCCCGGCTCGCCCTCCCAGTGGATCGCGACCTTGTCGCCCCGGCCCGCCTCGACGTGCCGGTCCAGGCAGTTGTACGCCACGTTGAGCTGCCCACCGACGAACCACTTCGCGAACGGCGGGTTCGACCAGTCGAGCACCTCGTCCCACTTCTTCGACCAGGCCAGCCGGTCGGCCTGCTTCGCCCAGAACGCGAGGCGGTCGGAGTCGGCCTCCGCGTACGCGTCGACTGTGACGTTGGCGTGCGCGGCGAGTTCGGCCGGCGGGGGGAACTGGCGCGTCTCGTTCAGCAGATTTGCCAATGCCTCGCTCATGCCGTGACTCCTCGTCCTCGGGTGACCTGCGTCTCGCTGGCCACGAGGGTAGTCGCGGGTCAGCAAGCCGGCGACCGCCGCCCACCCCGGTCGCGCCGAGCGGCCCCCGCCGCGCGCCCGACGGCCTGTCGCCGCCCACTGGACCGGCCCGGGGCCGGCGCCCGGAGCCCCTCGGGGGCACCGTCGGGGGCCGGCGGGTGTCTCGGGTGGGGTGGTCCCTGTCGCGTTGCGCCCGGGGGCCACCCGCCGGGTCGGGCCGGGTCGCTAGCGTGACGGGGTGACCACCGACCCGCTCGCGCCCCTGCTCGCGCTCGCCGACATCGCCGCCGCCGTCGAGCGCGCCCGCGAGCGGTTCGACCAGGCGCTCGGGCACCGGGCGCTGCGCCGGCACGGCGGGCAGGTAGCGGCCGAGGTGAGCCTCCGCTCGGCGGTGGCCAGCGCCGCCCTTGAGGGGGCCGGACACGACCGCGAGGCGGTCCGCGCCGGCACTGTCACCGATCGCGTGCTCCAGGGGGCGCTGCGGGTCGCCGGGGCGCTGCCCGGCCTGAGCGAACTCTGGCCGAAGGCACCCCGGCAGGCGCTCGCGAAACTGCACGTGCTCGCCGCCCGGGACGTGGTGCCGGAGGCCGAGTTGGGTCGCCCGGTGGCCGATCCGGTGGTCGCCGCCCGGCTGGACGGGCTGGCCGGGCTGGTTGCCGGCGGCAGCACCGTCTCGCCGCTTGTGCTCGCCGCAGTGGTCCACTGTGAGTTGCTGAACCTGCGCCCGTTCGCCGGACCGTCCGGCCTGGTGGCCCGTGGTGCCGCCCGGCTGGTGCTGCTCGCCAGCGGTCTCGACCCGCGGGGGCTGCTCGCCGTCGACGTCGGGCACCGCGAGCGGGAGCCCGAGTACGTCGGCTCGGCCAGCGCCTTCGCCACCGGCACCCCGGACGGGTTGCGCTCGTGGCTGCGCCACTACATGGCGGCGGTGGAGGTCGGCGCCGACCAGCTCACCGCCATCGGCGACGAGATCCTCGCCGCCGGCTGAGCCGCTGTCACTCCCGCCGTACCGCGCGGTTGACCTTGGCTTGCAGCGCTCGGCGGGCGATCGGCCCGAGGTCGTCGACGATCTCCAGCAGCAGCGCGAGCTGGTCGAGGGCGGCCATCGCCCGGGCGGCGCCCGCCTCGTCCACCCCCTCGTAGAGCTCCAGCCCGATGAACGCGGCCGAGACCGCGCGGGCCAGGCCCGGCACGTCGGCCACCTCGGCGAACGGTGAGCCGGCGAGCAGTCTGCGCAGGACCGACTCGATCTCGTCCACCCAGAGCTGGAGCGCCGCAGCCGTCGGTGCGGCCATCCGCTTGTCCGCCTGTGCCCCCGCCAGCATCTGGGCCAGGAAGTTGACGTTGCCGAGCTGGCGTTCCTCGTCGTGCAGCTCCCGCCCGACGGCGAGCAGATCGCGTAGCGACCCGGTCGAGGTCAACCGCGCCGACCAGTGCCGGACCCGCTCGACAGTGCCGTGCCGGCAGGCCGCCGCGAGCAGGTCGTCGACAGTGCCGAAGTGGTAGAAGACGAGCGCCTGGTTCACCCCGGCGGTGGCGGCGATGGTACGGGCGGAGACGCCGGCGATGCCGTGCTCCCGGATGGCGGCGATGGTGCCGTCGAGGAGGCGCTGTTTGGTGTCGGACATGGCTCTCCTCGCGGGCGGGCCGGGTGCGGCGGTGCGATCATCGCATCGGTGACAAGTTGGGCGAGCCAGGTGGCCCCGGGCAGTCGCAGCGTCCAGCCGACAAACGCCCAGCCGAGGTGGACGTGTTCGAGTCCGCGGGCGACGGCGGCCACCCCCCGTTCGGTATGACCGTCGCCGCCCACGTACTCCGCCCGCCACAGCACGCGCTCGTGTTCCCGGGCGGGTCGGATCCGCAGCCCGGCCGGGTGCCGCCGGGCCAGCATCCGCCAGGTGGCCGCGCACGGCCCGCAGTCGTCGTCCAGCCAGAGCACCGCCGGGGGCCCGGTGGAGTAGGGCCGCCAGCGAGGCCACCAGTCGCGCACCTGAGCCCGGTACGCCCGCCAGGAGTCGCCGTACCGCGCTCGTAGGTCGTGGTGCTCGTGCGGCCCGGCCACCGCCGCTCCGAACGCTCCCGCCGACACCGCCGCCAGGGCCAGGGTGACGCTCCGGGTGACCCCGGCGGTGAGCAGCAGCATCGCCACCGCGGTGAGCTGCATCGGGTTGGCGAGGTAGGCGTACGGGCCGGTGGTGACCAGCCGACGCGGCGGGTCCCACGGGTACGGCGTGCCGCCGCCCCGCACGGCGAACTCGGCGACGGCGGCCAGCGCCGGCGTGGCCGTCAGCACGGCCAGCTGCGCCACCACGAGCAGCCTGCCGCGGTCCAGCCCGGTCAGCCCGGCCCACGTCCCGTCGCCCAGTTCGAAGGCCACTGTGGGCAGGAACCAGAGCAGCAGCGCGGCGAAGAGCCCGACCTGGAGCAGCGTCCGCGCGCCCAGGTGCCGGCGGTCGGCGCAGAACCGACCGAGCAGTTGGGCGGGCAGGGCCACCAGGAGCAGCCCGAGCACCTCCCCGACGAGCCAGTGCGGGCCGAGGCGGACCAGCGGGTGCAGCGCCGGCATCGCCACCGCATCGACCCAGAGCAGCAGACCCAGCGCGACCGGCAGCGGCAGCACCCGGCGCAGCAGCACCGGCAGCGCGCCCCAGAGGGCGGCCCAGCCGATCCACAGGTCCACCGGCATCCCCCGGTAGGCGCCGGCGACCGGCGTGAACGCGTACCAGCCGGTCCGGCGGGCGACCTCGTGCAGCGCGGCGATGCCGATCCCGGCCGCGACGAACGCCAGCAGTGCCGCGGCCCGGGAGGTCCGGTCCCGCACCCGGGCACCGACGGCGAGTACGGCGAGCAGCGGCAGCGCCAGGCTCAGCCAGCGGGCGACGGTCACTCCAACGCCAGCATGTCGAGCAGGTGCCCGACCCCGGCACCGAGCAGCACCTGCTGCACCGGCCCGAAGTACCAGGACGGGTCCAGACCCCGGGCGTAGTCGACCTGGATCCGGACCTCGGTGTGCCCGGGGTCGATCGTCCGCCAGGTCAGCTCCGCGTGCCGCCAGGTGAACCAGCGCGCGGTGATGGAGCTGTCCTCGACGAAGCGGAAGCCGACCCGCCCCGGTGCGACGTCGTCCACCTCGGCGAGCAGGTGCCCGCCCGGGCCGTGCGCGCTGCCGTGGTAGCCGAACATCCACCGATCGCCGAGGCTGAGCCCGTCGCCACTTACCTGCCCCGGTGTGGGCACGCCCAGCAGCCGCAGCGGCGCGGAACGGACGGTGGTCGGGTGCGGGCCGGCGGCGAGGCGCTCGGCCACCCGATCGACGGGAAGCCCGACGACCCTTGTCACCTCGACCGTCTGCGCCGGGTCGACCCGGCCGACGATGCCACTGCCTTCCAGGCCGGGCAGGAGCAGCAGCGGCACGGCCGCGAACACGTACGGCCGGTTGGCCTTCTGCAGGGCGCGGATCAGGGCGGTGGTGCCGTGCGCCACCGCGTACACCAGCGGGGCGGCCAGCAGGACGCAGACCGCACCCTCGTGCAGCACCACCGCCGCCAGCAGCAGGGCCACCGTGACGGCCCCGAAGACCCTGCCGTGGGCCGTCTGGCGCGGGGTCAGGGCGAGCGCGGCGGCCAGCAGCACCGGAAGCGCCACGAAGAGCACGGCGCTGTCGGCCCGGCCCTGATCGACCACCCTGATGAAGACGACCACCCCGAAAAGCGTGATCAAGCCGGCCAGGATCCAGTGCGCGGCCGTTCGCTCTGCTGGCGGTTCCTCGTCTTGAGTCACATGACCTCCCGTTTTAAGCAGTCGCTCAAACGGAGCATACGACTACTTGAGCAATCGCTCAACGAGTGATTCGGCGCGATCCGAGCGCGGTGCAGGGGAACGAGGGCCGCACTCACCGCCGCTCCGGGATGCCGGAGCGAGGGGTAGGGAGGAAGGGGCGCGCAGGCCGGACCGGTCAGGCGGTGGCGGCGGCGCGGGTCCGGCGATGCCGGCCATACCAGGCGATACCGATGGCCACGCCCACCCCGACGCCGAGCGCCGCCGCGGCCACCGGAACGGCGGGTCGTTCCCGCAGCCGACGGCCCAGCGGGATCGGGTGCCGGAACTCCAGCACCGGCCAGGCATTCTCCGAAGCCAGCTTGCGCAACTGCCGGTCCGGGTTGACCACACTCGGGTGACCGACACACTCCAACAGCGGTCGATCACTGTACGAATCCGAGTAGGCGTACGAGTCAGCCAGGTCATAACCCCTGGCAGCGGCCAACTCGCCGACCGCCTCGACCTTGCTCGGACCGGCCGCGTAGAACTCGACCTCGCCGCTGTACCGGCCATCCCGAACCGTCATCCGGGTGGCGATCACGTCGGTGACCCCGAGCAACTCGCCGATCGGCCGGACCATCTCCTCGCCGGACGCCGACACCAGCACCACATCGCGGCCAGCGGCCTGGTGCTCCGCGATCAGGACTGCTGCTTCGGCGTACACATAGGGGTTGATCAGCTCATGCAGGGTTTCCGCGACGATCTGGCGGACCTGTTCCACCTGCCAGCCCTTGCAGAGCGCAGCCAGATAGTCCCGTGTTCGGGCCATGGTCTGCTCGTCGGTGCCGCCCAGCCGGAACATCAGCTGCGCGTACGCCGACTTGACCACGTCACGCCGGGTGATCAGCCCGTCCCGGTAGAACGGCCGACCGAACGCCAGGGCGCTCGACTTGGCGATGACGGTCTTGTCCAGATCGAAGAAAGCGGCACTTCGGCCCACGGCGCGAAAGTCTAGCCGGATGGTCTATCGTCGGCGGGTGCCCGGGGTCAGGCCACCCTTCGGACCTGCGGGCTGGCACCAAATATCCCCGCTCTGCGTGATCACGGTCACACTCCGCGAGGAGAATTTCGCAGTGAGTGGGGTCGGCACCACTCGACGTGACGGGCCCGCTCAGGCAGACTTGTCGGTACGACGAGCATTCACATCCCCGAAATAGACAAGACCCTCAGCGGTTGCACCCCCCGTGGCCGCTGAGTGGTTCGGCTCGACCCCCCCGGAGCCGAACCTTCGACGACCCCCGTCTCCCCCCGACGGGGGTCGTCCCTTTGCGGGGAGCGCTCCCGGACTGGTGACGGCGTGCCTGCGGCAACGTACTCACCGCCGAATACAAGCAAGCGCTAGCAATGATGAGCGGCGGAAATGCGCTCGAAGGCATCCGGATTCTGGAAGCAATGCACGATGCGGCTGCGGCGCAGAAAGTGACGCCTCTGCTGAGAATGGTTCGAGGTGACCAAGAGGGCTGGGCGCCTTAGCTAGTCCCGTTGGTCTCCGGGAGTGGTGGATCCGTCTGCGGGACACGGAAGCCACACGTTCTGGCCGCCATGTCTGGCGTGGGTTTTAGTGGCACTGACCGAAGCGGCGAGAACGCAGCGAATCGGCCGCCAGGCGCTGACGACGGACGGCATGGGCCAGTATGTTTCACCTGCTCAACGGCACCAGGCAGCAATGGCTGACACGCAGCAGTTCCGTGCTGGCGTTCGGGAGGGAGGGGCCAAACTCCGCCCGGAGTCAGCCGGCGAGATGTGCCCTCGATAGGAGCATCGGAGAGCCCTGTCGATATCCGAACGGCCGATGCGGGAAGTCGCGCCTACGGATTGTTCAGGGAATCGAGGTTCACGTGCTCGCCAAACGGTTCGATCGATCCATCCCAACCATTCCAACCCTGTTGGGTGATCTGCCCGTTGGCGTAGGTGTATGACCAGCGGGCACCATCCTCGCCCTCGATGTCGACGGTTCCCGAGCGAACGAACGGCGCGATCGCCACGTAGAAGGCGGTGGCCTGGTTCGACCATTTTGGGTCGCCCGCGTCGTCGAACCCGAACTCGAGCCAGTCTCCGTCGCGGATGATCGAGGCGCTGGCCTCGTCCGCCAGGTCGGTAACCGTGCCAACCGGCGGAACCGTGTCCGGGTTGTACCAACCAACTCGTTCGGCCATGGCGGCCTGGGCGGCGGCGGCCGCGGCGGCATCGTCCGACTCCGGGAGGTGCACGCGACCTGAAGGGTTTACTGCGTATCCCACGACGGGGATCCTACAACGATCGATGCCCACCACGGTGGGGGAGTGGGTTCGTCCAGGCCGCGCGCCAGGAGGCCGACCGCGACCGCTGGAACATCGCACGTGACCCGCGCCGTCGACCGACCAACTTGCCTGACCGTCGACAGTGGGACCGCTCCCGGGAGAAGCGGTCCCGTTGCCGAGCAACTCGTGGCGAGGCGGACCGGCCGAGCGCGTAGCAGATCAACTGTCGCCGCGGGCGTTGTCCACAGCCCGCCTGGTTGTCCACAGGTCGGCGCGGTCGGGCAGCTTGCCGGGCGGTTTCCGAGCATGGTCGGCGGCATACCAGAGCCCGACCGCTGGAGGCCGCGATGCCATCCCGTACCTCGGTTCCGCCGACCCGCCGGCTTCCGCTGGTGGTCACCGGCGATGACGAACTGCTCGATGACCTGCTCCGACTCGCCGCCGCCGGCGGGACCGAGGTGGACCTGGCCCGCGACCCGGCCGCCGCCCGTACCCGCTGGCAGCCCGCTCCGCTGGTGCTGCTCGGCGCCGACCAGGCGCAGTCGTGTCTGCGTGCCCGGTTACCGCAGCGGTCCCGGCTGGTGCTTGTCGGCCGCGTCGGCCAGCTCGACCCCGGCTGGCAGGTCGCCGAGCTGATCGGGGCCGAGCACGTCGCCATGCTGCCCACCGCGGAGCCGTGGCTGGTGGATCGGTTCGCCGAGCAGGGTCCGGACCGCCCGGACGACGTCGGCGCCCGGATCGTCGCGGTGCTCGGCGGCCGAGGTGGTGCCGGGGCGAGTGTGCTCGCTGGCGGCCTCGCCGTGACCGCCGCCCGGGCCCGGCTGCGCACGCTGCTTGTCGACGCGGACCCGCTCGGGGGTGGCCTCGACCTGGTGCTCGGCTGGGAGCAGTTGGAGGGGCTGCGCTGGCCGTCGCTCACCGGCGCCGACGGGCGGGTGGACGCCCCGGCGTTGGTGCGGGCCCTGCCCAACCGGGGGGACCTGGTGGTGCTCTCCTGGGACCGCGGCGAGATGTTGGCGCTGCCAGCGGCGGCGATGGCGGCGACCGTCGACGCCGCCCGGCGGGGTCGGGACTTCGTGGTGGCCGACGTGCCACGGCAGTTGGACGACGCCGCAGTTGTCGCGTTGCAGGCGGCGGACCAGGCGTTCGTCGTCGTCCCCGCCGAGTTGCGTGCCACAGCGGCGGCCGCTCGGGTGGTGGCCGCGGCCGCCCCGCACTGCGCCGCGCTCTCGGTGGTGGTGCGCGGGCCCGCCCCGGGACGACTACGTGCCACCGAGGTGGCGCGGGCACTAGGGCTGCCGTTGGCAGGCACGTTGCGCCCCGAGCCGGGGCTGTGCCGCGGGCTGGAACGGGGCGAGGCGCCAGCCGCCGCGGGAAAAGGCCCGCTGGCCGCGCTCTGCCAGCGGATCGTCGCCGACCTGACAGGCGTCCCGGCGACGGGTGCGGCATGACCGGCCGGTCGCAGGACGGCACCCTCGCCGCCCGAGTGCGGCAGCGGATCGCCGCGGCCACCACCCCGGTCACGGCGGCGTCGATCGTCTCCGCGGTACGGGCCGAACCAACCACTGCGGTGCTCGGCGACAACGCCGTGCTGCGGATAGCCGACCGGGTGCACGACGATCTCGTCGGTGCCGGGCCGTTGGCCCCACTGCTCGTCGACCCGGAGGTCACCGACGTCCTCGTCAACGGGACCCGCGTGTGGGTGGATCGTGGTTCGGGGTTGCAACAGGTCGCGGTGCCGTTCGGCTCGATCGAGGACGTTCGCCGGTTGGCGCAGCGTCTGATCGCCAGCGCCGGCCGGCGGCTCGACGACGGCTCCCCGTACGCGGACGCCCGGCTCCCCGACGGCACCCGACTGCACGCCGTGCTGCCGCCGGTGGCGACCGAGGGCCCCTACCTGTCCCTGCGGACCTTCCGACACCGGCCGTTCAGCCTTGACGAACTGGTCCGCCACGGGACCGTGCCGCGACCGGTGGCACCGCTGCTCGCCGCCGTCGTGGCCGCCCGCCTGGCGTACCTGGTCACCGGGGGCACCGGCTCGGGCAAGACGACACTGCTCAACACGCTGTTGGGGATGGTGCCAGCCACCGAGCGGATCGTGCTCGTGGAAGACGCGGCCGAGCTGCGTCCGGGGCATCCGCACGTGGTCGGGCTTCAGGCGCGTACCGCCAATGTGGAGGGATCGGGCGCGGTCAGCCTCGGCGACCTGGTCCGGCAGGCGTTGCGGATGCGCCCGGACCGCCTGGTGGTGGGGGAGTGCCGGGGCGGCGAGGTGGTCGATCTGCTCGCGGCGCTCAACACCGGCCACGACGGTGGCGCCGGCACCTTGCACGCCAACTCCCCGTCCGACGTGCCGGCCAGACTGGAGGCCCTGGGCATGCTGGGTGGGCTGCCGCGCGCCGCGCTGCACGCCCAGGTGGCCGCCGCGTTGCAGGTGCTGTTCCAGGTGCGCCGTGGTGACCGGGGACGTGTCCTGGAGTCGGTCTGCCTGCTGCTGCCCGACGGGCCGGAACGGTTGGTGACAGTGGTGCCCGCCTGGGTACGCGGCGGGGGTCTCGGGTTGGCCGCCCGCACGTTGGGGGCGTTGCTCCGGGAGCGCGGGGTGGCGGTGCCGCCGATCCTCAGCGAACCGTGGCCCGGGTCGGCAGGTCCGGCATGACCGGCGCCACGATGCTGGTGGCAGCACTGTTGCTGGTCGCCGCGGCCCTGGTGGCGTGGCCGGTACGCAGCATCCGGGCCCGCCGGCGTCGGGTGTTGACGACGGCTCGGGGGAGCGGGGGCGGCGATCCCGACGAGGCCCTGGTGGAGTGGGTCCGGGAACTCGGCCGTACGCCGGACGGGCTGGTCGACGGGCCTGGCGACTCACCGACGCCGGGTGGCCCGGTCGCTGTTTCGACCCTGACGCGGACCACGGCGGACTGGACTGGGAGGTCGACCGCGCTCGGCTGGCCCAGCCGGGAGGCCACCGGCGGCGCGGGCGGGCCTGGGGCCAGGGGCGGATCGGTGCGTTATGCCCGTCCGGTAGGCCCGACACGCCCGCCGACCCGTCGGGACCCCCGACGTCCGGCCGGGAGCACCGGGCAGGAGGCCCGGGTCCCGGACGTCGCTGGACAGGGTGGCACATCCGTGGCCGCGATGACGATCTGCGGCGGCGATGAGGCGGTGGACCGTCGCGACGACGCTTCGGACGCGCTGCTGACCGCCAGGTGTGCCGACCTGGCAACCGATCCGGGCGACCGATCCGGAGCGGCCACGGCTGAGGGCCGTGCAGGTGTCGTGCACCGGGCCGACCAGCTCGTCGGATCGACCGATGCCCCGACCGTGGGTGCGTGGCGGCGGATTCCACCGTCGTCGACGCGGGTCCTGCCGCTGGTGGGGATGCTGGCAGCTGGTGCCGGTGCGGTGCTCGGCGGCCCGGTCGCAGCGGTCGCGTCTGGCGGGTACGCCGTACTTGCCGCACGGGCGATGGTGCGCTGGCGTGTGAACCGGGGTGCCGAGCGTCGAAGGCGACGTGGGCTGGACCAACTGTGTGGCCTTGCGGCCGACCTCCGGGCCGGCCTGCCCGTGCCGCACGCGATCGAGGCCGCCACCGACGGGCGGGACGGGTCCGACCGGCTGCGTCAGCTGACGGCGGCCGCGGTGCGGCTGGCCGATCGGACCGGCGCGCCACTCGCGGAACTCGTCGAGCGGATCGAGGCCGACGCGCGGGCGACCGACAGAGGGCTGGCCGCCGCGGCGGCCCAGGCGGCCGGCGCCCGGGCCACGGCCTGGTTGTTGGCCGCGTTGCCGGTGGGCGGGATCGGGCTGGGGTACGGGATCGGCGTCGACCCGGTGGCGGTGCTGCTGCACAGCGGTGTCGGCGGTGTCTGTGCCGTCGTCGCGGTCGCCTTGCAGGTCGTGGGCCTTCTCTGGACGGAGCGGCTGGGCGCGGCGCCGGGGCGGGCCGGATGATGTCGCGGAGTCCAACGAGCCCACGCGGACCAGCCGGTGGGCGGCGGCCGGACGCGATCCGCCTCGCCGCAGCGCTGGGCGGGCTGGCCGTGGCCGTGGTCGCCGAGGGTTGGCTGGGGCTGCTCGGTGCGGTCCCGACCGCGGTGCTGCTTGATTTTCTCCTGCGCCGGATCGAGTCACCGGGCGTGCGCAAGCGGCGGCTTCAGGAAGCCGCCGACCTGCCGCTCGCTGTCGACCTGCTGGCCGCCGCGATGCGGGCGGGCGCTCCGGTGGATCGCTCGGTGCTGGCCGTCGCCGAGGCTCTGGACGGACCACTCGCCGTGCGGCTGGCCCGGGCCGGCCGCACGATGCTGCTCGGCGGTGGTCCGGCGGAGGCGTGGTCCGCGCTGGACGCGGTGCCCGGTGCTGAGCGGTTGACCGCTGCGGCGTTGCGCTCGTCGAACAGCGGCGCAGCCCTGGCCGGTGCACTGACCCGGCTCGCCGACGACCTACGTGCCGACCGGGCGACCGCTGCCGAGGCGTCAGCCCGTCGGGCGGGTGTGCTCATCGTCCTGCCGCTGGGGCTCTGCTTCCTGCCGGCGTTCATTCTCGCCGGCCTGGTGCCGGTGATCGTCGCCGTTCTCGGCGACGTGCTCTGACCCATCGAGAAGGGAAACAGTAATGCGCAAACTCATCGCCCGCCTGCGTGGCGACGCCGGAATGAACACGGCGGAGTACGCCGTCGGCACACTCGCGGCGGTTGCCTTCGCCGGGATCCTGTTGAAGGTGCTGACCTCCGGCAACGTTCAGTCGGCGCTGACCGCCGTCATCGACCGGGCGCTGAAGTGATCGGGCGCCGGCAGGCTGGCCCCGATCGGAGGCGCGGCGATCCCGGGCGAGCGCGCGGCGGGCGCAGAACCCGCACCGTCGGGTGGGTCGCCGACGGCGAACGCGGGTCGTTCACCGCCGAACTGGCGGCTGGCCTGCCGGCGCTGCTCCTGCTCCTGCTGGCTGGACTCGCCGCCGTCAATGCCGTGAGTGCCCAGGCCGGCTGCCTGCACGCGGCCCGGGAAGCGGCGCTGGCCACCGCCCGTGGCGCGGACGGCGGAGCCGAAGGTGAGCGCGCGGCACCCCCGGGGGCGGAGGTGTCGGTGTCCGTGGACGGCAACCGGGTGCGGACGACGGTACGCGCGCCCGTCCGGGCGCTTGGCGGCCGGCTTCCCCGGATCACAGTGGTCGCCACCGCGGTCGCGGCGGTGGAACCTGGCGTTGCTGAGCGGAGTTGAGATGCGACGGACTCTCGGCCCGGACTCCGAACGGCTCGACGACGCCCCGCCGGACGCGCAGCGCGGCGGGGCAACCATCCTGGTGCTGGCGACCGGGCTGGTCTTTCTGCTGGTCGGCACGTTCGGCGCCGCCATCGCCGCGACTTGGTTGGCGGGTCAGCGGGCGGCGGTGGCAGCCGATCTTGGCGCGCTGGCGGGAGCCGCCCACCCGTTCGACGGCGAGGCGACGGCCTGCGCGTTCGCTGCCGACATCGCCAGCCGCAACGCCGGCCGGACGGTCGGCTGTCGCCTTGACGGACTGGACGTGCTGGTGACGGTCGAGGTGGTGTTCACCCCACTCCCCGGACTGACCCGGGTCGCCACATCGACGGCCCGCGCCGGACCGGTACGCGGTTGACCGACATCATCAGGGTCTACTCGGGGTCGATGCCAAGCATTCGGCGGACCCGCCGGAAGATCGCCGGGTCGGGGCCGAGCATTCCGTGGGCACGCCGGAAGATCGCCGGGTCGGGCGCGCGGCTGGGCGGCTGCTGCCGTCCACACAGGGCTCGCGCCAGGTGTCGGGTCGGCGGGGCCGGCCGCTCGACGAACCGGCGAACGTCGCGGTATCCGCCGACAGCCTGCTGGCCGGGACCAGGCTGAGGCCTCGTCCCGGTCAGCGGCCGGGCAGTGGGTGAGCCGAAGGTGTCAGCGAGCCTGGAGCGCGTCGAGGGCGACGGCCATGGCGATGACCAGGCGACGGTCGATCTGGGGGTGCTGCACCTCGACGATGTACTTGTCCCGCAGCCCCCACTTCTTGACCACGGTGAAGACCGGCTGGCCGCCGGCGGTGAAGTCGAAGTGGTACGGCAGCCACGACAGCGAGTCGACAAACCGGCGTAGCAGTGCCACCGGCATGCTGCGTTCCTGGCCGGTGACCTGCGGCAGGCCGGCCTGCTCGACGTGCCACGTCGACCGGAGCAGGGACTGGGCGAAGTCCTTGCGGAACAAACCGATCGCGTTGCCGGCCGCGTCGGTGACGTCGTACGTGGCGCCGAGGTCGATGCGCTGGCGGGCCTTGAAGCCGAGCAGGGGCTGCTGCTTCGAGTCGTCTGTGTAGATCGTCACCTGTTCCTTGAAGGCGAGGCGCTTCTGCTGCGCGAACGCGATCAGCTCACCCTCGGTGCCGTCCGGGGCGACCGTCCGGACCTCGTACTGGTTGACCATCATGCGCAGTCGCTGACGGACATAGAACTGCTGCTGGTTCTGCAAATTGTCGAACTGCATCTGAGCTCCTCAGGGGTTTGGTCCGCCGGAGTCTCGCACAGCCCAACAACTGTCGTGCTCCCCTGCCATCGGCGATCGCAAGACGCTGGGTAGCCGTCGGCGGGTGTCAGAGGACCAGCAGGGGGGATGGATCAGCGCCCGTCGGTGGTGGTCGCGGCGCGCAGCGCCCAGGTGTTGAAGACCTGGTGGATGACGCGCAGCCGTTCGTTGATCTGCTCCAGCCGTTCGGCCTGAGCCAGGTTGGCCAGCGCGGAACCGAGCGCGATCTGCTGGTCGAGGGTGAGTTGATCCTGGTCGATGCTGTAGAGCAGGTCGACGGTCTCGGCGATGGTGTCGGCCACGGCTTCTCCTCGGGCACGGCGGGGCAATCAGCAAGAGAGAGATCGATGGAAGCGCTCCCACACATTGTGCCCAGTGTCAGGCCGGTTCATGCAACCGCTCATTCGGGCAGGTTCGCCAGCACCACGTCGAGCACCCGGATCGCGTCCGGCTTGGAGAGGGGGTTGTTGCCGTTGCCGCACTTCGGCGACTGCACGCAGGACGGGCAACCGGTCTCGCAACCGCACTCGGCGATCGCGTCCCGAGTGGCCCGCAACCACGCCGACGCCGTCCCGTACGCCCGCTCGGCGAAACCCGCGCCACCCGGGTGCCCGTCGTAGACGAACACGGTAGGCGCCTCGGTGTCCGGGTGTACGGCTGTGGAGAGCCCACCGATGTCCCACCTGTCGCAGGTGGCCATCAGCGGCAGCAGACCGATCGCGGCGTGTTCGGCGGCATGCAGCGCACCAGGCACGTCGGCGGGCTGGACCCCGGCAAGAGCCAACGACTGCGGCGACAGGGTGAACCAGACCGCCACCGTCCGCAGTTCCCGGGTGGGCAGGTCGAGTGGTCGGGTGTCGATCACCTCGCCGGTGGCGATTCGTCGCCGCTGGTAGGACACGACCTGACTGGTCACGTCCACCTCGCCGAGGAACATGCCGACCGGCCCGGCGTCCACGTAGGAACGTACCGACACCACTGACAGGTCGGTGACGTCGCGGGCGTGGGTGGACCAGTCCGGCTCCTCGGCGTGCACGAGTGCGCAGCCGTCGGCGAGGTCGAGGTCATCGACCACGTACGAGACGCCCTGGTGCAGGTAGACCGCGCCACGGTGCAGCAGGAAGTGCGCGGAGCTGCCGTCGACAGTGCCGAGCAGCCGGCCGGTCGACGACTCCACAACGCAGACCGGGGCGCCACCCTCTCCGCGCAGGTCCACCTCGGGCCGCTCGCGATGCCGCCAGTACCAGCCGGTGGGCCGCTGCCGCAGCGCCCCGGCCTCCACCAGCTGGTCAACGGCCTCCTTCGCGCCGTCACCGAAGAGCACCAGGTCGGCCGGGGTGAGTGGCGCCTCGACGGCGGCGCAGGCGAGCTGCGGCGCCAGCACGTACGGGTTTGCCGGGTCGAGCACCGTCGCCTCCACCGGGGCACCGAAGATCGCCTCCGGGTGGTGCACCAGGTAGGTGTCGAGTGGGTCGTCCCGGGCCACCAGCACGGCGAGGGCTTCCTGTCCGGAACGCCCGGCGCGGCCCGCCTGCTGCCACAGTGACGCCCGGGTGCCCGGGTAGCCGCAGATCAGCACCGCGTCCAGCCCGACCAGGTCCACGCCCAGCTCAAGCGCGTTTGTGGAGGCCAGGCCGAGCAGGTCGCCGTGCAGCAGCGCCCGCTCCAGCTCCCGTCGCTCCTCGCGCAGGTAGCCGCCCCGGTAGGCGGCCACCCGGTCGCCGAGCCCCGGCACCGCGTCGTCGAGCGACCGGCGCGCGTTTGCCGCCACGACCTCGGCGCCCTTGCGGGAGCGGACGAACGCGAGGGTGCGTACCCCCTCGGCGACCGTGTCGGCGAGCAGGTCGGCGGTCTCGCGCAGCGCCGACCGGCGGACCTGCCGAAGGTCGTCGTGGTCGCCGGTGGCCTGCGGGGGTGCGGGCGGCGCGATGCCGTCGCCGGTGGCCGGTGGGGGCACCGGAGGTGTGGAGGCAGGGGGTGCGGAGCCCGGCTCGGGTGGCAGCAGCGGCGGCTCCCAGAGCGCGAAGGTCACCCCGCCGCGCGGCGACGCGTCCTCGGTGACCGCCGTCACCGGCAGGCCGGTAAGCCGTCCGGCCGCGGTCGCCGGGTCGCCGGAGGTCGCCGAGGCGAGGACGAAGACCGGGGTGGCCCCGAACCGGGCGCACTGCCTGCGGAGCCGACGCAGTACGTGCGCCACGTGCGAGCCGAACACGCCACGGTAGGTGTGGCACTCGTCGATCACCACGTACGCGAGGCGGCGCAGGAAACCGGACCACTGGGCGTGGCCGGGCAGGATGCCGTGGTGCAGCATGTCGGGGTTTGTCAGCACGAACCGGGAGTGCCGGCGGACCCACTCCCGTTCGGCGCGCGGAGTGTCCCCGTCGTAGCAGGCGGGGCGTACCCCTGGCAGTTCCAGCGCGGCGACGACCCGCAGCTGGTCGGCGGAGAGCGCCTTCGTCGGTGCCAGGTAGAGCACTGTGGCCCGGGGGTCGGCGAGCAGGGTGGCAAGCGCCGGGAGCTGGTACGCCAGTGACTTGCCGGACGCGGTGCCGGTGGCGACGATCACGTGTTGACCCTCGTGCGCCAGGTCGGCCGCCGCGGCCTGGTGCTGCCAGGGTGCTGCCACTCCGCGGCTGGTGAACGCCGCGCGCAGTTCCTCCGGTGCCCACGACGGCCAGGGGGCGGGCACCCCGGCGCGGGCCGGCACCCGCTCGACGTGGGTGACCGGATCGCCGACGCCCCGGGCCCGGAGCCGGCGCAGCAGGTCGGCCGGCGCTGGCCCAGGGCCGCGAGCAGCGGATACGGTGGCCGCGGGCGACGACTCCGGGTCATGGGGCGGCGGGTGGTGCGCCGCGCCGAAGTCGTTGGAGGTCACGCCCTGCACTCTCGCACTGGTGTTCGGAGATGAAAAGTCGGGCCGGGGGGTAAGGGGAAGCCTCCGCTGGCGTCCGCAGGCCGCACCGGCGGTAGTGGTTAGATGCCCACGAGAGTTTACGGCTCTGGCGAGGAGGACCGATGGAGCTGTCGCTGGCGACCCGCACCGAGGGTGAGCACACGGTGCTCGAGGTCGGTGGTGAGGTGGACGTCTACACCGCGCCCCGGCTCCGCGAACGACTCCTCGAGTTGATCGACGGTGGCGCCCGGCACGTGGTCGTCGATCTCGACCGGGTGGATTTCCTCGACTCCACCGGTTTGGGCGTGCTGGTCGGCGCGCTCAAGCGGCTCCGCTCGGCCGGCGGCTCGTTCGCCCTGGTCTGTGACAAGGAACCGCTGCTCAAGATCTTCCGGATCACCGCACTGGACCAGGTGTTCCCGTTGCACCCGACGGTCGACGCGGCGATCAGCGCCGACCCGGCGGGCGCCGGCGCGTGATGGCGACCGTCAAGCTCTCGTTCTCCCCCGCTCCGGTGCACGTGCGCACCGCCCGGCTGGTCGGTGTCGCCGTCGCGCGGCGGGCCGGGGTCCGGGAGGACCTGCTGGACGAGGTACGCCTGGCCATCGGTGAGGCATGCACCCGTGCGGTGGCACTGCACCGGCAGTACGGCCTGGCCGACCCGGTGCTCGTGGAGATGTCCGACGGTGGTTCGTACGCGGTGCGGGTGGTGGACCGGGCGCCGATCGAGGCTGGCATCGGCCTGACCGCGCTGCCCCCGGACGAGTTGGCGAACGAGTCGCTCACCGATGAGGCGCTGACCACCGGCGTCGGGTTCGCGCTGCTCGCCGGTTTCGTCGAGGACCTCCAGGTGCGCCCGGTCGACGAGGGCATCGGCACCGAGGTACGGATGGTGTGGCCGGTCGGCCGCTGAACCGAATCGTTTCGTGGGCCGCATCCCGGTGGGGGTGCGGCCCTTTCGTTCATGGACCGTGCCCTATATCAGATTTGGATTCATAACACAGCGACGAAGATCATCGCGACACGGTGGCACCTGCGTGTGACCTCCAACACTGTGGAGGGCTACAGTACCCGGGTTGTCAGCAAGTGATCCATCCCGCAGCCAGCGGGTATGGGTGGTCATCGCTGGTCCGCTGGGGTTGGCGCTCGCTTGCGAAGTCCGCATCCAGGCGTCGGTCGGTGCGTCTCCACTCACCGGCGCGAGTGTTCGGTAACAGGAGGACACAGATGTCCGAGACCTTGGCCGCCGACGGCGGCGGGCTTTCCCTTACCGGAAGCAATGTCACCTACGTCGTCATCGCCGCGGTTGTCGCGCTGGTGGCGCTCGGTTTCGCTGCCGCCCTGACGAAAACGGTGCTGGCCGCCGGCAAGGGCACCACCAACATGCAGGAGATCTCGGGGGCGGTCCAGGAGGGCGCCTCGGCCTACCTGCTCCGTCAGTTCCGCACCCTGGCGATCTTCGTCGTCATCGCCGTGGTGCTGCTCTTCCTGCTGCCGGTGCACGACACCGACGGCAGTGAGGTAGCGGTGAAGCTCGGCCGCTCCCTCTTCTTCGTGGTGGGCGCCCTGTTCAGCGCATTCATCGGCGGAGCGGGCATGTGGTTGGCCACCCGCGCCAACCTGCGCGTCGCCGCCGCCGCGAGGGAACGGGAAGGTGGCCGCGAGGCGGCCATGAAGATCGCCTTCCGGACCGGTGGCGTCGTCGGCTTCTTCACCGTCGGCCTCGGCCTCTTCGGTGCCGCGCTCGTCGTCCTGGTCTACCGGGGTGACGCGCCGACAGTGCTGGAGGGCTTCGGCTTCGGCGCCGCGCTGCTCGCGATGTTCATGCGGGTCGGCGGCGGCATCTTCACCAAGGCCGCCGACGTCGGCGCCGACCTGGTCGGCAAGGTCGAGCAGGGCATCCCCGAGGACGACCCGCGCAACGCCGCCACCATCGCCGACAACGTGGGCGACAACGTCGGTGACTGCGCCGGCATGGCCGCCGACCTGTTCGAGTCGTACGCGGTGACGCTTGTCGCGGCGCTGATCCTCGGCCGCGCCGCGTTCGGCGAGGAGGGCCTGGTCTTCCCGCTGATCATCTCCACCATCGGCGTGCTGATCGCGATCGTCGGTGTCTTCATCACCCGGTTGCGCGCCTCCGACCGTAACGCCCTGAGCGCGATCAACCGGGCCTTCTACATCTCGGCGGTGCTCTCCGCGGTGCTGGTGGCGATCGCCGCCTACGCCTACCTCCCGGCGACGTTCGACGAGTTCGACGGCGGGCTCACCGACGCGCCCGGCAACCCTCGACTGGTAGCCATCGGCGCGGTGGTGATCGGCATCGTGCTGGCCGCCGCGATCCAGGCGCTTACCGGCTACTTCACCGAAACCAACAGGCGACCGGTGCAGGACATCGGCAAGAGTTCGCAGACCGGCGCGGCGACCGTGATCCTGGCCGGCATCAGCATCGGCCTGGAGTCGGCCGTCTACTCGGCGCTGCTCATCGGCGCCGGTGTCTTCGGCGCGTTCCTGCTCGGCGGCAGCTCCATCACGCTGTCGCTGTTCGCGGTGGCGCTGGCCGGCACCGGCCTGCTCACCACTGTCGGCGTGATCGTCGCGATGGACACCTTCGGGCCGATCTCCGACAACGCCCAGGGCATCGCCGAGATGTCCGGCGACATCGACGAGCACGGCGCCCGGACGCTCACCGAGCTGGACGCGGTCGGCAACACCACCAAGGCGATCACCAAGGGCATCGCGATCGCCACGGCGGTGCTCGCCGCGACCGCGCTGTTCGGCTCGTACACCGACTCGCTGAAGGCCGCGTACGGGGACGCGAAGGTGGGCAACGTCGAGGCGGAGATCCTCAACGCGCTCAACGTGGCGAACCCGCGCAACCTGGTCGGTCTGATCATCGGCGCGGCGGTGGTCTTCCTCTTCTCCGGGTTGGCCATCAACGCGGTGTCCCGCTCCGCCGGCGCCGTCGTGATGGAGGTCCGCCGGCAGTTCCGTGAGCTGCCCGGCATCATGGACCGCACCCAGCGCCCGGAGTACGGCAAGGTCGTCGACATCTGCACCCGGGACGCCCAGCGCGAGCTGATGACCCCCGGCCTGCTGGCCATCCTGGCGCCGATCGCTGTCGGCTTCGGCCTCGGGCCCGGCGCGCTCGCCGCGTACCTGGCCGGGGCGATCGGGGCGGGCACCCTGATGGCGGTCTTCCTGGCCAACTCCGGTGGCGCGTGGGACAACGCCAAGAAGCTTGTCGAGGACGGCGCGTACGGCGGCAAGGGCTCCGAGTCGCACGCCGCGACGGTCATCGGCGACACCGTCGGTGACCCGTTCAAGGACACCGCCGGCCCGGCGATCAACCCGCTGATCAAGGTGATGAACCTGGTCTCGCTGCTGATCGCGCCCGCCGTGGTGGCGTACAGCGTCGGCGATGACCGCAACGTCGGCGTGCGGGTCGGCATCGCGCTGGTCGCGACGCTGATCATCGTGGCGTCTGTGGTGTTCAGCAAGCGTAAGGGCATCGCGATGTCCGACTCCGACGCCGATGGCAGCACCGGCGCGGGCAGCACCGACCACCGGCCGGAGACGGTCAACGCCTGACCCGGCACCGGCACCGGGTCCCCGGTCGACGTCAGCGTCGACCGGGGACCCGGGCCGTCCGGCCCGGTGCCACACCTGCCCAAAGGCCGTACGCTGCAACGCATGCGTACGTGCCGGGCGTCTGCCGCCGGAAAGCTCACGGTGGTCCTGGCCACGATCGTCGTCGTCCTCGCCGGCTGCGGCGGTGGCCCCAGTCCACGGGCCTGGGCGGCTTCGGTGTGCGGCGCGCTCACCCCGTGGCGCTCCGAGATCAGCAAGCTGACCAGCAGCACGGACGAGCAGATGACCGCGCAGACCACGCCGGCGCAGGCCAAGGAGAACCTGGTGCGGCTCTTCGGTGGGGCGGAGCAGGCAAGTGAGGCAGCGCGCCGCAAGGTGGAACGGGCGGGTGTGCCGGAGACCGACAACGGCGAGGCCATCTCCGCCGGCTTCCGCAGCTCACTTGAGAAGATGCGGGACGCCTACGGTCGCGCCCGGGACACCATCGACGGGCTGGGCACCGGCGAGCCGACCGCCTTCTACGACGGCGTGCGGGCCGCGGTGGCGACCCTCAACACGGAGTACGACGCCAGCGCCCTGGACACCAGCAAGCTCAACTCCGAGGAGCTGAAAAAAGCCTTCGACGAGGTGCCGGAGTGTCACTGAGCGGGCTCGACGACACTCCGGCGGAGCCACTCGCGCTGTTTCCCGCCCCGGAGTCCGACGCGCCCGCACCGGCGCGGCGACGCGCCGTCCCAGCTCAGTCCGGCCGGCCGCAGCCGGAGCCGATCCAGGCCGCCGAGGCGGGTCGGCAACTTGTCTTCTTCGGGGCGGAGGCGGCCGAGCCTGCGGTCGCCGACCTGGCCGGGCTGCTAGCCGGGCCGGGCGAGGTGGTCCGGATGGGTGGCACCGCCCGGCTCTCGGTGCAGGTGGACGCCGCGTGGCGGGTGCACGTGCTCGTCGCCGAGTTGGCGGCGCGCGGGCTGGCGGCGAGCTGGGAGCCGACCGAGGGGGAGCGACACGCCGTGCGGACGTCGTACACCCGGGTGTTGAAGCCACTCGCGGCCGGCTGGCTGCACGGTACGGCGAAACGCCCGCCCGTCACCTTTCACCTGACCGGCCGGCGGCTGCGGCTGTGGCTCGCCGCCGCCGGGACGCCGGAGCCGCCCGATGGCTTCCTGTTGCGCCTCGGCCCGGACGACCGGGAGTGCTGGGAGCGGATCGGGGTCGCGCTCGCCGCGGCCGGGCTCGCTGGCACGCTGCTCGACCCCCACGACGGTGGTCCCGCGTTCCGGATCACCGGTCGCCGTCGACTCTCCCGGCTCGCCGAGCTGGTCGGCGCACCCCCACCAGCAACCCCACCCCAATCCTGGCCAACCTAACCCCCACCCCCACCCCCCCCCCCCACCCCCCCCCCCCCCCCCCCCACCCCC
>NZ_JBEZFA010000006.1:169528-230555 GCF_040649215.1 Micromonospora sp. NPDC049044 | reverse complement strand
CCGTTGGTGTTGTAGGAGAACTTCTCCACCGCCACCGACCGGGTGTACCCACTACCACCGGGCAACGCCCCGTTGTGATAGAAGAAATACGACCCGCCAGCGAAATCCACCACCCCGGCGTGATTGGTGAAACTCGCCCCCTGCCGCGGCATGATCGTCCCCCGGTACGTCCACGGCCCGGTCGGCCCCGACGCCGTCGAGTACGCGATGAACTCCGAACAACACTCCGCCGCGAACACGTTGTAATACAACCCGTTACGCTTGAACACCCACGGCCCCTCCTCATACAGAGTCGGCCGACTCGCGTTACCACTGCGCGCACCGAACCCCGCGGTCGTCAACGCGATCCGCGTCACGGCACCCGAATACGAAATCATGTCCGCGTTCAACCGCACATACCACAGACCCGGATTACCCCAGTACAGATACGCCTGCCCGTCATCATCGATGAACACCGTCGGATCGATCTCGTTGTTCCCCACCAACGGTCGACCCAACGCGTCCCGGAACGGACCCGTCGGAGAATCCGCCACCCCCACACCAATGACCATCTGCCCGTTCGACCGCTGCCGCACCGGCACGTACCAGTAGAACTTCCCATTACGCGCCACGACCTGCCCCGCCCACGCGTTCGCATCTGCCCACGCGAACGTCGCCAGACCCATCGGCGACCCATGATCAGTCCAGTTCACCATGTCCGCCGACGACCACACCCGCCAATCCCTCATCGTGAAATACGTCGAACCATCCTCATCATGACCCGTGTACACATACACCCGACCGTTGTAAACCAACGGCGCCGGATCAGCCGTATAAATATGCTGAACAATAGGATTGTCCGCCTTCGCGACACCGGCGGGGAGCAATGTTGAGACCAGGAGCAGGCTCACCAGCCACGCGGCCGAACGCCGCAGTCTGGCAAGTGGTGTTGGTGCGGATTTCACGAGTGCCTCCGGGAAGCTGTCGATGGTGTCGAGCGGGGCACCGGACCCGGTGCGGGGCGTCGCCGACCGCGGCAGTCGCGCCGATTTGACACGTCGTCGCCCGTCAATGGGTGCGGTGGTGGTGCGGGTGCAGGGAACACCGCTGCGATGCCGGTGTCTGAGCATCGGACGCACCCGTGCCGTGGCCATGAACCATCGGTCCACGCCCGGCCATCGGCCTGCCCTGGGTGACGTCACGCCCGAGGTGCGACAAGCGGCTCGCCCGGTCAACCGTCGTCGGCACATCGCCCTCGTCCATCGACTGTGAGCGATAACATGAGCCGCGTCAAGTCGCCGTTGGGCTGCCAGGGTGGTGGGCTTCAGCCAGCTACCCGGACTTGGTCTGACGGCAGCTTAGAACGACACCTGTCGTCTGATGTGTGGCGTGGTTAGCGCTAATTTCCAGACGCGGGCGGCGCGGCGGCACGATGCGGGAGATCTCCTCGGGCGGCACCGGCGGGACCCGTGGCGAGAGCGGGATCACGACCCGGACCAAGGGTGAGATCTGGAGGTTCTTCGCGCAGTTCTCCGGACCGGCGGTTGCCGACGTCGTCGGCCTGGCGGCGCCTGCTCCCGTACCCCCGGGGGGTGGGCGCCGCGTCGGTGTCCCCGGTCAGCGTTGCAGGCGAACCGCCTCGCCCGAACCGCTGCGGCGCACCAGCCAGGCCTCGGTGATGTGGGTGAACATCGCCTCGGCGGCGCCTTCGGAGTCGTGCGCGGCGATGCGCTCGTAGATGCGCCGGTGGCCCTGGTTGGACGCCACGCACAGGGCGCGCTCGGTCCGGCCCATGTAGCGGGCGGTGTTGATGACCTGGCTCTCCAGCGCCCGCACGACGCCGCGGGCGATGCGGTTCCCGGACGTCTGCATGATCGCGTCGTGGAAGGCCCGGTCGTGCTCGTGGTAGGTGACGTGGTCGTCGACGAGTTCGTCCATCCGGTCCACCATGGTGTGCAGCCGGTCGACGGTCTGCGCGTCGGCGAGCCGGGCGGCGACGTTTGCCATGTCTGATTCCAGCACGCGCCGGGTGACGACGAGATCGTCGAGGATGGCGAGGCTGTCGTCCTCGGCGATGGTGGCGCCGAGGACGAGTTCGTCGAGCATGTCCCACTGCGCTGCCGGGTTGACCATGGTGCCGGCACCCTGGCGGACCTGCACCAGCCCCTTCTCCTGAAGGATCTTGACTGCTTCCCGGACGACGGTCCGGCTCACCGAGAAGGTCTCGCAGAGGATCGGTTCGGGAGGAAGGGGCGTCCCGGAGGGGTGTACGCCGCGGACGATGCGTTCGACCAGTTCGGCGGTGACCGCCTTGGCCAGGTTGGTCGGCCGACGCACCCACGCCGGTGTTGCTGGGCTGCTCAGGGCCGTCTCCTGCGATGGCGTCATGTCCCCTCCGAAAGGCTCGCCGTGGCACGACGTCTGGCTCAGTGTACGACTGAGTATTGACGTCAAACGTCATACGAGTTACGTTCCGGGCAACATTGGCACGGCGGCGCGACCGCCGGCCACCCCACTTTCTGAGGTGACAACTGATGAGACAGCGCGCAATATGGTCGGCCGTCCTCGTTGTGGGCCTGGCCCTGGCCGGTTGTGGAAGTGCTAGCGATTCAAGCTCGTCAAGCGGGTCGGACAGCAAGCTCGTGGTGTGGGACTGGAAGTCCGGCGAGTCGTTCGCCAAGTCCTATCTGGACAAGGCTAAGGCTGATTTCAAGAAGAAGCACCCAAAAGTTGAGGTTGAGTTCGTAGCGCAGCCCTTTGACCAGTACTACACGCTGCTCGGTGCGGCGATCCAGTCCGGCAAGGGCCCGGACGTCATGCTGTTCAATGGCGGCGGCCAGATCCGCGACCGGGTGGACGCATTGGTGCCTATCACCGACTACGTGGCCGAGGACAAGCAACGGCTGGCCGGATGGGACGCGTTCACCAAGGACGGCAAGGTCTACGCCGGTCCGGTGACGCTGCAGGGCTACCCGATCTACTACAACAAGGAGATCTACCGCAAGGCCGGCCTCGACCCGGCGACCCCGGCTGCCACCTGGGACAAGTTCGTCGCGGACTGCGCCGCCATCACCAAGGCCGGCTCGAAGTGCTTCGCCCTCGGCAACAAGGAGGGCGTCGGCATCCAGTTCTGGCTCTCCAGCATGGGGTCGGTCACCCTCACCGCGGCGGAGTACGACGCCTGGATCACCGGCAAGCGCGACTGGACCTCGCCGAACGTCAAGCGGATCTTCGAGCTCTGGAAGGAGACCGGCGACAAGAAGATGAACAGCGACGGGGCCAACTCGACAGCCATGTTCAACGACTCGTTCGCGTTCTTCCAGTCCGGTAAGGCCGCCCACGTCATGGGCCTGATGTCGGACGTCGGGCACTGGAAGGACTTCAACGAGTTCCTGACGGCGGAGAAGCTCGGCGTCATGAAGCCTCCGGTCGTCACCGCCGGCACCACCGCGAGCCTGCCGTACGACGGTGGTATCGGCTACGGCGTCGCCAAGTGGACCAAGGACCCGAAGGTGGCTGCCGACCTGGTGCGCTCGCTGACCTCGGCGGACGCGCTGAAGGCCTTCTACGCCGACGCCGGCGCGATTGTCGCCGACACCACTATCGACGTGTCGCAGAACGGTCCGGCCGTCTCCACGATCGTCAGCGAGCTGAAGACCGGCAAGCCGGCGCTGCACGTGGCGCTCTCCTCGAAGACGATCGACCTGATGGGTCGGCTGTCCCAGCAGTTGCTCAGCGGTTCGACCACCGTCGACGAGGTGGTGAAGCAGTTGGCCGCTTCGGACCAGGCGGGCTGACCCTCGTGTCAATCGGAAACACGCAACCGTCGGTCCGTCCGGCTCAGGCCGGACGGACCGACGGGGCGGCGATCACCCCCGCCGCCCATCGGCATGGTGCACAACCCCGGCGCGCCAGTGCCGGCCTGCGGGCCGAACGCTTCGCGCCCTACATCCTGGTCGCACCGGCGGTCCTGATCATCGTGTTGCTGCGGCTCTATCCGCTGGTGCTCGGCGTCAACTTCTCCTTCACCGGCGACGGTGCGCAGAACGGGACGGCGGTCGGATTCGGCAACTACCGCGAGCTGTTCCACGATCCGCTGTTCCGGACCGCGCTGAGCAACGTCGGGCTGCTGGTGCTGTTGCTCCCGGTGGCGGTGGCAATCCCCGGCCTGCTCGCCACGTTCATCTTCCTGCGGGTGCCCGGCCACCGCTTCTACCGCAGCGTCTACTTCTTTCCCGCGGTGCTCTCGCCGGTCATCGTCGGCGCGATCTTCAACCTGCTACTCGCCTTCGATGGCCCCCTCAACGCCATCCTCGGGTCGTTCGGCATCAGTCCGGTGGACTGGCTCGGCGATCCGGACCTGGCGATGTTCATGGTGGTCGGCGTGCACATCTGGGCCACCTTCGGAATGGCACTTGTGGTGTTCCTCGCCGGCTTCGCCACCCTGGACCCCGCGCTTCTGGACGCCGCCCGGGTGGACGGGGCGTCGCTACGCCAGGTGGTCTGGCACGTGATCATCCCGGGCCTCTCGCGCACCATCCAGTTCGTCTTCGTGACCACGATGATCGGGATGTTGACCTCGATGTTCGGCCTGCTCTTCGTGATGACCAGCGGCGGGCCGGAGGGTTCGACCTACCTGCCGGAGTACTACATCTGGATTCAGCAGGGCCAGATGAACCGGCCGGCGCTCGCATCTGCCGCCTCGACGATCCTCTTCATCATCATGCTCGTGGTCGGGCTGTTGCAGATCAAGCTGCTCGAACGATCCGGAAAGGAGGATTGATGTCTCGGAGCCGTCTGGGGTGGTGGTTGATCGCCATCCCCATGTCACTGCTCGCGCTGGCGACGATCTACCCGCTGCTCTTCACCGCCAACGTCGCGATGAAGACCCGCCGTGACTACATCCTCGACCGGTTCTCCATCACCGACGCGCTGCGCTGGGAGAACATCAGCACGGCGTGGAGCAGCGTCGGCATGGGTCGCTACTTCGTCAACTCGCTGCTCGTGGTGACGGTGTCGGTGATCCTGCTGCTGCTGCTCGGGTCGATGGCCGGGTTCGCGCTGAGTCAGCTGCGATTCCGGGGCTCGACGGCGTTGTTCCTGGGTTGCCTCGCGGGGCTCTTCATCCCGTTCCAGGTGATCATGGTGCCGCTGTCCCGGATCATGGCCGACACGGCGCTCATCGACACGTACCCCGGTCTGATCCTCGTCTACGTGGCCCAGTTCCTGCCGTTCACCGTGTTCCTGATGACGAGCTACTACCGGGGCATCCCGCCGGAGATCGTCGACGCCGCCCGGATCGACGGCAACACCGTGTACGGCGTGTACCGCCGGATCATGTTGCCGCTGGGCACCCCGGCACTGCTGTCGGTCGGCATCCTCAACGCCCTGTTCTGCTGGAACGACGTCCTCATGGCGCTGGTGATGATGCCCTCGGCCGATCACCGGACGCTCATGATCGGGGTGACCTCGTTGCGAGGGCAGTACTCCGACAACATTCCCACCTTCGCCTCCGGTGTGCTGATCGCCGCCATACCCGTCCTGTTGGTTTACCTGTTCCTCCAGCGCCAAATTGCCGACGGTGTAGCCGCCGGTTCCACGAAGGGTTGACATGCGGATCACGGGTTATCGGACGCTCTCCACGGTCCAGGAATGGGGGCGGCCCGTCGGCGATGCCAACGGGGTGTTCGCCGACGGGGTGGTTCCGATCTCGATCGTCATCGTCGACACCGACGAGGGCGTCTCGGGGGTCGGCCTCGGGCCGCACGTCGAGATCGAGCGGATCTTCGCAGCAATCGAGGGCGAAGACCCCCGTGCCGTGACGACCCTGTACGACCGCATGTTGCGGCACACCTTCAAGGCGGGCCACGCAGGCCCGGTGTTCGGCACCATCGGCGCACTTGACACCGCCCTCTGGGACATCAAGGCGCAGATCGCCGGCGAGCCGCTGTGGCGGCTGCTGGGCGGGCGGGACAGGAGGGTCACCGCCTACGCGTCCGGGCTGGACATCGGGCTCACCGACGACGAACTCGTCGCGGAGTACGAGGTCTACGCCAGCCACGGCCTGCGCGCCGCGAAGCTCAAGGGCGGTCTCGACATCGAGCGCGACCGGCACCGCCTCAGCCTGGTCAAGGACGTCCTGACCGAGGCGGGGCACGGCCGGCGACCGGGTCTCATGCTCGACGTCAACGAGGCCTGGACCCGTAAGCAGGCCGTCCGGCACGTCTGCGAACTCGAACGCTCCCTCGACCTCATCTGGATCGAGGAGCCGGTCCGACGCTGGGACGCCGAGGGCCTCGCCGCCGTCAGCCGTGGAGTCTGCGCGTCGGTCGCCACCGGGGAGAACCTCACCGGGCTCGAACAGTTCCGTCCGCTGCTCGCCGCCGGCGCTGTCGACGTCGTCCAGATGGCCGCCGTCTGGGGGGTCACCCACTTCCTGCGGGCGTCCGCCCTGGCGCACGCGTACGACCTGCCGGTCAGCCCGATCGGCAACAGCCCGATCGGTCTGTTGCACGCCGCGACCTCGGTGCCGAATCATCTGACAAGTGAGTTGCAGGATCTCCATCCACCGGTCGGTGTCTCCGTCGACCTGCACGTCGAGGACGGTGCCTTCATCCTCGGCGACGCACCAGGACTGGGTGTGCGCATCGACGAGGAGCGCATCCGGACGGCCAACCACCGCCCGCTGGCGCAGCAGGCCGAGAGCCCCAACGTCCGGCCGGAGCGGGCCGGCCGGCGGCTGCTGGCCGACATCGACGGGGTAGTCCCCGCCCGGCAGGTGCCGGTCGTGCCACTCAACTACCGCAACGAGGTGTCGCCCACCGTGCGGCACTGAGCTGACCGCCAGAAACAGAGGCGCGTGGGTGTACCGCCATCGCGGTGCACCCACGGCCATGTCCGGTCGGCACGAACGACGTGCCGGCCGTCGAGACGGAGGATCGATGAAGGCAGTCGTCTACCGGGGGGCGCGAGACCTCGGAATCGAGGATCGCGAACCGGTCCCGCCGGGGCCAGGCCAGGTGCGGATCGAGGTGGCGTACACCGGGATCTGCGGCACCGACCTGCACATCTACCACGGGGACATGGACGCCCGGGTCGGTGACTCCGCGATCATCGGGCACGAGATGTCCGGTCGGATCGCGGCCGTCGGCCCGGACACCACCGGCTGGCGCGTCGGGCAACCGGTCACCGTGCTACCGACCAGGCCGTGTGGGCAGTGCGCCGCCTGCAAGCGCGGGCACTCCCACGTCTGCCACGCCATGAATTTCCTCGGCATCGACTCACCGGGCGCCATGCAGTCCTACTGGACCGTGCCGGCGGAGCTGGTTCTGCCGCTGCCCGAGGAGTTGCCGCTGGACCACGCGGCGCTCGTCGAGCCGGTCGCGGTCGCCGTGCACGACGTCCGGCGGGGGAATGTGACAGCCGACGACCAGGTGGTCGTGGTCGGCGGCGGGCCGGTAGGGGCGCTCATCGCCGTGGTCGCGGCGGGCCGCGGCGCGCGGGTGCTCCTCGTCGAGCCGGATCCGTTCCGACGGGAGGTGGCGGCCGGGATCGGGATCGAGGCCGTCGACCCGGGAGCGACGGACGTGGTGGCACTTGTCAACGAGCGCACCAACGGCGCGGGCGCCGACATCGCCTTCGAGGTGTCCGGCTCCGCCGGTGGCGTCACCACCGCCGTCGACGTCCTCACCACCCGCGGCCGGCTGGTGATGGTGGCGATCCACCCCCGGCCGCGCGAGGTCAACCTGCACCGGTTCTTCTGGCGTGAGCTGGAACTCCTCGGCGCGCGGTTGTACCAGCGCGACGACATGGAGGAGGCGATCCGGTTGGTCGCCTCGGGTGCGATCCCGGCCCAACAGCTCATCTCCCGGGTGGAGCCGGTGGAGGCGGCCAGCGCCGCCTTCACCGCCCTTGAGGGTGGCGGTGTGATGAAGGTGCTGCTCGATCTGCGGGAGGGAAACAAGTGACGGCCCTGTTCGATCTGTCCGGACGCGTCGCGGTCGTGACCGGTGCCCGGCGCGGTATCGGCCTCGCCATGGCCGAGGCCCTGGCGCTGGCCGGTGCCGACATCGTGGGTGTTTCCGCCCAGCTCGAATCGGATGGCAGCGAGGTGGAACGCCGGGTGCGCGCCGCCGGCCGCCAGTTCACCGGGCTGCGTGCCGATCTCGGTGACCGAGCGGCCGTACACCAGCTGGCCCGGGACCTCACCGCGCTCGGACCGATCGACATCCTGGTGAACAACGGCGGCACGATCGCCCGCACCCCGGCCGCCGAGCACCCCGACGAGATGTGGGACCACGTCATCGAGGTGAACCTGAGCAGTCAGTTCATCCTGAGCCGGGAGATCGGCCGGACGATGGTCGAGCGGGGCCATGGGAAGATCATCTTTACCGCCTCGCTGTTGAGCTTCCAGGGCGGCATCACAGTGCCCGGTTACGCCGCGTCGAAATCGGGCATCGCCGGGCTCACCAAGGCGCTGGCGAACGAGTGGGCGGCCCACGGGGTGAACGTCAACGCCATCGCCCCCGGCTACATCGCCACCGACAACACCCAGGCGCTGCGCGACGACGCCGACCGCAACCAGGCGATCCTCACCCGGATCCCGGCCGGCCGGTGGGGTCGCGCCGACGATCTGGGCGGTGCCACGGTGTTCCTGGCGTCGTCGGCGTCGGACTACGTCAACGGGGTCGTACTGCCCGTCGACGGCGGCTGGATGGGCCGATGACGGCCCCCGGTGAGCCCGATCGCCGCGTACCCGGATCGGCGGCGGCATGACGGCGCGAGCGCTGCCGCGCCGCCCGCGGGTGCGTCTCACCGGGCTGGGGTTCGGCGCGGCCCAGGGGGGCAACCTGTACCGGGCGACGACGGACGAGGAGTTCGACGCGGCTGTCGACGCGGCGTGGGCCGCCGGTGTCCGGTACTACGACACCGCGCCGCACTACGGACTCGGGCTGTCCGAGCGCCGCCTCGGTGCGGCGTTGCGGCATCGGCCGCGCGACGAGTACGTCGTGTCGACGAAGGTCGGACGACTCCTGGTGCCGTCGCCCGAGATCGCGCACCTGCGGGATTCCGAGGGGTTCGACGTGCCCGCCAGCCACCGCCGGGTGTGGGACTTCAGCCGCGACGGTGTTCGTCGCTCGATCGAGGCCAGCCTCGAGCGCAGCGGGCTGGACCGGATCGACATCGTCTACCTGCACGACCCGGACGACCACTGGGAGCAGGCCGCGCACGAGGCCGTGCCGGCCCTGGTCGACCTGCGTGACCAGGGTGTCGTGGGTGCCATCGGTGCCGGGATGAACCAGTCGGCGATGCTGGCGCGGTTCGTGCGGGAGACCGACGTCGACGTGATGATGTGCGCCGGGCGGTACACCCTGCTCGAACAGGGGGCGGCGGACGACCTGTTGCCGGCCGCCGAGGAGCGAGGGGTGGGTGTGGTGATCGCGGGCGTCTACAACTCGGGGTTGCTGTCGCGGGACCAGCCGCCGGCCGATGCGGTCTACAACTACCAGCAGGCCCCCGCCGAGGTGATCGAGCGGGCCCGGCGGATCGCCGCGGTCTGCGAGACGCACGGGGTGACCCTGCCGCAGGCGGCACTGGCCTTCGTCCGTCGGCACCCGGCGGTGGTGTCGACGGTGGTCGGCGTCCGCACCGAGGCGCAGGTGGCCGAGACGGTACGACGCGCCGACGTTGCCGTACCGGACGAGCTGTGGGAGGCCCTGACAGCGGCCGGGCTGCTCGCCGTGGCGCCCGGTCCGGGCGCTGCGGGCCAGCCGAACTGACGGCGACGTCCCGGCCGGGACCGGCTCCGATTCTCGGACCGGTCCCGACCGGGACGTCATGTTCTACCGCGACAGCCGCAGATCAGAGAGCGGTGAACCGCCACTGCTGGTTGGCTGCGCTGTGGCAGGTCCACTGCAACAGCCGGGCGCCGTCGGCCGTGGAAGCGCCGTTGACGTCCACGCAGAGCCCGCTCAGCACACTCTTCACCGTGTACACGCCGGAGGTGCCCGTCGCGGTGGCGGTGAACTTCTGCTGGTTGCCGTTGTTGCAGGTGGCCTGCTGGAGGAAGGCACCCGCCGCGGTCGAGCTGCCGACCACCTCGACACACTTGCCGCTGTGCACCGCCTTCAGGTAGAGCGCGCCGTTGCCGGCGTCGACGGCCTGCCACTTCTGGTTGTTGCCGCCGGTGGACGCCCACTGGGTGATCTGGGCGCCGTCGGCGGTGGAGACCCCACTGACGTCCATCAGCTTGTTGCTGTGCTGTGCCGTGAGCGTGTAGGTCTTACCGGCCAGACCGGTACCGGTGCCGGTGCCGGGTGTTCCGACGCCGTTTCCGCCGAAGGTGTGCGAGTCCAGATCGAACGAGTTGTTGGAGTTCTTGAACACCATGTAGAGCGTCTGGGTCCCACTGCTGGCGGCGACGCTCACCGGTGTCGTGGACTGGTAGTTGTCCCAGCCACCGGTGCTCGGCACCGTGGTGGTGGCCAGCAGGGTACCGGTCGGTGAGCCGGCGCGCAGCTCGATCGAACCGCCGCCGGAGGGCGACGAGACCCGGTAGCTGACCGTCGAGATACCCGACAGGCTCATCGGGCTGAAGGCGATCCAGTCGTTCGAGGAGATGTCACCGACGCGCTTGGTGCTCTCCGCGGCGGCCTGGTCGATGACCCGGATGCCGGACTGGCTGCTGAAGTACTCGGACTGCTTGTGCTTCGGTTGCAGGATCGCCTGTGCGGTGCCGGTGAGCGGGGACCCGCCCCCCGAGCCGCCGTTGTCGGTGTAGCGCGCGTTCAGCACGTAGAACAGGTTGGCGCCATCGGGGTGTCCGCCGAGTAGGTCGGTGGAGATGGTGCCCGAGCAACCCGGGTACTCGGTGGTCTCGTGCGCGTGGTCGTCGTGACCCAGCGCCGGGTTGAGGAACACCTTCGAGCAGTCGACAGTGCCGCCGTCCGGATCGGTGACGGTGATCTGGTACGGCACCTTGTCACCGAAGGTGAGCATGCCACCGTTGGCAGGTGTGGTGATGGTGACCACCGGGGCGCTGTTGCCGACGGTGATCGGGACGTTGGCGAAGCCGGTCTTACCGGTGCTGTCGGTGACCTTCAACTGGGCCGTGTAGTTGCCGTTGGAGGTGTACACCTTCGACGGGTTGGCGGCCGTGGAGGTGGTGCCGTCGCCGAACGTCCACAGGTAGCTGAGCGTGTTGCCGTCCGGGTCGGACGTGCCGGCGCTGCTGAACTGGACGGTGAGCGGTGCGCTGCCGCTGGTGGGCGTACCGGTGGCCTTGACGATCGGGGACCGGCCGCCCTGGATGTAGTCGATCCGGTAGAGCCCGGAGTCGCTGTTGCCGCCGCCGAAGTTGGTGCCCCACTCCAGCAGGTAGAGCGAGCCGTCCTTGCCGAACTCCATGTCCATCGGCTTGTTGAACCCGGTCCCGGGCAGGAACGGGTTGGTGCGGGTGACCGCCGAGGAGGAGTCGAAGTGGACCTCCTTGATGTAGTTACGCGCCCACTCGTAGAAGAAGTGCACACCGTCGTAGTAGGGCGGGAACTTCGTCGCGGACGGGTTCGACGCGTCGTACCGGTAGACCGGGCCACCCATCGGCGCGGAGCCGCCGGAGCCGAGCTCCGGGAAGGTCGTCGAGGCGGGGTAGCCATACCAGATGTTGGGCATGACAACAGGCTTCAGGTTGACCAGCCCGGTGTTGTTCGGCGAGTTGTTTACCGGTGCCGAGCAGTTGAACTTCGCGCCGACGACGCCGGTGTCCGGGTTGTACGGCGCGTAGGGCTGGTTGTTGCCGTGGCAGAACGGCCAGCCGTAGTTGCCGGGCGTCTTGATCACGTTCAGCTCGACCAGGCCCTCGGGGCCACGGTTGGTGGTGGGCGGGTTGCGGTCCGGCCCGTAGTCGGCCAGGTAGACCCAGCCGTTGGCGGGGTCGATCGAGAACCGGAACGGGTTGCGGAAGCCCATCGCGTAGATTTCCGGCTTGGTCTGCGCGGTGCCCTGCGGGTAGAGGTTGCCCGACGGGATGGTGTAGCCGCCGGTGGCTCCGGGGCGGATGCGTAGCAGCTTGCCGCGCAGGTCGTTCGTGTTACCCGCACTGCGGGCGGCGTCCAGGTTGGACTTGCCCGAGCGCCAGTCCAGCGGGGCGTAGCCCTGCCAGTTGGGGTCGAGGTTCGGCGGCGTGTCGTCACCGGTGCCGATGAAGAGGTTGCCGTCCGGACCGAACTCGATGTAACCGCCGGTGTGCCCGGGCTCCGGGAACGTCCGGTCCCGGTACGCCGGGATGTCGATGATCGTCACGCCGCTCGACATGTTCAGCGTGTCACCGCTCATCGTGTAGCGGGAGACCCGGTTGACGTCTGTCGAGCTGCTCGCCGGCGAGTGGTAGAGGTAGACGTACCCGTTCGTGGCGAAGTTGGGGTCCAGCGCCATGCCGGTGAGACCGTCCTCGCCGCCGGTGTAGACGCTCAGCGTGCCGGCGGTGACTGTGCTGTTCGTGGACGGCTTGAAGACCTTCAGCTGCCCGCCGCGCTGGGCGTAGAACACCCGCCCGTCCGGGGCCACCGCCATCGCCATCGGGTCGACCGTGTTGTCGTCGAGGGTGCGCTTCTCGAAGTTGCCCCAGACGGTGCCGCCGCAGTCGCCGGGGGCGTTGCCGGCGGCCCACTTGATCCCACCGAGGACGTGGTTGCGGAAGTTCGTCTCGCTGTAGGAGTCGATCGCGTGACCCATCGCGGTGGCCCACACACGCCCGCCGTTGGTGTCGCGACACCAGGAGATCGGGTGGTCCGGGCCCATCGCCCGGGAGCCCGGGTTGTAGGTGCGCTCGTCGGCGGTGACCAGCACGTGCACCTTGCCGCGTGGGTTGGAGTCGAAGTTGTACCACTCCTCGCTGCGGTTCCACCGATCCGGCAGCCCGGCCGTCGACGGGTGCTGCTTGTCGGCGACGATCGCGGTGCCGGGCAGCACGCCGGGGGAGTGCTCGGGCATGTGGGCGCCGCCGTTGATGGTCTGGTCCCACCACGGGTACTCGGACTCGATGCCCATGTCGGTGGCGTTGTGGATGGCCACGATGCCCTTGCCGCTGGCGAGGTAACCCTCCACCGCCTGGCGCTGCGCCGCCGAGGTCCAGACCATGCCGGAGGTCTGGAGCATGACGATCACGTCGAAGGTCGCCAGGTTGGCGGCGGTGAAGACGCTCGAGTCCTCGGTCGCCACGATTTCGAAGTTGTTCGCGGTGGCCTGCTGCTGGAGCATGCTGATCCCGGCGGGGATCGAGTCGTGCCGGTAGCCGGTGGTCTTGCTGAACACCAGGGCGCGGAAGGCGGGGGCCGCCGAAGCGGGTGGGGCGAGTCCGAGGGCCAGCAACAGGCCCGCGATCACCGAGATGATCATCGTATTGCGACGCATGGCGTCTCCTAGGTTGGACGGGCGACTCCGAGTGCGCCCACGGGTCCACGCTGCGTCAGGTTGTGCCTGGACGCAGGGGTGGGCACGAGTGCGCTGGGCTGTCCTCGTGCCGTTCGCCGAAACGGCAGTCAGACCCGCGGGACCTCACAGAGGGTGATGGCGGCTGTGAAGCTTGTCCCGTGGTCCACGAGGTCAGGATGAGCTAGAAATAGATGGGTGTCAATGAATGGGGTGACGTCCGACGTCTTGCCCTGATGACGACGGCCATGTCCGAATCTCTCGGGCACGGCTTCGCTGCCGTTCGAGTGATGGCCCTGGCAATCGGCCCCGGTCGAGGATTGCGGACCTGCATCCAAACATCTATCTTCTTCATACGTGTGATGTTTCGTCGATGTCAAGGGAATGTTCGCAACATAAAAACGTAAGTCTCCGCGGCCGGCTGCGAAAGTTCGCGGCGCGGCCACGCACGGGCCGGACGCCGACCCGGGCACCCTGTCTATGACTACTGTCTGTGAGGGCTTTCGGGATGTCAGACCCACCGCCGGCGCCGCTGCTCACCCTCCGGGGCATCGGCAAATCCTTCCTCGGGGTACGCGTGCTCGACGGTGTCGACCTCGATGTCGCGCCGGGCGAGGTGCACGCCGTTGTCGGTGAGAACGGCGCCGGCAAGTCGACCCTCATGAAGATCGTGTCCGGCGGGTACGCCCCGGACGAGGGCAGCGTCGAGTTCGCCGGTGAGCCCCGCGTCTTCCGTGGCCCCCGGGACGCCCAGCGCGCCGGGGTCGGCATCATCCACCAGGAGTTCAACCTGCTGCCGGAGCGCACCGTCGCGGAGAACGTCTACCTGGGCCACGAGCCGGTCCGGCGCGGGCTTGTCGACCGTCGGGAGATGCTCGACCGCACCACGCGTCTGCTCGCCTCGATCGGGGAGACCACGTTGCCCGCCGACGCCCGGGTGGGGCAGCTCGGTGTCGCCCAACAACAGGTGGTCGAGATCGCCAAGGCGCTCGCCCTGGACGCGCGGCTGCTCATCATGGACGAGCCGACCGCCGCGCTCGCCGACCACGAGGTCGAGCTGCTCTACGGCCTGGTGCGCCGACTCCAGGAGCGCGGCATCGGCCTGCTGTACGTCTCGCACCGGCTCGCCGAGGTCTTCGACCTGTCCAGCCGGATCACGGTCCTGAAGGACGGCCGCCGGGTGACCACAGTGGAGACCGCGGACACCAGCGCGGACGAGTTGGTCCGACACATGGTCGGCCGGGAGCTGTCGAGTTACTACCCCGATCGGGCCGATCCCGACGACCCCGGTCCGGTGCGGCTCACCGTCCGTGCCGGGGGCAACCGGAAACTCCGCGACATCGACATTGAGTTGCGGGCCGGCGAGGTGCTCGGCATCGGCGGCCTCCAGGGCTCCGGCCGATCCGCGCTGGCGCGTGCGCTCTTCGGGGTGGCCCCGTTCACCACCGGCGAGGTCACTGTTGACGGTCGGCAGCTGCGGCTGCGCTCGCCACGCACCGCGATGCGGGCCGGCATCGCCTACGTCACCGAGGACCGTAAGGGCGAGGGGATCGTCCCCCGGCAGTCGGTGCTCGACAACGCGCTGCTCGCCAGCCGGGCCGTCTTCGCCGCCCGCTCTGGCCGCGCGGCCCGCACCGGTCGGGTACGCGATCTGCTCGCCGCCGTGGAGGTCCGCGCCGCGGGCGACGACCAGGAGATCCGATTCCTGTCCGGCGGGAACCAGCAGAAGGTCGTCCTGGCCCGGTGGCTCGCGCTCAACCCGCAGATCCTGCTCTTCGACGAGCCGACCCGCGGCATCGACGTGGGCGCGAAGTCGGCAATCCACGACCTCGTCCGACGTCTCGCCCGCGACGGTGCGGCGGTGCTGATGATCTCGTCCGACCTGCCCGAGCTGTTGGGCATGAGCGACCGGATCGTCGTCCTGCGCGACGGTCGGATCGTGGGTGAACTACCAGCCGGCGCGAGCGAGGAAGACGTGGTCACCCTGGCGATCGGGGCCGCGCGGGAGGCTGCCGCATGAGCGCCCTGACGCTCCTGCCGGCCCGCCGCCCCGTACCCGGCGTGTTCGTGGCCCTGGCCCTCACCCTCGTGATCGGCTGGCTTGTCGTCCTCGTCGACGGCGGTCAGCTCTTCAACCAGTCCACGACGGTGAGCCTGCTGCACGTGGCGGCCGGCCTCGGGCTCGTCGCCGTCGGCCAGACCCTTGTCATCCTCGGCGGCTCGCTCGACCTGTCGGTGGCGTACGTGATCAGCCTCAGCACCCTGGTCGCGGCCGAGACGATGAACGGCAGCGACGGCGCGTTGCTACCGGCGATCGGCCTGGCGCTCGTGGTCAGCGCTGGCGTCGGGCTGCTCAACGGGCTGCTCGTCACCAAACTGCGCATCAACGCGTTCATCGCGACCCTCGGCGTCGGGCTGCTGCTCAAGGGATACCTCGACAACGGCTACGACGGGCCGGCCGGCACCACCGCGCCCGCACTCGTGCAGTCGCTCGGCTACCAGCGCATCGGCCCGGTGCCGGTGTCGTTCCTGCTGCTTGTCGCGGTGACCGCGGCGGCCTGGTTCGCGCTCTCGAAGACCCGCTTCGGTCACCACCTGGTCGCCGTCGGCGGAGACCCGGAGGTGGCCCGGCTCTCCGGCGTCCGCAACGACCGGGTCCTGGTCACGGCCCACGTGCTCTGTTCGATGTGTGCCGGGCTCGCCGGTGTCTACCTCGCCAGTCGGCTCGGCTCGGGCGCGCCCCGGGTGGGCACCGAGGGCCTCTACGACCTGGAGTCGATAGCCGCGGTGGTGATCGGCGGAACCGCCCTCGCCGGTGGGCGCGGTGGTGTCATCGGCACGGTCGGGGGAGTGCTGCTGCTCGCCAGCATCGACGCGATCTTCAACCAGTTGGAGGTCGACGCCTTCTTCAAGCAGGTGATCCGGGGCGCGATCATCATCGCCGCGGTGGCCGTCTACGCCCGTCGGACCATGCGAAAGGCGGCTGCCTAGCCATGCAGACAGTTCAGCGTCGTACGCTGCCACTGCGTCTCCCGCGGCTCCGCCCCGGTGGCCTGCTGCCGATCCTCGCGATCCTCGCCGTGCTCGTGGTGCTCGTCGGCGTCCGCCAGCCCGACTTCCTCGCCCCCGCGTCGCTGATGTCGTTCCTCGGGCGTTCGGCGCCGATCATCCTGCTCGCCGCCGGCCAGTACTTCGTGATCGTCTCCGGCGAGTTCGATCTCTCGGTCGGCTCCCTGGTCACCGCGCAGGTGGTGGTCGCCGCCCGGCTCATCGACAGTGACCCGGCGCGTACCTGGCCCGTGGTGCTGCTCCTGCTCGCCTTCGGCGCGCTCGTCGGGTTGGTGAACGGCCTGATCACCACACGGCTGCGGGTGCCGTCGTTCATCACCACGCTCGGCATGTTCCTGATCCTGGTCGGCGCCGTCTACCTGTGGTCCGACGGCGCGCCCAAGGGTGGGCTCTCGGAGGAGTTCCGCCGCTACGGTCGGCGGGCCTTCGAGGACGTGCCGCTGCTCGGTCGCGTGCCCTACGCGCTGCTGATCCTCGTGGCCATGGCGGTGCTGGCAGTGCTGCTGATGCGGTCCGACTTCGGCCGGACGCTCGTCGCCGTCGGCGACAATCCGCGCACCGCCGAGTTGAGCGGGGTACGCGTCTGGCGTACCCGGACGATCGCCTTCATCCTCAGCGGGCTCGTGGCGGCGGTCGCGGCGATCCTCCTGGGCGGCTACAGCGGTGTGTCGTTCCAGGCCGGCGTCGGCCTGGAGTTCGGTGCGATCACCGCGGTCGTCCTCGGTGGGGTAGCGCTGGGCGGCGGTCGCGGTTCGGTCGTCGGCGCGATGCTCGGTGCGCTGACCCTCGAACTTCTCTTCGCCCTCATGAATTTCTACGGCGTCTCCGGCGCCCTCAAGTCGACCGTCCAGGGCGGGATCATCCTGCTCGCCGTGGCGGTCTCGGCAACGCGTTCTTCGTCGAGATAAAGGGGAACCATAGTGCGACGTTCCATGGCGGCGCTGGCCGCTGTCACCTTGCTGTCCCTCGCCGCCTGTGCCACGGATGAGCCGGGCGCGAGCCCGTCGGGCAGCCCGCCCGCCGCCGGGTCGGGCACCGGGGAGCAGTCGAAGTTCTTCGTGCAGGCCGACTACGACGCCGAGCTCGCGCTGCTCGACGCGACCCCGACGGGTCCCGCCGACAAGCCGTGGGAGCAGGTGCTCAACCCGAAGATGGTGGACACCGCCAAGTTCAAGAAGAGCGGCCCGCACAAGATCTGCTTCTCGAACGCGGCGCTCAACAACCCGTGGCGGCAGGTCGGGTTCAAGACCATGCAGGCCGAGGTCGAGGCGCAGAAGAGCCGGATCAAGGAGTTCGTGCACGTCGACGCCGAGGGCAAGGACCAGAAGCAGATCGCGGACATCAACGATCTGCTCGGCAAGGGCTGCGACGCGCTCATCGTCTCGCCGAACACCACCGCCACGCTCACCCCGGCCGTCGAGGCGGCCTGCCAGGCGGGCCTGCCGGTGATCGTCTTCGACCGGGGCGTCAACACGAAGTGCCCGGTGACGTTCATCAACCCCATCGGCGGCTACGGGTTCGGCCACGTCGGCGCCGACTTCGTCAGCCAGAAGATGAAGCCCGGCGGCAAGGTCCTCGCCCTGCGGATCCTGCCCGGCGTCGACGTCCTGGAGACCCGCTGGTCGGCCGCGAAGGTGGCGTTCGACAAGGCGAAGGTCGACGTCGTGGGCGTCGAGTTCACCGACGGCGACCCGGCCAAGACCAAGAAGATCGTCGACGACTACATCCAGCGGTACGGCACCATCGACGGTGTCTGGATGGACGCCGGGGCGACGGCCGTCGCGGCGGTCGAGGCGTTCCAGGACGCGGGTAAGCCGGTGCCGCCGATGAACGGCGAGGACCAGCTCGACTTCCTGAAGATCTGGAAGGACAAGAACCTCACAGCGATCGCGCCGACGTACCCGACCTACCAGTGGCGTACGCCGATCATCGCGGCGCTGCGGATCCTGGACGGCGAGCAGGTGTCCAACCCGTGGAAGCTGCCGCAGCCGACAGTCACCCAGGACAACCTGGACAAGTACCTCGACACGAGCATGCCGCCGCTGCACTACGCGATGTGTGGCTGCACCGACCTGCCCGGCTACCCGCAGCGCTGGAAGTAGGAACAGATGTACGCCATCGGCGTCAACCCGTGGGTGTGGGCCTCGCCGGTCGATGACAAGGCCCTGGCCGAGCTGATCCCGCGGATCGCGGCGTTCGGCTTCGACGCTGTCGAGTTGCCGATCGAACAGCCCGGCGACTGGGATCCGGCCCGCACCCGGGACCTGCTGGCGGAGCACGGCCTCGCCGCCGCCGGGGTCTGCGCGGTCACCCCACCCGGTCGGGAGTTGGTGGACGCCGCGCCAGCGGTCGTCGAGTCGACGGTGGCGTACCTGAGGAAGTGTGTGGCAGACGCGGCGGCCGTCGGCGCTGGATGCGTCGGCGGCCCCGTGTACGCCTCGGTCGGTCGCACCTGGCGGATGTCACAGGCGGCTCGCGCCGCCTGCTACGCGGACTTCCGGCGGGCCCTGGCGCCGGTGGCCGACCTGGCGGGCGAGCACGGCGTGAGCATCGGTGTCGAGGCGCTCAACCGCTACGAGACAAGCGTCGTCAACACGATCGAGCAGACGGTCGAGCTGATCGACGGTCTGCCGTCGAGCGTCGGCATCATGATCGATACCTATCACATGAACATCGAGGAGGCGGATCCCTACGCCGCCCTCGCGGTCGCCGGCCCGCACATCAAGCACGTGCAGGTCAGCGGCACCAATCGGGGCGCACCCGGGGCGGACCACTTCGACTGGCCCCGGTTCTTCACAGTCCTGCGGGACACCGGTTACCAGGGCGCGATCTGCATCGAGTCGTTCACGGGGGAGAACGAGGCGATCGCGACCGCCGCGGCGATCTGGCGTCCGTTGGCACCTTCGCAGGACCGTCTCGCCACGGACGGCCTGCGCTATCTCCGGGAGGTCCTCGGGTAACCGCCGTCCGGTCCCGGGGAACTCCCGCCCCCTCTAGAGTCAGGAGCACCGTCCCGTGTCCGTCTCCCCCATCCCACCGCTGCGGCGGATGCTGGCCGGCGTTGCCGCGTCCGCACTGACCGCGCTGGTCGCGGTGACCGCCTCGGCGTCCCCCGCGCTCGCGGCCACCACCACCCTCTACGCCTCGCCCGCCGGCACCGGCACCACCTGCTCGGCAAGCCAACCGTGTTCGCTGTCCGCCGCGCAGACCGCGGTCCGGGCGGCCAACAGCACGATGTCCGGTGACATCGTTGTGGAGTTGGCCGACGGGGTGTACCGACTCTCGGCGCCGATGCGGCTGACCGCCGCCGACTCCGGCAACAACGGCTACCAGGTGATCTGGCGGGCCGCCGCCTCGGCGCGTCCGACGATCACCGGCGCTCGCGCGGTCACCGGTTGGTCGCTCGTCGACTCCGGGAAGAACATCTGGCGGGCCACCGTTCCCGCCGGGCTGGACTCCCGTCAGCTGTACGTCAACGGGGCCGTCGCCACCCGGGCGCGTACCGCCGTGAACCGGTCCGACTTCACCTTCACCACCTCCGGTATGCGGTTCAGCAACAGCGCACTGAACTACCTCAACAACCTCGGCAACCAGAACCGCGTCGAGGTGGAGAGTGTCGGCTCGTTCACCGACAGGTACTCGCCGGTGCAGAGCATCAGCGGCAACTTCCTGACGATGCAGCAGCCCGCCTGGAACAACAACACCTTCGGCTTCGACACCCTGTCCCGCCCGCACCGCGCCGGCCCGTTCTACCTGGCCAACGCGTACGAGTTCCTGGACTCGGCGGGGGAGTGGTATCTCAACCCCGGCAGCGGCCAGCTCAACTACATCCCGCTCGCCGGGCAGAACATGAGCACCGTCAGCGTGGAGCTGCCGCAGTTGCAGTCCCTGGTGAACGTCGGCGGCACCCTTGACGCGCCCGCCCACCACATCTCGTTCAGCGGGATCACCTTCACCGGCACCAGTTGGCTCGGCCCGAGCAGCAGCAACGGCTTCGCCGACCAGCAGACCGGCGCGCACATCGTCGGCTCCTGGGCCCGCCCGTCCGACGCGCTGACCTCCTGCCAGGAGGGCTGCCCGCTGTTCGAGGCGACCCGCCCGAGCTGGGCCCAGATGCCCGCCGCGGTGCAGGTTTCGGCCGCCAACACCATCAGCTTCAGCGACTCCCAGTTCGTCAACCTGGGCCAGACGGCCATCGGCATCGGCAACGACGCCAACGCCCACGCCAGCGGTGTCGGCCTGGGCGCCAGCAACATCACCGTCACCCGCTCCGAGATCGCCCGCAACTCCGCTGGTGGCATCGTGGTGGGCGGCGTGCGCGCCGACGCCCACCACCCGAGCGACCAGCGGATGGTCAACCGCAACATCACCATCAGCAACAACCGGGTGCACGATCTCGGCCTTGAGTACCGGGGTGTGGTGTCGATCCTGACCACCTACGTGAACACCTCGCTGGTCTCGCACAACGAGGTCTACAACATGCCGTACACCGGTCTGTCCGTCGGTTACGGCTGGGGCGCCAACGATGCCGGCGGCAGCCAGCACTACGCCAACCGTGGCCTGTACAACTACCAGCCGCGGTACTCGACGGCGACCACCGCGGCGAACAACCAGGTGATCGGCAACTACGTGCACGACGTGATGCAACAGATGACCGACGGCGGCTGCATCTACACGCTCTCGGCGAACCCGGGCGGGTTGATCGCCGAGAACTACTGCCTGCGGACCAACGGCTGGTTCGGGCTCTACTTCGACGAGGGCTCGCGCTACTACACCGCCCGCAACAACGTGTTCTCCTCCACCGGCACCTGGGCCACGGCCAACTACTACTACGCCGAGAACATGGGCAACTTCACTGTCACCAACAACTGGTCGACAAGCAGCGGCACGAACGTGACGAACGGAGATCGCGGCAACGTCGTCAACGGCAACGTCACGGTGTCCAACGGCAGTTGGCCGTCCGGCGCGCAGACGGTGATCAACACGGCCGGTGTGCAGAGCGGTGGCAGCACCAACCCGACGAACGTGCAGATCGTGGGCGCCCAGTCCGGCCGCTGTGTCGAGATCGGCAACTCCAGCACCACCAACGGCACGCAGGCTCAGATCTGGGACTGCATAAGTGGGGCCGCCAACCAGCGGTGGACCCACACCGCGAGCCGTCAGCTCATGGTGTACGGCACCAAGTGCCTGGACGCCTCCGGCCAGGGCACCAGCAACGGGACCACTGTGGTGATCTGGGACTGCAACGGCCAGGCGAACCAGCAGTGGAACGTCAACGCCAACGGCACGATCACCGGGGTGCAGTCGGGTCTCTGCCTGGACGCCAACGGCGCCGCGACGGCGAACGGCACGAAGTTGATCCTCTGGGCCTGCTCCGGCGGCGCCAACCAGCGGTGGCAGCTGCGTAGCTGACAGATCCGCGGGCGCTCGGCCGGCCGCAGTTGGCCGAGGAGCGGTACACCTCAGAGGGATATCCCTCTGAGGTGTACCGCTCACTCCTGTCTCCGCCCCGACGGCAGAGACCGACGGTGGTCGTGGACGGCGGCGAGCACCTCGCTGTCGTCGAGGACGGGTTGAGGCCGGGGGAGTGTCCGTTGTGGCGGGTGTGGGGTTACGGGGATAGTTCGGGCGTGTTTCATTGACGGTCTTGACAGGCGTTGTTAGCGATAACACGATGGCCTTCACGCCGCTCTCGCGTTTGGAGTTCGCCTTGGTCGTGTCGGTCCGCTCGCGTCTCCTGAACACCGCCCGTGCATCCGCTGTGAACAGCCTGAACGCCGCCGCTCGTCACGTCTGGAAGGCACTCGCCCCACTACTTCCCACTGCGCCCGTCGGTCGGCTCCGTCCACTGTGCGCGTTCGCATCGGCGGCCCTCATCGGCGGCGCCGTCCTGGTCGTCGCCCCGGCCGCCGCGCACGCCGCCGAAGCATGGTCGCCGCGCTCGTCGTACACCTCGACCGACACCGGCGCCGGCACCTACTCGGTGCCGCTGCTCAACGCCGACGTGCCGGACATCAGCGTCGAGCGGGTGCCGGCCGCCGAGAACGACGAAGGCCGCGACGTCTACTACATGATCAGCACGACGATGCACCTGAGCCCGGGTGCGCCGATCATGAAGTCGTACGACCTGGTCAACTGGGAGATCGTCAACTACGTCTTCGACCGGGCGAGCATCGGCGACTCGTTCTCGCTGCGCAACGGCCAGAACTCGTACGGCCAGGGCCAGTGGGCGTCGTCACTGCGCTACCACGACGGCATGTTCTACGCCGTCTTCAACACCAACAACCTCAACGGCGCGTACCTCTACCGCACCGACGACATCGAGAACGGCGCGTGGCAGCGCACCGCCCTCGGCCGAGGCCTGCACGACCCGTCGCTCTTCTTCGACGTCGACGGCACGCCGTACATCTTCTACGGCTCCGGCGGCACCAGCGCGGTACGCCTCAACGCCGACCTGACCGCCGTCGCGCAGGACTACCCGAACATCTTCACCGCGAACAACTACGCCGGTCAGCCGTTCATCGGCGGGCTGTTCGAGGGCGCGCAGGTCTACCACATCGACGGCTGGTACTACGCCGTCATCATCACCTGGCCGTCCGGGCAGGGCCGCCAGGTGGTGATGTTCCGGTCGAAGGACCTGCTCGGGCGATACACCTCGGCCGGCGGAGTCAACACCTACGAGGCGCGCGGCGTGCTCAACTCCAACGGCTTCGCGCAGGGCAGTCTGGTGCCGATCAGCCGGGCCGACGGCCGGACCGACTGGCACGGCATGTTCTTCCGCGACACGTTCCCGATCGGGCGGATACCGGCGCTCATCCCCGCCACCTGGCAGGACGGCTGGCCGACCTTCGGCACCAACGGTGTCGTACCGGTGAACGGTGTGTTCGACAAGCCGATCCGGCTCAGCCCGGCGCAGGAGACGTTCGAACGGCAGAAGAGCATCGTCGCCTCGGACGACTTCGCCAACGACGCGCCGCACAAGGCGTACCAGGACGAGCAGTGGACGGTCCCGGCGCCGCTCGACCCGGCGGAGATCGCGCCCAACGGCTCACGGCTGGACCTGGCGTGGGAGTGGAACCACGCACCGGACAACAGGTACTGGTCACTCACCGACCGCGACGGGTGGCTGCGGTTGACCGGCGGCAAGGTGGTCACCGGCCAGTACGTCTACACGAAGCTGTCCAACCGGGCCGAGCTGGCCTGGTTCGAGGAGTCCCGTAACACCCTCTCGCAGCGGACGTTCGGGCCACGGCAGTCGGTGGAGACCCGGATGGACATCTCGGCGATGAAGAACGGGGACGTCGCCGGCCTGGCCGCCTACAATCGCGGCTTCTCGTACGTGGCGGTCAAGCGCGTCGGTGGGGTCAACACGCTCGGCGTGGTCAACCGGTCGCAGCCGTTCGCTGTCGACCTGGACCAGTCGACGCTTGAGAACTTCGTGGCGGGCACGACAGTGGCGCTGGGGGATGCGACAGAGGTGCACGTGAAGGCGGACCTCGACTTCACCTCGCCGGTCGGCCAACTGTGGACCACGTTCTACTACAGCCTCGACGGGTTGACGTGGACCCGGCTGGGCAGCCGCGTCGGCCCGCAGGCGTTGGACGGCAGCCTCGCGCACTTCATGGGCCACCGGGTCGGTCTGTTCAACTACGCGACCCAGGAGACCGGCGGCAGCGTCGACTTCGATCACTACCTGCTCAGCGACACGCTTACCGAGCAGTCCCGGCCGCTGGACACCACAGCCCTGGACGCGGCCATCGCCCACGCGCAGACCCTCGACGCCCGCCACTACCCGGCCGACGCCTGGGCCGCGACGCGGTCCGCACTCGCGGCGGCGACGTCGGCGCGCGCCGAGGGGTTCGGCACCCAGAACCAGATCGACGCCCCGGAGCGGGCGCTCAGCTACCAGCTGGCCCGGCTCGGCGTGCTCGCGGCACTACCGGTCACGGTCACCGCCCAGGCGCGGTGTCTGGCCGGCAAGGCGTACGTGGCGGTGCAGGCCCGCAACGACTCGGACGCACCGGTCGGGATCACCGTGGAGACGCCGTACGGGAACCGGTCCTTCCCGACAGTGGCCCCGGGTGCCAACGTCTACCAGTCCTTCCACACCAGGGCCGCAGCGTTGCCGGCCGGTTCGGCGACGGTCCGGGTCACCGGGGCGATCGGTGGTCGGGACGTGACCACCGTACGCACGGCGCAGCACCCCGCCACCTCCTGCGACGGATAACCCACCACGAGCCTTCGGCTCACCGACCACCACCGGCGACCGGCCGGGCGGCGCGGAACAGCGAACCTGTCCCGCGCCGCCGGCCGCGGTCGAGCCGGTGGCGACAGTCGACCCCTGATGTCCGGACCACCCATCACCACCGATCCCCCGTACACCGATGACCGCACGTCAGAGATAAAGGAGGATGTTTCGTGGCACAACGAATGCGACGGGCGACCCGAGGACGGGTCGCCGCGCTCGCGACGGTCGGCCTGATGCTGGCCGCAGGGTTCGTCACCGGGGCGGCGCCGGTCCAGGCCGCCGACGCGGATCTCATCGTCAACGGCGGGTTCGAGGACGGCCTGGCCAGTTGGTTCGTCAACAATGGCAATGCCGCCGACGGCGCCCAGTTGTCGGCCACCTCGGATGCCTTCTCGGGCGCGACCGCCGCGCTCGTGACCAGCCGGACGACCACCGGGTCCGGGCCGATGCAGGACCTCAGCGGCAAGGTGCAGGCCGGCCAGGCCTACACCCTGACGGCCCGCATCAAGTACGAGAACCCGAACGGCCCGGCCACCAAGCAGTTCTTCGCCACCATGCACTACGGCGGCGGCACCTATACCAACCTGGTGAGCGTCACCGCCACGAAGGGCCAGTGGGCGCAGTTCAACGGGACGTTCACGATCCCGTCGGGGCAGGTCGTGTCGACGGCACGACTGTTCTTCGAGACCCCGTGGACGGCCACGCCGGCCACCGATCCGGACCTGCACCTGATGGACTTCACGCTCGACGACGTGTCGGTGGTCGGCGCCGCGCCGCCCGCGCCGGCGTCGAAGACGATCGAGGTCGTCGGAAAGCTGCCCGGGGAGCACAACCCGTTGATCGGGCACAAGTTCGGCGCCGACGGCTTCGGCTTCGTGCATGACGGCCGGGTGTACATGTACCTGACGAACGACACCCAGGGCTACGCCCCGAATCCGGCCACCGGCGTCTCGCCGGGCATCAACTACGGCGACATCAACCAGATCACGGTGATCTCCTCGCCGGACCTGGTGAACTGGACCGACCACGGTGAGATCCAGGTCGCCGGCCCGAACGGGGTCGCGCCGTTCACCACCAACTCGTGGGCGCCGGGCATCACCAAGAAGGTGGTGAACGGTCAGGAGAAGTTCTTCCTCTACTACGCCAACGGTGGCGGTTCCAGCAACGTGATCACGGGTGCGTCGCCGCTCGGCCCGTGGACCAGCGAACGCACCAGCACGCTGATCAACGGCAGCACCCCCGGTGCGGAGGACGTGGCGTGGAAGTTCGACCCGGCCCCGTTCGTGGATGACGACGGCCAGCCGTACCTCTACTTCGGTGGCGGCCCCGCGTCGACGAGCATGCCGCCGGCCGAGCGCTTCAACAACCCGAAGAACATCCGGGCGATCGAACTCGACGACAGCATGGTCGCGACCCAGGGCACGGCAGCGGTTGTCGACGCTCCTGTCGCGTTCGAGGCGGGTCACGTCTTCAAGCGCGAGGGCAGGTACTACTTCTCGTACTCGTCGCACTTCGGCGGCAACGACTTCGGTGGCAGTCAGCAGCCGCTGCCCGGCTACCCCGGGGGTGGCCAGATCGGCTACCTGATCTCCGACAACCCGATGTCGTGGCCGAAGGAAACCTACGCGGGCGTGCTCTTCCCGAACCAGTCGCAGTTCTTCGGAGCCGGCACCGGTGGCAACAACCACCAGTCGGTCTTCGAGTTCGAGGGCAAGTACTACTTCACCTACCACGCCCCGACGTTGAACAAGCGCATCAACGGCAACACGACTCAGGGGTACCGCAGCCCGCACATCCAGGAGTTGGCCTTCAACCCGGACGGCACGATCCAGCAGGTGGTCGGCACCTACGCCGGGGTGAACCAGGTCCGCGACTTCGACCCGTACCGGGTCTTCGAGGCCGAGACCTTCGGTTGGAGCAAGGGCGTCGCGACCACGAAGGTCGACGGCAGCTCCGCCCAGTTCGGCGGCGCGGCACCGAACCTGGTGGTCCGCGACATCGACAACGGCGACTGGACCGCGCTGTCGTCGGTGAACTTCGGCGCCAACGGCGCGCAGCGCGTGACCGCGAAGGTGCGGGCGCTCGCCGCCGGCGGGCAGATCCAGGTCCGGCTGGACACCGCCACCGGTCCCGTGGTCGGCACGGTCCCGGTCGACACACCTGTCGGCCAGTGGGCCGAGGTGACCGCCGAACTCGAGGGCGTCAGCGGCGTCCACGACGTCTACTTCACCTACACCGGCCCGGCGGGCGTCGACCTCTTCGAGCTCGACACCTGGTCCTTCCGGGCGGCCACCCTCGAACTGCCTGTCACTGTCACCGCGTCGGCGCGGTGCGTCGGCGGCAAGGTCTACGTCGCCGTGCAGGCGCGCAACGACAGCGACGCGCCGGTGGGGATCACCGTGCAGAGCCCGTACGGCGAGCGCTCGTTCGCGGCAGTCGCGCCGGGTGCGAACGCGTACCAGTCGTTCAACACGCGGGCCGTCTCGGTGCCGGCGGGTTCGGCGACGGTCCGGGTGACCGGGGCGATCGGCGGACAGGACGTGACGACCGTCCGCACCGTGCAACATCCCGCCGGCACCTGCGGCGGATGACCCTTGATGGCTGAGAACGGAGACCAGATGAACACAGACAAACGGCGGCGGATGCTCGCGGCCGGCGCCGTCGGAGCGGTGCTGGCCGGGGCGGCGGTGCTGCCGTCGCCCGCCCTGGCCGACCCCGACGACGACGCCAGCGTCCGGGTCACCGTCGACATCGACGAGATCCGGGAACCGGGCGTCCTGGCCCTCTCCATCGCCGGTGACGCGGTCGCGCTGTCCGAGGACGGCTCGACCCTGCTGGTCCGCCAGTTCGTCGGTACGCTGCCGACGGTGACGGTCACCGACACCCGCGTCGCCGACGAGGTGCCCGACGGGGCTGCCTGGGCGGTGCTCGGCAGCGCTACCGACTTCGCGGGCAGCTCCGGCCAGGCGCCGATCACCGCCGACCACTTCGGCTGGAAGCCCCGCCTGCTCGACGGCGGGGAGACCGGTCTGGTCACCGAGGGCGAGGAGGTGGTGACCGCGTTGGACGAGGCGACCCTGCCGGGCAACAACGTCGGCCTCGTCGACCAGGAGCTGCTTGTCTCGGCCTTCGACTCGGAGGCGGTGGCCAGCGACTCGTACTCCGTGAACGCCGACCTGTACCTGCGCACTCCGGCGGAGGTCGCCGCCGGCGAGTACAGCTCGACGCTCACGCTCTCCCTGTTCGAGTAGTGCTGTGGCGGGGGCCCGGAGTGGGCCCCCGCCACACCTCGCCTGCCGAAGGGCCCATCGTCATGACCGTCTCCCCGCTGCGCCGGGCGCTCACCGTCCTCGCCGTCGTGACCCTCGCGGTGACGGCCGCGCCGACCGTGGCGGCGGCGGAACCAGACCCGAAGGCGTTGACCTGGACGGTCCAGCCGGCCACCCCGAGCGGTCCCGACCAACGCCGGTGGATCAACGCCAGCCTCGACCCGGGGCAGGTGGTGACCGAGCACCTGGCGGTCCGCAACTTCAGCCGGAACGCTGTCGCCTTCTCCCTGAAGGCCGCCGACGGCTACCTCACCGACAAGGGTCGCTTCAACATGTTGTCGTCCGACCGTCCCTCGGTCGACGGAGGCACCTGGATCGACGTACGGGAGAAGGTCACCGTCGGCCCCGGCGAGACGCGGGTGGTGCCGTTCACGATCACGGTCCCCAGGGCTGCCACGCCGGGGGACCACCCGGCCGGCATCGCCGCGACCGTCACCAGCACCGGTGGCACGGTAAACGTCGAGAGCAGGGTCGGCTTCCGGGTGATGGTGCGGGTCAACGGAACCGCCCAGGCCGCGCTGTCCGTCCGGGACCTCAACGCGACGTACACCTCGTCGTGGAATCCCTTCGCCGGTGGCACCGTCCGGGTCCGCTACACGGTGCAGAACGACGGCAATGTCTGGGTCAGCGGGACGAGCCGCGTCGCGGTGTCCGACCTGCTCGGCCGGACCGATCACGACGCCACCGGTCAGGTCGAGGAGCTGCTGCCGGGCGGTACGCGGCAGATCGATACCCGCGCCGACGGTATCTGGGCGCTGGGCCGCGTCCGGACGACAGTCAGCACGTCACCGACAGTGCTCGGTGACGCTCAGGCCGGCACCGAGGTGCGGCAGGCGTCCGCCTCCGTCACCACCTGGGTCGTACCGTGGGCACAGCTCGTGCTGCTGTGTCTTGTCGCCGCTCTGCTCCTGGGCGTGCGGGCGGTGCTCCGGCATCGGCGGCGTCGGCTGGCCGGGCTGCTCGCCCGCGCCCGGCAGGAGGGCCGGGACGCGGTCCTCGTCGGCGGTTCGGCCGCCGGTCCCGAACCCGACGCGGGCGACGCCTCCCGATAGGCCACCACACGCCGGGCACTGCAACAAACCTGCAAGCGCCAACCCTTGCCCCGAGGGAAACCGCTTTCCTACCATTGCGTCACATCGATGTTTCATTCATGAGGCCGGATGATCGCATTGTGCGTCCGCCGCCAGACGGTGACGGATGTGTGACGCTCCATCGCGTCCACCAGGGTCTCGTGGATGTCGAAGGCGGCAGAGCAATTCAATGCCGTCAATTCCATGGACGCGCGTGGTGCGGCCGGTCGCGACGGTCGTCGCTGTGCGTCGCGAGAGCCAGACGAATGTGGAGTGAGGCGAGATGAGACGACAAGTTGCGTTGCGATATCAGGCGGCGTTGGCCACGGCGGCCGTGGGGATCGCGATCGGGGTGGCGCTGCCCACCCCCCAGGCGTCGGCGGCGGTCGGCAGCGCCACCGGTTACGCCACCCAGAACGGCGGGACCACCGGCGGCGCGGGCGGGCCGACGGTACGGGCCACCACGGGCACGGCGATCCATGCCGCGCTGTGTGGTCGGGCCAGCAGCAGCACCCCGATCGTCATCGAGGTCACCGGCACCATCAACCACGGCAACACCACAAAGGTGTCCGGGTCGAGCTGCAACACCGCGGCGGGCGTGATCGAGCTCAAGCAGATCAGCAACGTCACCATCATCGGGGTCGGTAGCGGGGCCGTCTTCGACCAGCTCGGCATCCACATCCGCGACTCCAGCAACATCATCATCCAGAACGTGACAGTCCGGAACGTCAAGAAGTCGGGCTCGCCCACCTCGAACGGCGGGGATGCCATCGGCATGGAGAGCACGGTGCGCAACGTCTGGGTCGACCATGTGACCCTGGAGGCCTCGGGCGGGGAGTCGGAGGGGTACGACGGACTCTTCGACATGAAGGACAACACCCAGTACGTAACGCTGTCCTACAGCATCCTGCGCAACTCCGGGCGGGGCGGCCTGATCGGGTCCAGCGAGAGCGACCTGTCGAACGGCTTCATCACCTTCCACCACAACCTGTACGAGAACATCGACTCCCGCACACCGCTGCTGCGCGGTGGCACGGCCCACATCTACAACAATCACTACGTGAGCCTGCACGAGTCCGGGATCAACTCGCGGGCCGGCGCCAAGGCCAAGGTGGAGAACAACTACTTCCGCGACTCCAAGGACGTGCTCGGCACCTTCTACACCAGCGAGCGCGGCTACTGGCAGGTCAGCGGCAACATCCTCGACAACGTGACCTGGTCCGGCGCCGGCAGCGAGACCTACCCCGCCGGTCCCAACCTGACGTCGACCACCACCGTCAGCATCCCGTACCCGTACACCCTCGACGGAGCGACCTGCGTTCCGGAGATCGTCCGGCAGACGGTGGGCGCCAACACGGGCCTGCGGGTGTCGAACGGCAGTTGCTCGCCGCAGACCCCGCCGCCGACCACCCCGCCGCCCACGACGCCACCGCCGACCACCCCGCCGCCGTCCGGTGGGACCAACCTCAGCCTCGGTGCCGGTGCCGACGGTTCCAGCAAGGCCAGTGGGACGAGCTACGGCAACGTGCGCGACGGCAACCTCGCCACCTACTGGTCGCCGGCCGGATCGACAGGCACCATCTCGATCAAATGGGGCTCGGCCACCCGGGTGTCCCGCGTGATCATCCGGGAGCCGTCCGGCACGCAGGGCTCGATCGGGTCCTGGCAGCTGATCAACAACGACAACGGGGTCGTGCTGGCCTCCGGTAGCGGGGCGGGCTCGATCACCTTCTCCGCAACCACGTTGAGCAAGATCAATTTCAAGATCAACAGCTCCGGTGGTACGCCGCGCGTCGGCGAGTTCGAGACGTACGCCAGTTGACCGCCGAGCGGGCGGGAGTGGCCGGTGCTGCCGCTCCCGCCCGCGAGCGTCGGTCGATCAGGAGGCAGGTGCCACCCGGTTCGGTGTCGATTCAGCTCTGCTTGGTCTCCCAGAAGATCTTCGAGATCCCCTCGATCGCGCCGAGCAGCCGTTCGGCGACGGCCGGGTCGGCGGCGCCCTTCGCGCCACCGGCGCCGGCCAGTTTGGTGGCCTCGTTGAAGAGTTCGTGCAGCTGGGGGTACTTCTCGAAGTGCGGCGCCTTGAAGTAGTCGGTCCACAGGACCCAGAGGTGGTGCTTGACCAGCTCGGCGCGCTGCTCCTTGATGATCAACGCCCGGGTCCGGAACTCCGGATCGTCGCTGGCCTGGTACTTCTCGGAGATCGCCTTGATCGACTCGGCCTCGATCCGGGCCTGGGCCGGGTCGTACACGCCGCAGGGCAGGTCGCAGTGGGCGCTCGCGACGGTACGCGGGCGGAGAAGGCGGGGCAGGTGCATGAGATTCCCTCCGACGACGAGCTGAGGTGACGGACGGGAGGCTAAGACCTCAACCGGACTTCATGTCAAGGTCGCGCCGTCGCGTGACGTTGTTTCCGGACGAGGGCCAGCAGGGCGGCGTGTGTCGGCTGGTCGGCGGCGACCACGAGACCGTTCCCGCCGGTGTCGAGCGGTTCGCCGTCGAGCCCGGTGACCACGCAACCGGCTGCGTGGCAGAGGGCGATCCCGGCCGCGAAGTGGACGCTGCGGCTCAGGTCGTGGCGGTCCGTCACGTAGGCGGCGCGGCGACCGGCGGCGACCCACGCCACGGCCAGGGTGGTGGAGACCACCCGTGGCTGGAACCTGTCGCTGAAGTCCTCGTCGGCGAGCATCCGGGCGGCCAGGAAGACGTCCCGACTGGGAAACGGCGGGTCGAGGTTGACGTCGACAAGTTTCGACTCGGCCGACGGGACAAGACGTTCGTCAGTGCCGGCGCTGCGGACGTACGCGGCACTGCCGTCGGTCCAGAACACCTCACCGCTGAACGGGTCCGCCGACGCGGCCACGGCACTGCCCGTTCCGGTGTGCAGCGCGACGTTGACAGCGACAAGCGTGGTGCGGGCGGCGTAGTTCAGAGTGCCGCAGAGCGGGTCGACGAGCCAGGTGCGTCCGTTGTCGCCGGTGCCCGTGCGTCCGCTCTCCTCGCCCACCACGACGTCGTGCGGACGCGCCCCGCGCAGGACGTCGAGGATGGCCTTCTCCGCCTCGATGTCGGCGCTGGTGGCGAAGTCGTGTCCGACCTTCTTGATGCGGGTCAGCTGCGACCCGTATCGTGCGCGGACGACAGCCGCTCCGGCCTCCGCCGCCGCGATGGCAACGGCATGGTCTGTGATCGACACGCGTCACTCCTGCAGTTCGGTGATCGCGAACCGACTGGCCACCGCGATCATGATCATCGGGGCGTCGCCGTCGCACTGGTTGACCGAGACCGCTACCCACCGACCCTCGGCCGCCGTCGGCCCCCACACCGTCAGGTCGCCGTAGCAGTCCATGTCGCTCAGCGACTGGAACAGCGCCGGCATCGGTGTGCCGGCCTGCTTGCGGAACAGCGGTACGTGCATCGACACCCTGCGGTGCGGGCCCCAACGGCGGTCCAGCTCACCGACGACAAGGGTCAGGTTCGCCGTGGCGGTCTCCTCGGCCTCGTTCCACTCGGTGCCGTACACACCGACGAGGTCGTCGCTCTCCCACAGCGGAATGATCTGGAAGCCCGCCCCCCGGGTGCCGGTCCACTCCCCGGTGGCCGGGTCACCCTCGCTGACCGTCTCGCCGGCCGTGCGCAAATCGGCGGCGAGCAGCGACGCGACGTCGGACACCGCCCGACCGGTGTCGAACGCCTGACCTGCCCTGGCCGTCACCGGGCTGCTCGTCTCACCGCTCGCCTGCGCCACATCGTCCGCACTGTCCAACTCCCTCGGTTGCCGATCACGATCATCGCTCACCTCGGGCCGGACGGGCCACTGCTGTCGCCCCGATCCACGCAGTTTCCGGGAAGATCAGGAAACCGCTGCCCGCACCAGCTCGGTGATCTTCTTCTCGACCGCAGGGCTCCACTTCTGCAGCGCGTACGACGCCGGCCACATGTCTCCGTCGTCGAGGTTGGCGGTGTCCTGGAAGCCCAGTGTCGAGTACCGGTAGTTGAACTTCCCGGAGTCTTGGAAGAAGACCACGATCTTGCCGTCCGCGTTCGCGTAGGCGGGCATCCCGTACCAGGTCTTGGGCGACAGGTCCGGTGCGGCGGCGGTCACCGTCACGTGGACGCGCTCGGCGAGCGCCCGGTCGTCCGGCTCCATCTGCGCGATCCGGTCGAGGACCGCTTGCAGCCCGTCGGCCTTCTTGGCGCCCTTCTTGCCCTCGGCGCGCAGCTCGGCGGCGCGCTCCTTCATCGCGGCGCGCTCCTCGGCGGTGAAGCCGTCGGACTTGGTGGCGGTGGTCTTCGCGGACATGCTCGGGCTCCCTCTCGTCGTCCGGCTCGGCGTGCCGCCGGCCGTTCTGGGAAAAGGCTAGGCCGGACGCCGGCCTCGGGGCTTCTCGATTCCTGATCAGTACGGAGCCCCGCCGCCGGCGCCCCTACGACGCCTCGCGGGCGGCGGCGATGATCCGGCCCCGCTCGGACTCGGGGAAGCGGTCGAGCATGGCGCGGGCGTCGTCGGCGCTCACGTTCGCGCCGAACAACTCGCTTCCCGGTTCGAGCCGTACCCCCTCGCCCAACGGACCGGCGACGACCGGATCGAAGCCGAGCGCGTCCACGAGGTACGCGACGGCGCTGACATCGGTGGCGTCGTCGCCGGCGATGACGATGGCCTTGCGGTCGGTGGTGCCCGCTGGCCGCGCCCCGTCCTCGAGGTCGTGGTAGCCCATGTGGTTGAACGCCTTGACGACGCGTGCGTCGGACAGGAATGCCTGGACGATCTCGCTCGACGAGGTTCGCGGGTCGGTGAGGTCGTCACGGATACCGTCGATCTCCCACCAGTAGTTCATCGCGTCGACGACGAGCTTGCCGCGCAGTGCCTCCACGGGGACGCTGCGGTACTTGCCGAGCGGCAGGGCGAGGATGACGATGTCGGCGCGGGCCGCCGCGTCGACGGCCGTGGTGGCCTCCGCCCCCGGAGCGAGCACCTCGACGGTGAGGGCGATCTTCGCCGGATCGCCGGAGCCGGCGACCAGCACCCGGTAGCCGGCGGCGACGGCGAGCCGGGCCAGCACCGTGCCCACCTTGCCGGCCCCGAGGACACCGAGGGTCTGTGGCCGGCTCCGGTCGTTGTCGTTCATGTCGTCCTCTCGCTGGGGAGTTCTGATCAGGCCAGCAGCTCGCGGACCATGGGGATCACCTTGGCGCCGTACAGTTCCACGGCCCGCATCCGGGCGCTCACCGGTTGCGCTCCGGCCGAGTAGATGAGGTCGAACCGGCCGACGCCGAGGCTGCGGATCGCGCGGGCCATCCGGCGGGCCACCGTCTCCGGCGAGCCGATGTAGAGGGAGCCGTTCTCCACCTCGGAGTCGAACTCCTGGCGGCGGATCGGCGGCCAGCCCCGCAGCTTGCCGATCCGGTCCCGCATGATCCGGTAGTGCGGCCAGTAGATCTCCTTGGCCTCCTCGTCGGTGTCGGCGACGAAGCCGGGGGAGTGCATCCCGACCGGATGCGCGGTGGTGCCGAGCTGGTCGGCCGCCCGGCGGTACAGGTCGATGTAGGGCGCGAAGCGCTCGGGGGCGCCACCGATGATGGCGAGCATCAGTGGGAGGCCGTACTGGGCGGTGCGGACGACCGACTGCGGCGAGCCACCGACGCCGACCCAGGTGTCCAGGTGACCCGACTCGGTCTTGGGAAAGACGTCGGCGTTCTCCAGCGGGGCCCGCAGGGTGCCGCTCCAGGTCACCGGCTTCTCGTCGAGCAGCTTCACGAACAGCTCGATCTTCTCCTCGAACAGCGTGTCGTAGTCGCGCAGGTCGTAGCCGAAGAGGGGGAACGACTCGGTGAACGAGCCGCGACCGAGGATGACCTCGGCCCGGCCGTTGGACAGCGCGTCGACTGTGGCGAAGCGCTGGAACACCCGGACCGGGTCGTCCGAACTCAGCACTGTCACCCCGGAGGCCAGCCGGATCCGCGAGGTACGGGTGGCGATGCCCGCCAGTACCGTCTCCGGCGTGGACACCGAGTACTCCGGGCGGTGGTGCTCGCCCAACGCGATGACGTCGACGCCGAGCTGGTCGGCGAGCACCGCTTCGTCGACGACCTGGCGGATCGCCGCGGCGTGCGAGACGAGCTTGCCGGCGTCGTCCTGCGGTACGTCGCCGAACGTGTCGAGGCCGAACAAGAGATCAGACATGGGTGGGCTCCTTCGCCAGCAGCTCCCGGACCCGCGGCGCAACCTCACTGCCCAGCAGTTGGATGGTGCGCGCGCGTGCCTCGCGGGGCAGGTGCATGATGTCGTACTTCAGATCGAAGCGGTTCAGCCGCAGGTCGCGGGCGACCGTGGCGATCTTCTGCGCCACCGTCTCGGGTGACCCGACGAAGAGCGCCCCGTGCGCGATTTCGGCCTCGTAGCGTGCGCGGTCCGGTTTGTAGAAGCCGCGTTCCGCGGCGAGCGCCGCCGCGACCGGCTGCCAGTACCGCCACCACGTCTGCACCGCCTCCTCGTCGGTGTCGGCGACCAGGCCGAGAGAGTGCTGCCCGATTGGCTGCGGGGTATGCCCGAACTGGTCGAGCGCCTTGGTGTAGAGGTCGACGTGGCCGGCGAACCGTTGGGGTCGCCCACCGATGATCGCCAGCATCAGCGGAAGACCGTGTCGGGCGGCGCGGACCACCGAGTTCGGGCTGCCCCCGACGCCGATCCAGGTCGGGATGCCGCCGGGCCGCATCCGGGGGTGCAGGCGCTGCCCGGTGAGTGGGCTTCGCACCGTTCCGGACCAGGTGACCGTTTCGTCGCGCTGTAGCCGCAGGAAGAGGTCGAGCTTCTCCTCGAACAGCCGCTCGTAGTCGGCCAGGTCGTAGCCGAACAGTGGGAACGACTCGGTCGCCGACGCGCGGCCGAGGACCAGTTGGGCGCGGCCGTTGGACACGGCGTCGAGGGTGGCGAACTCGTGGTAGAGGCGTACCGGATCGTTCGTGCTGAGCACCGTGACCGAGGTGCCGAGGCGAATCCGCTCGGTGGCCGTCGCGGCTGCCGCGAGCAACACCGGTGTCGCCGAGTCGTTGTGACCCTCCCGGTAGTGCTCGCCCAGGCTGAACACGTCGAGTCCGACCGACTCGGCGAGTTCAGCCTCGGCCATGAGCAGCCGTACGGTCTCGGCGTCGCTCAGCACCCGGTCGCCGTCGGTGGCCACCTCCCCGAACGAGTTGAGCCCCAGTTCGAAACCTGTGGCTGTCATGGTGTCCTCCTCGGCTTCCCGTCGGTGACCGGCGGGAGCGGCCTACCGATTGACGTGTCAATGATGCTAACTTGGCAATTGACGCGTCAATTCCCGGGAGAATGAGATGACGGAGACCACACCGTCGCGGCGGGGAGGGCGCCAGCTACCCGCGGCGGAGGAGTTGCGGATCTGGCGCGACTTCATCGAGGCGACGGCGGCGCTGAGCTCCCGCCTGGAGTCCCGACTGCAGAGTGACTCCGCCCTCTCGACCGGGGACTACGCCGTACTGCTCGCGCTCAGCGAGGCGCCGGAGCGGGCGATGCGATCGTCCGCGCTCGCGGCGCACATCGGCTGGGAGCGTAGTCGGCTCTCCCACCACCTGGGGCGGATGGAGCGCCGCGGCCTGATCCGCCGCCAGGAGTGCCCGACCGTCCCCCGCGGGGCCGAGGTGCTGCTCACCGCGGCCGGCGCCGAGGCGTTCGGCAACGCGACATTTCCCCACCTGCGTGCCATCCGTGAACTCTTCGTCGACGCCCTCACACCGGAGCAGATCGTCGCGGCCGGCGAGATCGCGGCGGCGCTGCGAGCGCGCCTCGACGCGCCGGACAAGGGCTGATCACGTCATCTGGCGAGCTGCCGGAGCACCCTGGGGTTGTCGTCGAACGGCAGGTGCAGGAATGCCATGACCGAGAGTGCTCAGACGATTGCCGAAAGCGACAGTCGGGTGGTCCAATCCTCCAGGAACCCGCCGATCCGCTGTCGAGGTGGAGCTGGCTACGGCTGCGCGCCCCGGGAGGTACGCCCATGACCGAGACCGCCGCCGCCGCGGCCCACCGCACCCGGGCGGACCGTCCCGGCCCGGTCAGCACCGAGTCGGTGTTGCCGGAGCTGCGCGAGATGTGGTGGGAGACGGGGGTGCGGGCGCGAGCCGAGGCCGGTGTCTTCGCCGTCTTCGCCGAGCTGCCCAGGCTCGTGCGGACCGCCCTGGGCATCAGTTGGCGCGCGGACCGACTCCGTACCGGCGTGGTGGCCGCGGCGACGGTCGGCGCGGGGGTGATGGCGGCCTTCGGGTTGCTCGCCACCCAGCGGGTGCTTGTGGAGTTGTTCGCCGGCGGGCCGACCGCCGACAAGGTGCGGGCGGCGATACCCGCCCTGGCCGTGCTGGCGGCGGCGGTCGCGCTGCGCGCGGGGATGGGCATCGCCACCGGGTACGCGCAGAACGGATTGACACCGCGGGTGAGCCGGGAGGTGGAGCGGGGTCTGTTCGAGGTGTCCACGGCGGTGCGTCTGGAGGCGTTCGACGCCGACGCGTTCGCCGACGACATGGAACGCGCCTCGCGGGGGACCGAGTCGACGATCGGGCTGGTGCAGGCGTCGATGAACCTGCTCGCCGGGCTGGCCGGGCTGCTCGCCGTGGCGGCGGCCGTCGTCATCATCCACCCGCTGCTGCTGCTGGCCCTGCTGGTGGCCACGGTGCCCAACGCCTGGGCGTCGCTGCGGGCCGGGCACCTGCGGTACCAGACGTACACCGCCGGATCGGTGCGCCGCCGTCGACTGTGGCTGCTGCACAAGCTGATGGCCGAACGCGCCTCGGCCCCGGAGTTGCGCTCGTACGGGCTGCGCGGCTTCCTCCTTGATCAGTACGACCGGGTGATGCGGGTGGAGACCGACATCCAACTCGCCCTGGCCCGTCGGGTCACCACCACCACCACTGTCGGGGCGATCATCGGCGGCCTCGCCACCGGCACCGTCTACGTCCTGCTCGGCCTGCTGCTGCTGGACGGGCAGATTCCGCTCGCCGCCGCGGCGACCTGTGTCATCGCGGTCCAGTCCGCGCAGCGGTCCCTGGCCATCGCCACCTTCCAGGTCGACCACGTCTACACCGAGGGTCAGCACTTCGGCGACTACACCGGCTTCATGACCCGTGCCGACGCCTACCTGCCGGACGCCACGCGACCCGCCGCCGGTCCGCAACGGCTACGGGAGCTGACAGTCGACAAGGTGAGCCTGCGCTATCCCGACCGGGACACCCCCGCCGTCGACAACGTGACGTTGCGGATCACCGCTGGCCAGACCGTCGCCTTCGTCGGTGAGAACGGCTCGGGCAAGACCACCCTCGCCGCGATGATCGCCGGCCTCCGGGTCCCCTCCGAGGGCAGCATCGAATGGAACGGTCGACAGCTGGCGGACTGGGACGTCGCCGGGCTGCGGGCCCGGATCGCGGTGGTGACGCAGGAATACCACAAGTGGCCGTTCACCGCGGCTACGAACATCGCCATCGGCGACGTCGACACCGAGCCCCGGCAGGACCTCATCGAGGCCGCCGCCGCCCGCGCGGTCGCCCACGACATGATCAACGACCTTCCACACGGGTACGAGACGCTGCTCGACCGGACCTTCGCCAGGGGCCAGGACCTCTCCGGTGGACAGTGGCAGCGCATCACCGCGGCCCGCGGGTTCCTGCGCGACAGCGAGCTGCTGATCATGGATGAGCCGTCCTCGGCCCTCGACCCCCGCGCCGAGGACGCCCTGTTCCAGGCCATCCGCGACCGTCGTGGCCGCGCCACCACGATCCTCATCACGCACCGGCTGGCGAACGTCCGGCACGCCGACCGGATCTTCGTCCTGCACCACGGCCGGCTGGTCGAGGAGGGCACCCACGACGATCTCGTCGCCACCGGCGGCCGGTACGCCGAACTGTTCGCGCTCCAGGCCGCCGGCTACGACGCCACCCGGACCGAGCGCCCGCCACTTCCGCACCAGGACACCACCTCCGCGCGCTGAGAAGCACCGCCACGACGAGGGGTACGCCCGCCGGTCGGGGCGTTCGCCCGCCTGGCCGACGGAGGCTAGGCTTCGGCCTATGTCAGGGGCGCGATGGCGTGGCCGGACGGCGGACGTCGCCCTGGTGCTCGCCGTCGGGCTGGTCGCCCTCGTCGGCCTGGTGGTGCAGTCCCGCGGCATCGACAGCACCGCCGAGTGGACGGCACTGCCTGTGGTGCTCACCTCCTCCGCCGCGCTGTACGTGCGCCGCCGTCATCCGGTGCCGGTGGGTGTGGTGGCGCTGGCCGCCGTCGGCGCGTACGGGGCTCTGCTGCACAAGCCCGGCCCGATCATGCTGGTCTTCGTCGTGGCGCTCTACACAGTTGTCGACGAGGGCCATCTCCGGATCGCCATCGCGCTCGGTGTCGCCTCGGTGATCGCCTTCGCCGCCGCGGACAGCGTCGACCGGTCCCCGGACACCATGAACGGGGCGACGCTGCTGCACGCCGGTTGGCTCGTCGCGGTCATCGTCGGCGTGACCCGTAACCGCCGGGCCTACCTCGCCGAGGCGCAGGCCCGTGCGGCAGTCGCCGAACAGCGGATGGAGGAGGAGGCCCGGCGGCGGTCCACCGAGGAGCGGCTGCGCATCGCCCGCGAGTTGCACGACGTCCTCGGCCACCATCTCTCGCTGATCAACGTGCAGGCCAGTGCCGCGTTGCACCGGCCGGACCCGGCCCGCGCCGAGCAGGCGCTCACCGCTATCAAACAGACAAGCAAGGAGACGTTGCGCGAGCTGCGGGTGACGCTCGGCGTGCTGCGGCGGGAGGGGGAGGCGCCGACCGCGCCCGGCCCCGGCCTTGATCGCCTCGGCGACCTGATCCGGACGGCCGGACGACCCGAGTTGACGATCAGCACCGAACTCGCCGAAACCAGGTCGCTGCCCCCGGAGGTGGACCTGGCCGTCTACCGCATCGTCCAGGAAGCGCTCACCAACGTGGCTCGGCACGCGGGTGCCTCCGCCGCCGTGGTCCGGGTACGACCCGACCGCGACGACGTGCTGGTGGAGGTGGAGGACGACGGCACCGGCACGCCCGGCGCTCCGGGCAGCGGGATCATCGGGATGCGCGAGCGGGCCAGCGCGCTCGGCGGTTCACTGACCACCGGAGCGCAGCCGGGCGGCGGCTTCCGGGTCCGCGCCCGCCTGCCGCTGCGGCCCGCTTCGACAACGGCGGGGGAGCCGACGTGATCCGACTGCTGCTCGCCGACGACCAGACCCTGGTCCGCGCCGGCTTCCGATCCATCCTGGACGGCGAGGACGGCATCGAGGTGGTCGGCGAGGCCGCCGACGGCGCCGAGGCGGTGCGGCTGGCCGGGCAGTTGAGTCCGGAGGTCGTCCTCATGGACATCCGGATGCCCGTCCTCGACGGCCTCGCCGCCACCCGGCAGATCGTCACCACCGGCACGGCCCGGGTGATCATCCTGACCACCTTCGACCTGGACGACTATGTCTACGGGGCGCTCCGGGCCGGCGCGAGTGGGTTTCTGGTCAAGGACACCGAGCCGGCGGAGCTGATCCACGGGGTGCGGGTGGTCGCCCGTGGAGACGCGCTGATCGCGCCGTCGATCACCCGGCGGCTGATCGCCGAGTTCAGCGCTCGGGCCACCCATCCCGACCCCGGGCCGCGGCTGAGCGGGCTCACCACCCGGGAGCGCGAGGTGCTCGCACTTGTCGCCGCGGGCCTGTCGAACGACGAGATCGCCGCGCGGTTGGTGCTGAGCCCGGCCACCGCCAAGACGCATGTCAGCCGGATCATGACCAAGACGCAGGTCCGGGACCGGGCACAGCTGGTGATCCTCGCCTACGAGTGTGGTCTGACCGTGCCCGGTTGGCTCACCCGCTCCTGAGCACGACCTCAGGCGGCCAGCCGGGCACTGCGGCGGGCCCGGACCAGAGCCAGTCCACCGAGGACCACCGCGGCCAAGCCGACCACCAGGGCCACGTAGGCCCCGCCGAGCCCGTTACCCGTACCGACGCCGCCGTCGGCGGTGGCCACCACCAGCCCACCGAGCGCCATCCCGACCAGCCCCGCCGCCAGGGCGAAGGCGGCCCCACCGCTCCCGGAGCTGGTGCCGACCCGACTGGTGGGACGGGCCAGGGCCAGTCCACCGACGACCGCGCCCACGAGCCCCAGCAGGGCGCCCACGCTCGCACCGATCCGCCCGGAGCTCATTGTGAGAACGGTGGCGGCGGCCGGCTGGACCGAGGCGCGGGCGACCAGCTCGATCCCGGCGGGCGGGGCGGCTACGGCGGCGACAAGCAGGTGACGGACGGACATCACGGTTCCCTTCGACGGTGTGACAGCTACCGGTGGCAGCGTAGGTAGCGCGCCGCAGCCGAGTCGTCATGCCGGAGTTGCCGACCAACCCACAACCGGGGAGGTACGCGACCGGGGCGGCGTACCGTCCCAGTCGTCTCTCCGGGCATCCGACGTAGACCTGGCACCCCAGGGCCGGCCCGCTGGACGACTCGGCCGGCAGATGGCCGTCAACCGCTGACGTGCCCGGCCGTGGCCAGGAGGAACGCCTGGTCGTCCCGCTCGGTGCTCCCGGCCCGCCGCACCAGGCGGCACTCCTCCCGCAGGCCGGCGGCCTCGATCTCGGCGGCGACCTGGTCTGCCGTGTATCGGTGCCGCGTCAGGTGGACCTCTAGGCCAAAGCGGCGGCGGTAGGGGCCGGACATGTCTCGTGCACCTTCGCCGGCCTGGAAGCCGACGAGCAGATGGCCCGTGGGCCGGAGCACCCGGGCCGCCTCGGCGAAGACGCGCGCCTGCCCGGCGGGGGGTGTGTGGATGGTGGAGTACCACAGCAGGACACCGGCGAACTGGGCGTCCGGGAAGGGCAGGGCGGTCAACGAGCCGACGGCGAACATCAGGTCGGGGTGGTCGCGTCGTGCTCGGACGATCATGCCCGGCGACAGGTCCACGCCGTGTACCAGACACCCACGATCGGTGAGGTACCTGCTCATCCGGCCGGTGCCGCATCCGGCGTCGAGGACCGCGCTGTCGCCGCTGGCCGTCACCGCCTCAGCGAACGCGTCGACCATGGCGAGGTCGAGTGCGGCTTCGGCGCGGGTGTCCGGCAGGCAGGTGGCGTAGTCCGCGGCGACGGTGTCGTAGGCGCGTCGCACACCGCGCAGGTCGAGCGGATCGGAGGGCGAGGAAGTCACGGCCGCATCATCGCAACCGGCGAAGCCGCCCGTCGGTCTGGTGGCAGGGGATCGAGCGCCGCGCTGGCGGCAGTGGTGGCACTACCCGTGCCAGGCGTCGATGGCTCGCACGCCGTCCCGCACGACCCGGTCCACGACTGCGGGATTGCCGCTGGAGCCCTCCCACCCCTGGTCGTTGAAGACCGTCACCACCGTGTCGACGCGGGCCACCGCGATCTGGCTGGACCCGTTGCCGCCCGTGTGTTCTCCGTTCAGGTTCGTGTTGGGCCACGTCCGGGTCAGCAGCAGCGCCTCGTCACCGATGCCGGGCAGAGCCTCGGTCTTGACGGTCGCCCGGTTTCCGAATTGCTGGTAGGAGGGACACGCCTTCAGGTCGGTGCGCAGCCGGGCCAGGTAGTCCGTGGCCCCGGTGCCGGCGAAGGTGAAGATGGTCTGGTGGACCATCCCCTGGGGCGTGTACGAGGGACCGTCGTCGGCCCCCTTGTAGGTGACTGTCATCGCCGCGGCGGCGGTGACCTGGCGGCCCCCGGTGCCGAACTCGTTGGCGCAGAGCTTCGGCAGGGCCTGCTCGACCGGCACCGTTCGACGCGGAGACTTCCGCAGCTCGGGCGGCAGCTCGACGAACGCCGACGTCGGGATGGTCACCGGGCCGCTCGCGCTGGTGCTCGGCGACGGCTGGCCGGTCGGGTCCGCTGCCGCCGCTGTGGATGTCGGTGCCGCACCCGACGGGGTCGAGCCGGGCGGGTCCGCGGCGGTGGTGGTGCAGGCGGTGGCAAGTGTCATGGTGCCCACCAGCGGGATCAGCGCGAGCACGCGTCGCGTACGGGTGGACGGTGGCGGTGTGTGTCGGCTCATGATCATCCTTCGTCGATGTCGGGGCAGTTCCCGGTGGCGTACCGTCCCAAACGACGATTCGCGGCGTCGGACGCTCGCCCGAGCGGTGGTAATCGGGATGTCGACACACCCGCCGACCCGCCAGGTTGCCCGCGTGACCAGCGTGATCGCCAGGTGCACCGGAGCGTGGTGTGACGTCCAGGTCGGTGCGCGGCGACGCCAGCGATCCGTCGCGCCTGCGCTGAGCTGTCTCCCGCGACTATTCGGCCCCGGACGTGGCGAAGGAGATGCACGTCGGGCATCTTCGCTCCACTGTCGTCGGCGACGCGGCGGTGCGGCTGCTGGACTGGCTGGGGCACCGGTGGCGCGGGGCAACCACCTGGGTGACTGGGGGACACCGTTCGGCATGCTGATCGAGCACCTGGCCGACCTCGGTGAGGCCGGTGCGGCGCACGAGTTGTGCATAGGTTCCCTGGACGGCTTCTACCGGGCGGCGGCCCGGACGCTGCGGCAGGGGCTGCACCTGCTCGGCATCCGAACCCCGGAGCGGATGTGCCGGGTCAGCGGACCTTCTTCGTCGCCCGCTTCCGGGGCGGCGTCAACAGGTCGGCGATCTGGGCGATGGCGGTGGGCACCAGGCGGTAGTAGGCCCACACCCCCCGCTTGTCGCGTTCGAGGAGGCCGGCCTCGGTGAGGATCCGCAGGTGATGACTCACTGTCGGCTGGGACAGGTTGAGCGCCCCGGTGAGGTCGCTGACGGACGCCTCACCTTCCGGCGCGGACTGGATCAGACTGAGCAGACGCAGTCGTGCTGGATCGGCGAAGGCCTTCAGCACCCCCGCGAGCCGTTCGGCATCGGCCCGCTTGATTGGATCGCCGGTGAGCGGCGAGATCGCAGGCATGGCAGTTTTCGCAGTTCCCACGCCCACTATGGTTACACCAACACCATCAATAAGCAGGTAGAACCGGCATCAATACTCCAATGGCGTCCGTACGGCCACCCGCGACGGCTGAACGTGAGTCGAACGCCGACGACCGTGGGGACGTACCGGCCGTGTGGGGCTCCGCCGCGCCCCACACGGCCGTACGTCGACGGACACGCCGTCGGGTCAGCCGCGACCGAGGGTCAGCGGCGGGGTTTGGGTGCGACGCGCGGCAGGACGTACGGCGGTCCAGCGAAGATCAGGTCCGACTTCAGCTCCTGGTACGCCCGCTTGGGCTGGTAGTTCTCGTCGTAGATGGTGGCCAGGCCCTCCGGCGGGTCGTCGAACCAGCCGGGCACCCAGGAGTACTTGTCGCTGAACCCCCAGACCGTGTACGACAGGCAGCTCCGCACGGCCAGGCACGCCTTCATCAGCACGCTGAAGTTGGCCGCCGACGCCTGGAGCCGAGGGTTGATCTCCTCCGCGTTGCCGGCCTGGACGCCTGCCGTCATCTGGCTGCGGACGTCGACCTCGGTGAAGGCGGTGGCGACGCCGAGCCCGCCGAACTTCTTCAACGCGGCGGTCACCTGGAGGGTGTCGAAGTTGCCGTACTGGGTGCCCAGGTGCCCCTGGGAGCCGACGCCGTCGATCGGCACACCCTGCGCGCGCAGGCCCTTGGTCATCTCGTAGACGAACTGGGTCTTGTCGTCCGCCGCGTTGCCGGAACCGAACGCCTCGATGTTGTAGTCGTTGTAGAACAGCAGGGCCTTGGGGTCGGCGGCCCGCGCCCAGCGGAACGCGTCGGCGATGTAGCCCGGCCCGAGGTTCTCCGCCCAGAAGCCCTTGTAGTGCAGGGTCGACGGGGTGTCCCAGGGGTCGCTCACCGCCTCGTTGACCACGTCCCACTGCCAGATCTTGCCCTTGTACCTGTTGACGACGGTGGTGATGTGCTTGCGCAGCAGCTCGCGCAGCTCCGCCTTGCTGATGGAGCCGTCGGCGACACCGCTGGTCAGCCAGCCGGGCAGTTGGTTGTGCCAGACCAGCACGTGGCCGCGTACGCTCTGCCGGTTGCGCTTGGCGAACTCGATGAGCTGGTCGGCCCCGGCCCAGTTGTAGGTGCCGCGGGTGGGCTCCAGCACCTCCCACTTCATCACGTTCTCGGCGGTCACCGAGGTGAACTCCGTGGCGGCCAGCGCGCGGTACTGCGGGTCACCGGCGTCGTTGAGCGCATCCATGTTGACCGCGGTGCCGACGTGGAGGCCGTGGCGCAGGCCGAGGGCGCCGAGGCTCTGCGCGGTGGGGTCGTACGGCCGACTCGCGGTGGCGGGCACCGTGTTCAGCGCCGCGACGGTGAGGACGGCGACCACGCCGACGGTGGTCCACTGTCTCAGCTTCATCTGCGTTCCCTTCCGTTTTCATAGACATTTATCGATCTTGAAGCGCAGGGTGCGGTGCGGACGGGTTGAGCAGGGGGCCGGTGCCGCGCGCCCGAGCTGGGGCTGATGGTGAGCGGTGGTGCCGTGCCGACCGGAAACTGGAAACTCGCTCGAAACGTTAAGGTGGTCGATGTCGGGACGTCAACCGTCAATACTTCCGGAAATTGGTCACATGAGCTGCGGAGCCTCAACCGGCTCGCTGTCGAAAGTTTCGGATGACGGCGGTGCGGTGCGTGGGTGCGGAGGGGCCCGAGACGGGTGAACGTGAAGCGGTCACCGCACGGCGGGGGCAGGGCGGCTGCTGCTGACCGCGGAGCGGTGGGGCGATCACCGGCCGCATCAACCGGCCGTGACCACCTCGCCAGCCACCGGGCTACCTGTCGTAGGGACGGGTGACCCGGTGTGGTGCCTCGCGGACGACCCAGCTGGCCGCGTGATTCCCCATCATGAGCTCCGCGAGGAACGACGCGAGGGTCTCATCCACATTGGTCAGCGCAGACCGGCGAAGAGGTCGTCCTCGGGGGTCGCCGCGCCGGTCCGGTCCCGGACCCGCACGAAGGTCTCCACCCCCATCAGCTCGGTGAACCGCTCCCGGCCCAGTTGCAGGAAGAAGATGTTCTCGGTCTGACTGGCGTGGGTGGCCAGCGCGTCGAACTTCTGCGCGCCGTAGCTGCTCGTGTCCACCCAGGTGCTGATCTCGTCGTCGGGCAGGCCGAGCTGCGGCATCGGCTCCGCCGCCGGGTCCGGCGCGTCCCACTCGACGCCGAGCTCCCGCATGATCTGGCCGAACTGCTCGAACGCGGCGCGCGGCACGGTGGTCCAGTAGACCTTGGCCGGGCTGTCGGTCATCTCGACGGCGGCCATGGTGATCCGGTGTGCCTGGATGTGGTCCGGGTGGCCGTAGAAGCCGTTCTCGTCGTACGTGACGATCACGTCTGGCTGGTACTGCCGGATCAGCTCGGCGAGGCGGCCCGCCGCCTCCGCCACCGGCGTCGTCCAGAACGCGCCGGGCTGGTCGTTTGTCGGCCAGCCCATCATCCCCGAGTCGGCGTAACCGAGGGTCTCCAGGTGGCTGACCTTCAGCACCGCGCAGCTGGCCTCCAGCTCGGCCTGGCGCATCGCCACGACAGCTGCCGGATCGTGCCCCGGGTCGCCCGGTTTCACCCCGCCAGGGCCGTCGCCGCACCGCCCGTCGGTGCAGGTCACCAGGACCGTCGTGACGCCCTCCGCGGCGTAGCGGGCCAGCACGCCACCGGTGCTCGTCGCCTCGTCGTCGGGGTGGGCGTGCACCGCCATCAGGGTCAGGGGTCGCTCAGCCATGCCACCACCCTACGGTCACCCCCCGACGGTCCCACGACCTCCACCGGCAACGAGGCAGTCCCGGTCACCCGAGCACCCGGTCCGGTCCGGGTGCGCACCCCGGCCCGGTGGCGGCGAACCCGGCGAAATGCCAGGTCAACGGCTTGTGTACGGCGGGCATCCTACCCAGATCGGCATCTCGGCTGCGGTCCTTGCGCATAGCGTCGTCGGGCCGGTGACCGGCCCCTACGTTGATCAGGACGGCAGGTCAGAGCAGCTCAGGACGCGGGGGAGAGGTCGATCGCGGTGGCCGGTGCGGGGACGTTCGGCGAGGTGAGACAGGTCGACGCCGGGGTGCTGAACGTGGGCTACGTGGACGCCGGGCCGCCCGACGGTCCCGCCGTGATCCTCCTGCACGGCTGGCCGTACGACATCCACAGCTTCGTCGACGTCGTGCCGCTGCTCACCGACGCCGGGCATCGGGTCGTCGTGCCGTACCTGCGGGGCTACGGCACGACCCGGTTCCGCTCCGACGACACCATGCGCAACGGCGAACCGGCAGCCATGGGGCTCGACCTCATCGCCCTGATGGACGCCCTGAAGATCGACTCAGCGAAGCTGGCCGGGTTCGACTGGGGTGCGCGGACGGCCGACGTGGTGGCCGCGCTGTGGCCCGAGCGCTGCCGAGGGCTGGTGTCGGTGAGCGGTTACCTGATCGACGGCCAGGCCTCGGGCAGGGTGCCGCTGCCACCGAAGGCGGAGCTGGCCTGGTGGTACCAGTACTACTTCGCCACCGAACGCGGCCGGGAGGGCTACGACAGGAACCGGCGCGACTTCGCCAGACTGATCTGGCGGACCGCGTCGCCGAAGTGGTCGTTCGACGATGCCACCTTCGACCGCAGCGCCTCCGCGTTCGACAACCCGGACCACGTGGACATCGTGATCCACAACTACCGGTGGCGGCTGGCCCTCGCCGCTGGCGAGTCACAGTATGACGAGGTGGAGCAGCGGCTGGCCGCGAAACCGGAGATCACCGTGCCCAGCATCTCCCTGGAGGGGGACGCCAACGGCGCACCGCACCTGGAGCCTGGCGTCTATGGCAAGCAGTTCACCGGGCAGTACGAACACCGGACCGTCGGCGGCGGGGTCGGGCACAACCTGCCGCAGGAGGCCCCGCAGGCGTTCGCGGACGCGGTGATGGACGTCTGAACCGGATCACCGCCCGCGCCGATTCGGTCGCTGGGGCTCCGGACGTTCTACCCGCACCGGATCGCCACGGACCAGGTCGTCGTGCACCCGCCACCGGGCCGTGCTGACCGCACGCCGCGCCGCCTCGTCGCCCTGCTCGACGCGTTGCCGCAGCAACTGCAGGGCGACAGCGCGGTTGAGGCTGAACTGCCGCTCCTCGTCCACCACGACGACGAGGCCGGACGGACGGTGCGTCGCGCGGACCGCCGTGCTTGCCTTGTTCCGGTGCTGACCACCCGGACCGCCGGTACGGCAGCCGACGATGTCGACGTCGGCCTCGGCGAACGGCGTCGGCGTGGCGTCGGGCTGCGGCGGTTGCGCGGTGACGTACCAGTTCTTCCGGCCCGTGCTCGTCCGGTACGGACTCGGGGCCTGCCAGCACAGCGTTCCGGTCCAGGAGGCGGCGAACGCGTCGGCGTCCGCGCCGGTGATCCGGATGAGCGCCGAACGGTAGGTGCCGGGTCGATCACCGGGCACCAGCTGAACCTGTTCGATCGTCAGAGCTCGGCGGGTGCCAGCTTCGGTCAGCCGACGCAGTAGCTGGGCGAGTGCCCAGGCGCACTCCCGCGGACCACGGCCGGCGGACAGCAGCAGGAGCACGCCCATCACCGGCCCCGTCCGCCGTGCTGGCCCCGCCGTTGCGTCCGGGACGCGGAGCCGGGATCGGGCGTCTTGTAGGTGACCAGCGGAGTCGTCCTGACCACCGGGGTGGCCAGCCGGTGCTCGACCAGGTCGGCGATCACCTGCTCGATGCGCTTGTACGCCGTGGGCGCCTCCTCGAACAGCAGTTGGCGGTCGCCGCACACCACAAGCGAGCCCACCGGCGTGCGCCGTAGCTCCTCGACGGTGTGCTTGGCCCGGCCCCGCCGCAGGGCGTCGGCGCGCGACATCTTGCGGCCGGCGCCGTGCGCCACCGAATGGTTGGCCTCCGCGCCGGCGTGGGCGGCCACCAGGAAGGAGGCAGTGCCCCGGGTGCCGGCGACGAGGACGTCGCGGCCATCGCCCGGCGCCGCGCCCTTGCGGTGCAGGTAGACCCCGTCGCGAAGCTCGACCAGGTTGTGGCACTGATCGACGATCGGTGCGGTGGGCTCCGCCCCCAACGCGTCCGCGACCCGGGCCGCCAGCAGCCGGCGGTTGAGCGAACCCCAGCGCACGGCGGCGTCGTGCATGCTCAGGTAGGCGCCGGGATCGGGAGCGGCACCGGCGCCGTGCAGCTCGGTGTGTGCCCGCAGGATCCGTTCGCCCAGACCACGGGAACCGCTGTGCACGATGAGCACGAGATCGCCGGCGTCGAGCCCGAGACGACTCGCGTGGCCGGTGTCGAGGACGGTGTCGACGCGCGCCAGTTCGACGAAGTGGTTGCCGCGGCCGACCGTCCCGAGACCGTCCAGGTGACCGGCCGGGACGTCACCCTGGAGGACCGCCCAGACCGGGTCGTCGGCGTCCTGTTCCGGATCCAACGCGCGGTCGAGGTCGGGGAACCGGGCGGCGAGGCGCTCCGGCACGGCCCGCTTGAGCCTGATCGGGAACACAGCGATGCCGCAACCGATGTCGGAGCCCACCAGGAACGGGTACAGCACTGTCGACGCCATGGCCGCACCGATGGGTGCGCCCTTGCCGGGGTGCAGGTCCGGCATCGCCGCGACGTGGATCATGCCGTCGAGGGCGGCAACCTGCTGGCACTGGTCGAGCGCGGCGGACTCGATCCAGCTCGCGGGTGAGGCGAACACCGAGACGGTGGCCGGGGTGGACGGGGGCAGGGACTCCCGAGGGGAGTGGTGCTGGAGCAAGGGAGACTCACTTCTCACTGACGCGGGAACGGGCGACGGCACGCCCACCGGGAGGTGTCACCGGGGGCGGAGGCGTGGGTGGTTCCGTCAGTACGTCATGGACGACACTCTCCTGCGGCCCGTCCCGTACGGCAAACCATTTTCCGTCGCGCGTACGCTGCCGCGATGACCGCACCGCGCCGCATCCTGGTCTACGGGGTGCACGGCTCGGGCAAGTCCACTCTCGCCGAGCGCTTGGCCGAGCGCCTCGGATTGCCGTGGTATCCGGTGGACGACCTGCTGTGGCTGCCGGGGTGGGTCGAGGTGCCGGTCGCCCAGCAGCGCGGCCGGATCGAGGAGATCTGCCGTCGGGACACCTGGATCCTCGACGGCGCGTACCACGGATGGCGGGACGTGCCGCTGGCCCGGGCCGACCTGGTGGTGGCCCTGGACTACCCGCGGTGGCGCTCGTTCTGGCGTTTGCTGCGTCGTACCCTGCGCCGCCTGGGCTCCGGCGAGGTGATCTGCAACGGAAACCGCGAATCACTTGGCAGTGTGCTGTCCGGGGACTCGATCCTCGTCTGGCACATCGCCGCGTTCGGCCGGGAACGGCGGCGAATGCGGACCTGGCAGGCCGACCCGGCCGGGCCGCCGGTGCTGCTGTTCAGGAGCCCGGCGGGCCTGGATGACTGGGTGGCGGGCCTGCCGACCCGGTGACGCCGGTCGGGGTGCGGATCCACTCGGGCGCGCCGCGGAGCGCACGGCATTGGGCACCCGAAAGGACTGCACAGGAAGTCTGCCGATGTACCGGCACGGAAGCCGATCACCGCTCTCCTGCACTGCTGCGCGCGGGCCGTCGAGGTCGGTGAACAGACGTTTGACTTCGCGCCGGCCGCCGGCGAGCTGGGCAGCGCGCGGTTTGCGCAGACCTATGTCGTGCGGCCGGCTACAGGTTCTGCTCTACCTCTCGCACGAACGAGAGGACGAGCCATGCGGAAGCTGGGCCTGACCGACTGACCCGGTGCGTGCGGTACCGGGCCCGTTGGCCCGGCACACCGTCGGCCCACTCCCCGCGGGGAAGTGGGCCGACGGTGTCGCGCGTGGTCAGTGCCGAGGGTGCCCGGCGGGCAGGTCACCGGCCGGGCCTCCGATCAGGACTCCCCGGTGCGACGCCTGGCGAGGAAGAACGCGAACGCGCCAAGCACGATCAGTGCACTTCCGATGCCCGTCATGGCCGGGACCGCGCCACTGCCGGTCACCGGCAGGACGGGGAACCTTCCGCCGCCGCCCGGGCTGCCGGGTGCGCCGGGGCTACCGGGTGCACCGGGTGCGCCGGGTGCGCCGGGGCTGCCGGGTGCACCCGGGCTGCCGGGTGCGCCGGGTGCGCCGGGTGCGCCGGGGCTGCCAGGTGCACCGGGTGCGCCGGGGCTGCCGGGTGCGCCGGGTGCGCCAGGGCTGCCGGGCGGGCCGGACGGTCCGGGCGGACCGGTGGGCCCGGGCGGGCCGGACGGCCCGGGCGGACCGGTGGGCCCGGCGCAGAGCGGCGCTGTGATGACGTTGGTGTCGAGGGTGACGGCGGCGGTACGTGCCAGTGCACGGCCCTGGAGGGTCGCGCCCGTAGCCATCGTGATCGCCGCTTGGGCCATGACGGTGCCCACGAAGGTGGTACCCGTACCGATTGTCGCTGAGCTGCCGATCTTCCAGAACACGTTGCAGGCCGAAGCGCCGTTGATCAGGACGACACTGCTGTTCGACGCCGTCGTCAGCGCGGAGTCGACCTGGAAGATGAACACGGCCGCGGGATCGCCCTGGCCGTTGAGCGTCAACGCCCCGGTCAGCTGCGCGGCCCCGATCCGGTAGACACCAGCATTGAGGGTGTTGCCGCCGAGTTCCGCGGGCAGGTTGGTGAATGGTGTCCGTCCGGCGGCGTCGTTGAAGGCGATCGTCAGGTCACTCTGGGCCTGGAGAGCGACCGCGTCGCCGAGGTGGACCTCACCGCCGATGGTTGCCGTGTCGAAGCCCGCCGCGGTGTTTCCAGGGAATCGCCCAAGGCTTTGACCCAGGAAGCTCGGGCCGGTGTTGGTCGGCTCGGCTCCGGCAAGGACGGAGAAGTTGCCGGCTGTCCCCAGGTTCACAGGTGCATCCGCGGCGCTGGCCGGCGTGGAGCCGAGCAGCAGGAAGCTCGCGACGACGGCGGCCGCTGCGGATGCCGCGAGCGCGGGTAGCAGCCGTTGGCGAAGGCGATGATGATTGGGTTTTGCTGTCACAGAACACCCTCCGTGGGTATTACCTCGCAGGAGAGCTTGGTGAGCCACACGCTGCGTGAAAGGCCTGGATGGCACTGACAAAGTGCGCTCATCACCACATCACGTAACGGTCGCGTATGCCCACAAAACGGGATATTAAGGTACGCCGGACGAGCCAATAACCATTCGCGTTCATGTTGTCCGCAGCCCGTAACCGGCTGGCCGGACCCTGCGGCCGACATCGCGAAAGGCGGCCGACATCGCGAAGCGCGGTCGACATTCGCGAAAGGCGAGCTGCTATCGATCGAGCGCCGTTATGGACGGCAGCCCGGCTTCAGTTCTCAGGGCTGGTGTGCCGCAGCGGGCCGGATCGCCCGGCCGTGTACGCAGGGTGCGGACGGGCTGTTGCTGGTGGCCGGGAAGCGGAACCGACGCAGCTCCTCGATCACGAACCCTTCGGCGCTGATGGCGGCGACGGTGTCGCGGTTGGTGTGGCAGCCGCCGAACAGCTTGGGCCACAGTGTCGCGTCGAGCAGACGTTGGGCTCGGTGCAGGCGGCTGTGCTGCTCGGCGGCGACGTGTTCGAAGAAGCGCAGTTGGCCGCCGGGGCGCAGCACCCGGCTCACCTCCGCGAGCGCGCTCGCCTGATCCGGCACTGTGCACAGCACCAGCGCGACGACAGCAGCGTCGAACTCGCCGTCGCCCGCGGGCAGGGCGTCGGCCAGACCGTCGACGACGGTGACCGGTACCGGCGCGTCCGGTGCCGCCCGCTCGGCGGCGGCGCGCAGTCGACGTTCCGGCTCGACCGCGAGGACCTCGGTCACCCCGGGTGGATAGTGGGCGAACAGCAGGCCGTTGCCCGCCCCGATCTCGATCACCCGGCCGGACAGCCCGGCGACCAGGTCCCGGCGGAACTCCGCGGTGCCGGCACGGTCCATGGCGACGCTGAGCTTCTCGTACACCCGGGCGAAGACCGGATGGGACACCGCAGTCATGTCGACCTCCAGATCTCGTCGGACCGTATCTCCGGCGATTGTCCTACATCGGCGCACGCTTTCCGTCTTACTGGTTGTCAGCACGGTGCAACCCAGCGCAGACAGGACGTGTTCGACCATGAAGATCGTCGTCATCGGCGGCAGTGGCCTCATCGGCACCAAGCTCGTGGACAGTCTCGGTGCCCAGGGGCACGAGGCGGTGCCGGCGTCGCCGAAGACCGGCGTCAACACCCTTACCGGCGAGGGGGTGGCCGAGGTGCTCGCCGGTGCGGATGTCGTGGTCGACGTGTCGAATTCGCCGTCGTTCGAGGACGACGCCGTGCTGGAGTTCTTCGAGACGTCCACCCGCAATCTCCTCGCCGCCGCGGCGGCGGCCGGGGTCGGCCACTACGTGGTGCTCTCGATCGTGGGTTGCGACCGGATCCCGGACAGCGGGTACATGCGGGCGAAGGTCGCCCAGGAGAAACTGGTCGTCGCGGCCGGGATCCCGTACTCCGTCGTGCACGCCACGCAGTTCTTCGAATTTCTCCAGGGGATCATCGACGCCGCCACGGATGGCGACACCGTGCACCTCGCGCCGGTCCTCATCCAGCCGATGGCAGCGGACGACGTCGCGGCCGGGGTGGCCGAGGTAGTGGTCGGTGCTCCCACGAACGCGGTGGTCGAGATCGCTGGCCCGGAGCAGTTCCGCCTCGACGAACTGGGCCGATCCATCCTCGCGTCCCAGCAGGATCCCCGCTCGGTGGTGGCCGACCCGGGCGCCCGCTATTTCGGTGCCACGCTCGGCGAACGCTCGTTGGTCCCCGGCGACGGCGCCCGCATCGCCGGCACGCGCCTCGACGACTGGCGTGCCCGGGCGACCCGCCCCGGGTGACCCGGCCCGCTATTCGGGTGGTTCCGCCTGCCCCTCGAGGCGCCGCACCAACTCCCGCACCACCTCGGTGAACGCCTCGTCCGCCTCGTCCGGCCAGTGTCCGTGGATGGGAGGGGGGACGCTGTCGCTGGGCGGGGTCACCACGTCGCGGGGATCGCGTTGTCGACGGTCCACCGCCGCTGCCGGGTCGCTGCTCGGCGCCGTCCGGGGTGACCGGTGGGCGGAGAAGACCCAGCCGCCGATCGGGTCGGTGTCGCGCCACAGGTTCACCCAGCGCCAACCGACCCGGTGGCCGATGTCCCGCAGTACCGCGTCGTCGATGTAGGCGGGGAAGAGCCGCGCGTAGAGGCGACGCAGCGGTGAACCGTGGGTGAGTAGGGCGACCCGGCTGCCGACCTCCGGAGGCAGTTGGAGCACCGCTGCGGCGAGCAGCACCGAACCGTGGCTGTGCCCGGTGAGCAGCACGGCGTTGCCGCTCTCGACGAGGTACGTGATCCGGCGGGTCAGCTCCGGTACGGCGCGTTCGGCGTAGCAGGGCGGTGCGAAGGGGTGGGCGGCCCGGGGCCAGAACGTGCCGAGGTCCCAGAGCACCCCGACGTGCCGGCGGAACGGGATGGTCCGGTAGGCGAAGATGCTGCCGATGATCAGGCCGAGGATGATCGCGGCGATCAGCCAACTGCCGAACGCGATGGCGAAGGTGACCGCGTCCGCCGGCAACCCGGCGTTTCGCTCCACGACGTCGCCCGGGAACTGTCCCAGCAGGCCGATGGTGGTGGTGGCCGTGGCCAGTCCGGCGAGGCAGCCGAAGAGCACCGCGAGCGGCACCAGTTTCTCGGTGAACCGAGCGCGGGCAATCGCGTCGCGGACCTGCCGCAGTCGGTTCCTGGCCTCCGCCGGGGCGTTCGGGTAGTCGTGGGCGACGATCGTCGCGGCGTCGCGACGCCGCTTGCGGCGGGAGATCACCGCGACCAGGCCGGCGACGACCACCGTGATCAGGATCGCGCGGAGGAAACCGAAGATCACCCAGGTGTACGCGCGGGGTGGGCCGGCGGCGATGCCCGCACCGGTCGGCACATCCCGGTCGAGGAAGTCCGCGGCCCGGTAGACCGCCTCGGCGGAGTACGCCACCGCCACGCTGATCCCGGCGGCCGCGATCGCGAGCCCGCCCAGCCCGAACAGTGGCGTCGCACCCCGCCGGTCCCGCAGCCGCAGCAGCACCACACCCAGGATGGCCAGCACTGTCGTCTGCGTGACGAACAGGCCGGCCAGGGTCGTGTCGTAGCCGGGCAGCTCGCGGCGTCCGTCCCACGGCTGCGGGCTGGCCAGCACGTGGGCCACCACGAGCACGGTCAGGACGATGGCGGTGGACCGCAGCGCGTGGGTGATGCCGTCGAGTCGCCGATCGGTGGCGGCCTGGTCGATCAGCGGGGGAGTGCAGAGCGATCCCACGCAGGCGGCCAGGACCAGCACGGTGGCCACCGTCAACGCGACGCCGATGGCGGTGGCACCGGTGGCGACCCGGGCCAGCAGCAGGGTGAGGTCGAGCGTCGCGAACGCGGCGGCGACGTGGATCGAGCGCAGCCGCCCGACGAGCGGCTCGGCGTCCCACTGACCGACAGCGCCGAGCCGGTGCCCGGCTACCCGCTCGGGTGCGCGAAACGCCTCGAACGTCCGACCCGGGCGGCTGCTGATTCGCCAGATCAGGCCGATCGCGGCGGCCGGGACCAGCGCGAGCACCGCCAGTCGCAGCCCGACCGGCCGCCCGCTCAACCAGGACAGCCAGCTGCGTCCGGCGAGGCAGTTCGCCGAGTTCAGACACTTCCAGCCGACGAGGTCCAGGGCGACGCCGGCGATGGCGAGCACGTAGAGCACGGTGAGCGTGAGCGCCAGCACCCGGCACAGCGACCTGACAGTCGCCTCCGAACCGGAGTTCGCGGGACGCATCCAGATCGCCACGTTGACGAGCATGAAGGGCAGCAGGAAGACCAGCCCCAGGGCGCGGGCCACGGTCCCGGAGGGCAGGTCACCCCAGCGGTACGCCTCAAGCGTCACCCCGTGCGCGCCGGTGGCGTCCGTACACCGGGGGCGCGGCCGGTAGAAGCCTCCGCTGCGGTCACCCGCCACCTGTGCGGTCTGCCGCAGGCCCAGCACCTCTTCGGCGTTCGCGCCGGAGACTCCGTGCACCCGCAGCTCCACGATGCCGCAGGTGCTGTGTGGCCCGCTCAACCGCGCTGATCCATCCGAATGTCCCCCGAGGCGTCTCGGCAGCCCCATGGCACACGTTCGACCCGGGGCCAGCCCTGCCAGCACCGCGCCGGGGTCGGCACCCGGACGGGCGGCAGAGCGCGGTCTACCCGAACCGGGCGGCCTCAATCGCGTCGCCGCTCACCGCAGGCTCCGCTGGGGTGTCGACGCACCGGAGTGGGGGATTGGGCGGGCGCTGGCGGGGTAGGTGCCGCCATGGTCGCAGCCGGTCGGCACGGAGCGGACGGCCGCGCTCCGATGGTGGCCCGGCTTTCGGCGCGTGCGGTGCGCACGCTGCGCGACCGGTTACGTCGGGTCCGGGCCATCGGCGGTCTCGCCCTGCAGGCCGGCCTGGCCGCGGCGCTCGCATGGTTTGTGGCGCACGAACTGCTCCACGTGTCGCAGCCGGTCTTCGCTCCGATCTCCGCGGTCTCGACTCTCGCCGCGTCCGTCGGCCAGCGGCTCCGCCGGACCGTCGAGCTGATCATCGGGGTCACCGTCGGGGTGCTGATCGGTGACCTGCTGCTGCTGGTGATCGGCACCGGGTGGTGGCAGCTCGCCCTGATCGTCGTGCTCGCGATCGTTGTCGCGTTGTTCCTCGTGGGCAGTGCGGCGGTGGTCGTCCAGGCCGGGGCGACGGCCGTGCTGATCGCCACGCTCAGTCCGTCCGTGCGTGATCTGGAGATCCCTCGGTTCGTGGACGCGCTGATCGGGGGCGGCATGGCGCTGCTGGTCACCACGGTGCTGCTGCCGCTGAACCCGCTGCGGGTGCTCAACCGGGCCGCGCGGCCGGCGTTGGATCTGCTCGTCACCCAACTCGACGCGACCGCCGGCGCGCTGGCCGAGCGGGACGCTGATCGGGCCCGCACCGCCCGCGGCGAACTGCGCCAGAACAAGGGCCAGTTGCAGGCGTTCGTCGAGGCGACCCAGGGCGCCCGGGAGACCAGTGTCCTGTCGCCGCTGCATTGGCACGAACGGCGCGGTCCGGTGAGCCAGTACGCCCAGGCGGCGGAGCCGATCGACCGGGCGATGCGTAACAGCGGAACGTTGATCCGCCGGGCGGTGACGCTCATCGAGGACGGCGAACCGGTCCCGGACGCACTGCCGGGGGCGGTGGCCGATCTCGCCGAGGCCGTCCGACTGCTCAAGCGGCAGTTCGCCGCCGCGGTCGAGCCGAACCGGGCCCGCGAGCAGGCGCTGCGGGCGGTCCGGGCTGCCGGTCACGCCTACCGGGAGGGGGTTGGCTTCTCCGGGGCGGTCGTGGTGGCGCAGATCCGAACAACCGTCAGCGACCTGCTGGTGGCCACCGGACTGACCCAGGAGGAGGCGAATCACCTGGTCCGGGGCATGTTCGGCGACCTGGAAGCGGCCGAACTGCCGCAGCGGGACTGATTCTCGGCACCATCCTGAGCCAAGACTGTTGCATGCTGAGCCAAAGTGGTGCCATGATGGTGCCATGGAGCTGAGGTCGTACGTAGAGAACCTGCGAGACGAGTTCGCCGTGGCCGCGGAGGGGGTCGACCCCGAGGCCCGGCTGTTGGCAGAGCGACTCTTCACACAGTTGGAGGCGGCGACCCGTCTCACCCTGCTCGAAGCCCTGTCCGACGCCGCCGACGAGATCACCCGCGATCTCGCGCCGGGTTCGGTGCACGTCCGGTTGCGCGGGCGCGAGCCGGACTTCGTGGTGACGCCGGCCAGCCCGCCCGTCGACGAGGTGCGCGAGGTCAGCGGCCCGCCGACGCTCGCCGCGCCGGCCCCCGCACCGGAGGGGGAGGAGGGCGGCACCTCACGGATCAACCTCCGACTCCCCGACCACCTCAAGGCCAGCGTCGAGGAGGCCGCCGGGCGCGCCGGGCTCTCGGTGAACGCCTGGTTGGTGCGCGCCGTCGCCGGTGCGGTGAGCGCCGGCGAGACGCAGCATCGGCCGCCCCGGCGGGTGGAGCCGCGCTCCGGCCAGCACATCACCGGCTGGGCCCGCTGACTCTCCGTACCCCGCAGTTCTCGCGCCGCTGACCAGCGGCGACAGTCACCGACCACCTTCCGGGAGACCACCATGCCTGTTTTCGAAACGCCAGAACCCATCGCCGCGCGGGTCGAGCTGCCCGTGGGAGATGTCTGGATCAAAGCGACCGACCGCACCGACACGGTGGTGACGGTGCGGCCCCGCGACCCGTCGAGCAAGGCCGACGTGAGCACCGCGGACCAGACCACCGTCCAGTACGCGGGGGGACAACTACTGATCAGGGTGGCGAAGACGTGGCGCCGCTACGGCTTCGGTCCGGGGCCGTCGGTGGACGTGCTGATCGAGCTGCCGGCCGGGTCGCGGGTGCACGCCGAGTCGTCCTGGGCGGCGTTCCGCTGCGAGGGCCGGCTGGGCGAGTGCCGGATCAAGACCGGGAGCGGGATCCGGCTCGACGAGACCGGGCCGCTGGACATCGACAGCAGTCACGGCGAGGTGGCGGTGGAGCGGGTCGTCGGCTCGGCCCGGGTGAAGGCCTCGTCCGGCAAGGTACGCCTCGGTGCCGTCGACGGCTCCGCCGAGATCAAGAACTCCTCCGGTGACTGCTGGATCGGCCGCAGCGGCGGCGACGTCCGGGTCAACACCGCGTACGGCGACATCACCCTCGACGCGCCGCTGGCCTCGGTGACGGCCCGCACCGCCTACGGCAACGTCCGGCTGGGAGAGGTCGTCCGGGGGGCGATCGAGCTGAACACCTCGTACGGCGCCATCGAGGTCGGCGTCCGACGCGGGACCGCCGCCTGGCTCGACGTCAGTTCCAAACACGGCCGCGTGCACAACGCCCTGGAGACGACCGACGGTCCCGCGGAGACCGACGAGACGGTCGAGGTCCGGGCGAACACCTCCTACGGCGACATCATGATCCGCCGCGCCTGACCTGTTCGCACCGCGACCCGCAAAAGAGGAGACCATGACCAGCTCCACGAAGCCCGCAATCGTCGCCACCGGCCTGCGGAAGTCCTACGGTGACAAGGTAGTGCTGGACGGCATCGACCTGCTGATCACCGAGGGGACGATCTTCGCCCTGCTCGGCCCCAACGGCGCCGGCAAGACCACCACAGTGCAGATTCTCTCCACACTGATCAACGCCGACGGCGGTGCCGCCCGCGTCTTCGGCCACGACCTGACCCGAGCGCCCGACGCGGTACGCGGACTGATCGGCGTCACCGGCCAGTTCTCCGCCGTCGACAACCTGCTCACCGGTAGGGAGAACCTCAACCTGATGGCCGACCTGTGCCACCTGGACAGGGCTGCCGGTCGGCGACGGATCACCGAACTGCTCGACCAGTTCGACCTGACCGAGGCGGCCGGCAAGCCGGTGTCGACGTACTCGGGGGGCATGCGGCGGCGGCTCGACCTCGCGATGACCCTTGTCGGTGCGCCCCGCGTGATCTTCCTCGACGAGCCGACCACCGGCCTCGACCCGCGCAGTCGTCGGGCCATGTGGCACATCATCCGCGCGCTCGCCGCCGAGGGCGTCACCATCCTGCTCACCACCCAGTACTTGGAGGAGGCCGACCATCTCGCCGACCGCGTCGCGTTCCTCGACCATGGTCGGCTGATCGCCGAGGGCACCCCGCGCGAACTCAAGCGGCTCATTCCGGGTGGCCATGTGCTGTTGCAGTTCGCCGACCAGGACGGTCTCGACTCGGCGGCCCGTACGTTCGCCTCCGGCAGGCGCGATGACGCGGCGCTCACCCTCCAGGTGCCGAGCGACGGTGAGGTCGGGTCGCTGCGCTCGCTTCTCGACCACCTCGACAGCGCCTCGATAAGCGTGGCCGGGCTCTCCGTACACACCCCCGACCTCGATGACGTCTTCCTCACCCTCACCGGTCAACCGGACTCCCGGACCGGCCGACCCGACCAGGAAAGGGCCACCGCGCGATGAGCACCCTCTCTCTCGCCGTCCGCGATTCGAGCACCATGTTGCGGCGCAACCTGCTGCACATGCGGCGGTACCCGTCGATGACCTTCCTGCTCATCGGCATTCCGATCATCATCCTGCTGCTCTTCGTCTACGTCTTCGGCGGCACGCTCGGCGCCGGCCTCGGGCCGACCGGCGACCGCGCCCAGTACGCCAACTACGTCACCCCCGGCATCCTGCTCATCACTGTGGTCAGCGCGGCCCAGGGCACCGCCATCTCGGTGGCGATGGACATGACCGAGGGCATCATCGCCCGGTTCCGGACAATGGCGATCTTCCGACCGTCGGTGCTGACGGGTCACGTACTGGGCAGCCTGGTCCAGACCATGATCAGCCTCGCGGCCGTCACCGGTGTGGCGCTGCTCGTCGGATTCCGTCCCACCGCCAACCCGGTCGAGTGGCTCGCGGTGATCGGCGTCCTCGCCATGATCACCTTTGCGCTCACCTGGCTGTCGGTTGCGCTCGGCCTGGTCAGTGACAGTGTCGAGACGGCCAGCAACCTCCCCATGCCGCTGATTCTGCTGCCGTTCCTCGGCAGCGGATTCGTCCCCACCGACTCCATGCCGGCGCCGGTGCGGGTGTTCGCCGACTACCAGCCCTTCACGCCCGTCATGGAGACCCTGCGCGGCCTGCTCTTCGGCACTGGGATCGGCGCCAACGGAGTCATCGCGGTCATCTGGTGCGTCGTCATCAGCGTGGGTTGCTTCTGCTGGGCCAGGGCCCGGTACAACCGCGGTCGGGTCACCTGACCCCGGCACCGGCTCGACGTCCGCCATCGCGACGGACAGCCGGCGGGGGGGGGGGCCCCCCGCCGGCGCCCCCGCGGCGGGGGCGGGGGGCCGGCGGGGGGGGCGGGGGGGCGCCGCCACGGCGCCCGAGAGGGACTTTAAGTAAT